>NZ_JBVBEF010000080.1:0-36138 GCF_055456055.1 Bradyrhizobium sp. LeoB3
CCATGAATCATTGAAAAATTGATTCGGGAATCCTATAAAACGCGGCAAAATCAACAATCTGCCAAAGTAGTGCTAGGACGGATACTCACAAAATGCGACGTCCGCTTCCGGGGGTAAAGCGGACGCTTTGTGCCCGTCCCGAGAATTTCGCCACATGACCCTTTTGAGACATGTCGTGGTAGCTTGAGGACGTCCGCTTATCGGGGAAGACCGGAAGGGGACCGCCGCGCGATTAGAACGCCGCGAATGCCTCACACCAGTCATCCGTGCGGCTGACGACACCTCCACCCGCTTAGTTAGGAACGATTCGTGGCGTGTGCTTTCTTCGATCTTTAGCGAGCCCAAGATGCGCCAGGCGAGGGGAGGACAAGCCGTACAGCGATGTGGCACGTAGTGCGACGGCAGTATGGCTGTTCGTTCTCTGTTTGGGGCTCTTAGCGCTACTCGAGAAGTTCGCATAAGAGCGCCCCACCGGGGGCCAGGTATCCAGAGCTGTGGCCGCCTTCGTCAATCTTGCTCGTCATCCTGTATCCTAATCGCCTTAAAGCCCTCCGGCAGCTCCGGCGGCGTGCTCTCGTCAGAGTGGTTGCACACCGGGCAAGGCGCGCCGGCTCCCCCCGCAACCGCAGGCGTTGTGACCCAGCCACGGCTTATCAAGCCCTTGAAGAATGGATGCCGCACCGTGCCCTACGCCGATTTTGCCCCCGGTCTCGGCGAGGAGCTTCGGCTCAACCCAGACGCCCTCGTGCGCGATTTCCTCAGCGCAAGGGTCGGGACCGGGAGTGCCGCTCACCGAGCGCGCTGATTAGCCCGATCGCGATAGTTAAACCACCGAGAGCGAACCAAATTGGGAACATGTCGGACTGAACCTGTGAAACGGCAATTACCCAGCCGCCAAAAACGATTAGCATGACAGAGATTAAATGGGTCACGGCGGTGTCCACGTCCGCTTCCTTTCGCGTCAATTGTCTGCTTTCGAGATTGTCACTATTTCTTCTTGCTCTGCGATAGGGTCGGGCGCGAGGTCGCTTTCTGGCTCGGTGCGGCGGCGATGACCTTGATCTTTTCTTTCTTAGGCTTCTTGGCTTCGCGGTTGCTTCGTTGCTGGCCTTTGGCCATGTCGGCACCCTCCTGGTTTTCGAGATGATCGTCTGACGAGAGGACCTGCCCACGAGACGTGCAGATTCTTACGCCGATGTAGCCTTCTTGCACCGATACGCGCGCGGATGCCTTCGTGATTGCCGCTAACCAGATATTTCAGTTGCGTCCGCCCGGGCATGTAAGACAGCCGCCGCGACCACCAGGATCACAGGCAAAAGCGGGACAACGCTAGGGGCACGAGCCACTCGGCCAGCCGAAATTGCCGCGAGAGAATGCTCCTGCTCGTTGCGACGGGAGCACGCGGCCCTCAGTCACCGGTGGATGCCGTGAAAATGCGGTGATGGCGCACGCTACGCCCATGTTCTGGAATTAGCCAGTGCCAAATCACTTCCCTTCAGGTGGCAAGAACGCGCAGGAACGGGCGTAGTGCCTTCTCGTCGCGTGCGGCAACAAAGCGATGGCTATTGCGGTTTGAAGGGCGCATGCTGCTTTTGAGGCCGGCGCCAAAGTATTGCGAAAGGTAGGCGCGCATGACCATCCGTTCCCGACGCGAAGTCGTCACCTTTAAGCAACCGTTCCGGATAAGGGGGATTGATCGCCTGTTGCCCGCCGGCACCTATGAAGTCGTCACCGACGAGGAGACGATCGAAGGGTTATCGTTCGAGGCGTTCCGCCGCGTCGCTACTATGATCAAGTTGCCGGTGGAGGGCTCGCGCGGCTTGGCGATGGAGGTGGTCTCGATCGGCTCTGTCGATCTCGCCGACGCGCAACGCGTGGACGCGAGTGCTTCCGATGGCTGACGAGCCGTTTGATCTCGACAGCCACCGCGGCATGGCGGCGCAGAAGGCAACCGACATTCGTCGTGCGCTGGCGGAGGTCGAGACCCATGCGCAGGAGCTGCGCGAGCACCGAGCCGCGGTGGAAGACCACCTGTTGTCGGCTCCCGCCGCGTCATGGCCGGAGGCAGCCGCCAAGGCGCGCTATGTGCTCAAGCTGTACGCCGCGGGCCTGCCGCCGGAAGACACAAGGCATCGCGATCTCGTCGCAGCCGTGCTTGAGGATTTTGCGCGGCTCACCGAGTAGCGCTGAGTCGGGTACCGCGGCACGGCCGGGACTTATGAAGGAGTGGCTGACATGACGCTCACGTACGGTCGCTTCATCGCTTACGAATACGACAGGATGGTCGTCCTGTTCTCGATGCTCGACGGCCAAAGGGAGGTCCCCTGCGCGATTTCAACTTCAGCGATGGATGAGTTGGAGGGTTTAGTGCGCGCGAGTGCGGGCCAGCGCGAGGCGCAATTCATGCGGTTGCGGGAGCGCATCGAAACCTGCGCCGCCGGCAAATATCAGGCGACCGAGTTCGAGGGTACGCCGCCCGGGATCATCCTGCGCAGCATCGATTTCCGGAAAGAGCGATAGCAGCTTTCCCGGGAGACAAGCGCTCAGAGTGGGGCCCCAAAAGAGGGGAACTATATCGCAGTCCGAACGGAGACGCGTGGTTCCTCGGGCGCGAGCCGACAGGTGGAAATGCGTTCATTATCCATCAGCCGAATGCGCCTTCCGGCGGGCGGCTGTCGCACATTGTCCGCGCCGGCGCTCCGACGGCCGGGAAATTTCACGGGTGGCCGCGCTGCATCGGCATTGGATCAGACGGCGAGCCATAGAGCCATCGCAACCAGCACCACAACAAGCAAAGCGTATTCGAGTTTGTGGTTGTAGGAACTGAGAGATCTCCTGTTCGATATCATGTCAATTCCCCTTGGCTGAATTTCCGGCAGCGCGTACACGAAGCGCTGGGCCGGGATGACCCGTTAGAAGGTCTACTGCGCTGGCTGCCACCTATCGGCATGGGGCTGATCCTGCGGCTTCTCTCCGGGGCTTGAGCACTGGGAATTTATGTCGGGGCACGCATTCCTGGCGACGTCAGCCACTTATTGACTTCGGTGGCCGCATCTATCTGGACTGCCTTTCGCAAAAGCTCGTCACGACGGATGCTGGGCGGCATGCCGTCAGCCTGTTTACGCAAGTTGATTGCCTCTTGCGCTAAGCGAAATTCGAAGGTTGATGAGGAGGACTTGAAACGTCGCCGATTTAGCATGGCGGTGCTCCCTGTTCGATTGGGCGGGAGCGCAATTGGCGGTCTCGTCACCGATAGAAGCCATGAGCCGCGCGGTGATGCGAGTGATTGGACACCTTTTTCATCGGGGAGTCGACATAATTCGCATCAGGCGCTTCGAATGGTCACATCGGACATCGAAGCAAGTAAAGCAGGGCGCTATTCCCTTCGATCTGAGCCGTCTCCCGCGAAGTCTCCTGGCCGCTCATCAGAAGCATGTCGTCGTCCCAGACCTGCCACTCCCACTTCTGCGGGAGAAGAGCGATCATCCTCACGTCAAGCATACGCCGCATTGAGGGAAATTTGGCCATACAGCCTCTATGCGCTCCTGACCGTCAACATTCCAGTGGTCTATAGCAGCCTTCGGGCATTTCGACCCCCGAGCCTACGAGGCTGGCCGCGCGTTGATCCTTGCGAGCTCTCGACGCTCGTCATCCGATAACCGCCAACGCTTGCACTGCCCGCAGAGCTGCCTAAAGATGTCATACAGTTTGCTTCGCGCAACTTCGACGACCTCGGTGTCGTCAAATTCGCGGGAGTTCACAAAGACTGGCAATGAAAAACGGATCTGACCGCTCTCGAACTGAAACGCCAAGCGAACGTCCTCACCTCGTTCGTTGGGCGAAACCATCTCGATGCGCGCGATCTTGATCTTGAACTTGTCCATCGCGTCACCTCCCTGGAAGGCCGCTGAATACCATTTTGGCACACAACCGCGAAATGGGTATTGACCGATGGATAGTGAGGTGGACTCCAACCGTCGTAGAGGACCACGAAGTGTGGGAGTCGCGCTAGATTTGGCTGGCTCCATCCTTAAGTTGATTTTTTCAGCATCCTAATTTCGCTTTTGAACCAAGCAACCGCCATGGCATTAGGACGTTCATGGCTGAGTCATTCGGCACCGAATTTACAATTGTTGAAGTAACGGCCGATGATGCGGTGACCCGCCCGACCAAGCAACTTTGGGTCGCTGCAGCTAAACCGAGCCAAGCGCTTACCCTGGTTCTGACAGCGGTTCCAGAAGGCTGGACAGCGGAGCTTGCGACTCGACACCTGACCCGCCAGCAGTTGAAAGAGCTCCAAAACCTACACCTCACGCCTGGCGAAGTGCACAAGCTGTGGATGTAAGGGCCGCCTCAGTCGGCACATTCGGCCGCCGAGCCCGCGTTCCTTGCTAAGTAACGAGCCAATAGACCCCCGCGGCCAAAATGAGCGCGAGAAGCGTAGTGACCGCCGCGATCAGCGCCCAATCCCGTTTCGTGAGCAATTCGTATTCGAACATCTTATACGGAAGACCTTCGGTCCCGTCTGGAAGCGCCGCCTGCGCAGCGTGTTTTTCATCGCGAGTTCCGTCTTTAGGCGCCGGGGGTTAAAGGACGCCCCCCCGGTCGCATCCAACGGAGCGGGCGAGGGTGTTGCAATCCCTGAGAAAAACGGCCCAGCGTTGCAGCTGAGCCGTCAACTTGGTGGTGACAGGTTTTCTTCCGGCGGGGGCTAAGGGGGCTGTGGCCGAAAGCCGAGACTCGACGATCACGGACCGATTTGGTTCCTATCTAGTGAGACGTCGTAAACCGCCCGATGCCAGGCGGCGCGCGCCGGCAGATCAACAACGAATGCGGCTGTGATGGAAGTTAACTTGCGCGCCCTGGCCGAAAGATAATGGCTACCAGGAAACCTCTCGGTTCAAATTCGACATCACCAACTGAAGATCGATCGAGCTAAGAAAGTCGTGCAATGGCGGCGGTCCCATAAAGCCCATCCGTCCGCCAGCATCCCAAACGACGACGGCAAAACCCTGCAGCCCCGCTGCATGCGCCCGCCGCTCCATCGCGATCAACTCTTGCGATTGAACAGATTGCGGCTGGCCACCAAACGAGCTTTCCACTGGGAAAATAATCAAGTCCTGCCCCTGCTCATGCAAGTAGGCGACTTTGTAAGTGGGCATCGTTCTACCCTCAGGTTTGGGGAATGGTTTCAGCTCCCCCTCTTGGAGTCTAGCGACTCAATTTGGAACCGATTCGGGCGCGTTCGCAGCGGCAGCACACTGTTCGGGCACCCCATGGCGGACACGTCGTCGCGCATTCGCGATCCGCGCGTCTCGTGCTCTCTTTCGGCGCCTTTAAACGCGCTGTCGCTTCGTCCTGCTGCACCTGGGGGCCCCGTCGGCTCGCGGCGGCGCTCTGCCCCGGCCGCATCTGGACATTCCGCGACCCTTGGCGGCGTTGCGCACCAACGGGCGCCAGATAATCCGGAAAGACCCCGGCAGCGGCGGCAGGTCGCCGAGATAACGATTGACGACCCGGAACAGTGCGCGGATCGCCTCTCGGTTGGTCGTGCTCGAATAAGTGCACATCAGCGATCCTTAGCGTTCGCCCGGCCACCAGATCGACGGCGGATCCTGGGCGGAGATCTTCGTCGCCCGGATCGCGACCAGGTGACTGCGCTTGTAGGGATAGCCGCGCTCCTCCGAGCACAGCTTGCAGCGCATGTAGCGCTCGAGCTCGTGGACCGGCGTCGTCTTCGGCCGCCGGACGATATCCAGCGCCACCGTCTGGTGCGTGTTGCAGCCCAGGCATTTGACCTCGAGGTACAGGTAGCCGGCATTGATCGCGTCCCCGAGCGTGGGGGAGGGCTGGGCAGGGCCCTGGAAGGCGAGCATGCGCTTATTCCAGGCCTCACAGGCCAGCTTGTCGGCCTGTGTGCGGGCTTCTACCGCGCGCTCCGCTGAGGCGCGTACAGAGGCGCCGTAGATGCTCTCTCGGGACTTCGTACCCATGCCTCAGCATTGCGCCCGCGCGGCGCCAGAGCAAGCCGCTAGGGCCTGTGGATTGACAAGTGACGCAACAAAGCTTGGCACCCTTAACATGTGTGATTGTACCAGCAGATCGCGACGACAAGTCGCTACTAGGTTTGGCGCTAGCGTCGATTTGGGAAGAAGCGATGATCAGCGAGGAGTTTAACAAGGAGACTCTAGCCGCGACGGATTTGGCGCTAGAGCGGGCAATGAGCGCCCCGCAATGAGGTGGAGTGCAAGCGCTTCAAGGCCCGGCCGAGCCTAAACTTCCCAGGGTTCTTCCCGGACAGGTGCTGATCCTCTGCCTCATCGCCTCGTCGGGCGTCAGCCTCTCGGCAGATTGCGCTGAGTATCGGCATGTCCGTCCAGGAACCGCGGACGCCGAGCTACGTTTCGTCCCCATCAACATAGGGAGAACGTTATGCGTTCGGCTGTCCTGGTTCTGGCCATTTTGCTGGCCGAGACTGCACTATCTTTTGCATAGGGCCACATGGGCACCCCACAAGAACAACAGGCCTGCCGGCGAGATGCGCAGCGAGACCGGTACGAGGCGGCCTTGATCGACCTCATTAACCAGAAGCGCGCCGGCAAGCCGATCACGCCCAAGGAGCGGCCACGCGGCGAGAACGTCGTCGACCTGATGGAGGCGCTGCGGCGCAGCGTCGGCAAAGAAGCGGAGCCGGCGAAGGCTGCCAAACCGGCCAAGAAGCCGCGAAAGGCGACGGCTGGCCAGAAGGAAATGCTGATGCCAATCCAAGGCAAGAAACCGGCGAAGGAGACGGCCGCGAAGAAGCCGACGAGCAGGCAGCAGCGAAAGTCGGCCTGACGCCAGAGTAGGAGAGCCGCATGGACATGAAAGAAGCCTCGGCAATGACGGAAGCTTCCGGACTGATCAACGAGGACGGCGTAGAGCAGACTGCGGAAGTGCGGCGGCGACCGCCTCAGTCGCCTTCACAGGATGCCGCGACGCGCTGGGCCGATCGGCTGCGCGAGATCACCATGAACGCTCCGTTGCAGTCGCTCTTCGCTGCCTTCCTGCTTGGGGTCTGGGTCGCTCGCCGGCGGTAGGAGACTCCGCGAGCCTGCACGCCTCATGGTCAGGAAGCTCAAGACATTTCAGACGTCGCTCGGCTTCTTCGATCTCGCGATCGCGGCGCCTTCGATGAAGGCGGCGCTCGAGGCCTGAGAAGCCGGCAGCAATCTTTTCCACCAGGGCATCGCCAAGGAGACGCACGATCCGGACGTCATCGCCGCGACGATGTCCAAGCCGGGCGTGGTGCTCAAGCGCCCCGCTGGATCTAACGGGCGCTTCGCCGAGCACTCCGATCTCCCTTCGGATTGGGATCTGGCGAGAACGGAGCTCGCCGGGAAAGGCGTCGGCCGACGCGGGCGAAGCGAACCTCTCCCAAGATCAGCGAAGGCGACGCGCGAAAGGCCGCCGCCGAATTCGAGAAGGAGCAGAAGCGCCGCGACGCCGAGCGCCGGCGCGAAGAGGCCGCCAGGCAGAGGAATCGCAAACGGCGCGAAAAGGCGATGGCGAAGGCGGAGGCGGTGCTGGACAAGGCCGAGCGCGAGCATGCGAAGAAGGCCGCGGATATTCAGGCTGAGGTCGAGGCTATCGAGAAGCGAGCGCGGGCCGAGGACGACCGGTGGGAAAAGGAAAGAGAACGGCTGCAAGCCGCCCTGCGGCGCGCGGAGGACTAGCCGGCAAGAGCCATTCGCGTCTCCGGAACGGAGTTCGGCCGGATCGCGTTGACTGCTCGATCTTCATGACCGGAGGAACGCACATGAGATGGATTTCGGCGGCAGCTTGCGTGGCCGCGATTTCGCTTGCTTTCGCGCCCGCGGCGGACGCGAAGGGCTGCATCAAGGGTGCCATCGTCGGCGGCGTCGCCGGCCATATGGTGGGACACGGCAAGCTGGGCGCCGCGGCCGGGTGTGTCGTCGGCCATCACGAGGCGAACAAGAAAAACCCGAACAACGCGAACGCTCAGCAGCAGGCGCCTTCGGGGCAAAGGTGAGAACCGCGACGATGGCGAAGCGCTAAGGTTTCGCCGGAGGGCATCAGGCCTCGGGCGGGCACTCCGGGCAGGTGTTGCCGATGGAATCGAGCACTTCCGCGATGGCGACAGCCGCAGCTTGCGCCGAGACGCCCGGCGGAGGTGCCGATAACCCGCGCAGAGCGGGCCTGCTGTTTCATTTTCGTCCGATTGTGACGGCGGTGATCACGCGCGGCTTTGGAGCGTCGGTGAACATGCATGGGTCGACATTCCCGGCCGCTGCCAATAGTGCCTCTATTTCGCGCGTCGTGAGGCGTAGCAAGATGGAGTTTCCTTTGCCGTCCTGTGGTGTCGGTTCACGCCGACGGATTTTTTTTGCTTTCAGAACCATATCCGTGCTCATCAAGGTAGGCGCGCAGGATCTTGCGGATGGCCTCCGTTCGCGTCAGGCTGAACCCTTGGTCGCGCTGATCGGATATGAAGCCATCGAGATCAACATCTCGGATGTCGAACAAGATGCTATCCAGCGCGAGCGCGGCAGCCTCGAATCGCTTCGACATTTGGATTAGGCCTTCCTCGCTGAGCATGATTGCGTCGTTGAGCTTACTAAGCTCGTTTTTGATTGTGGTCTCATCAGGCTCACCGCCGCGCGCGATGTGGATTTCCAGCGCGGTGACGACCTCGGCGTTCGTCGACTTGCCGTGAAGCTCGGCCATACGGCCAAGGCGCTTTCGCATTCCATCCGGAAGCCGAACAATGATCTTGTCCGAATCTCTATTGGTAGAAGTATCGGTCCGCTTTTTTACTCTCGCTGCCATGTTTCCCCAGTGCCATATTTTACTTGCGTCGGATATGGCACTGGGGTATATACCAGTCTAAGGAACATATCTAGAAAGAATTAGACATGCCCCGCCGTCCAGCCAACGTGAATCAAGCCGACGTGCAGCGGATCATCCGCGCATGCCAGCGCGAGAAGGTGCCGTTTCGCCTCACGCTTCAGCCGAACGGGGCTGCAGTGTTTGATGCCCCCGCCAAGCAGACCGAGACATCTGAGGCTGAGACATCTGAAGACATTCGGAAGCTGTTGTGACAAAGCCGCCCCGATCCGCCTTGCCACTGCCCAGGTATGTGGAGCGCAAGCCGCTTAAGAGCGGCGGGTGGGGTTATTTCTTTCACGTGCCATCATGGGCCAAGAAGGCGGGCTGCACGATGCAGAACGAACGGCTTGGTGCAGACTATGCTGCGGCGGTCTCGCGATGTGAGACCATCCTACTGCCCGCCTTCGATGAATGGCGCACCGGCGGGGCGAGCATCGCTCCTACAGCGTCGCAAGCCGCGGCTGCACCGCAAACACTCGATTGGGTATTTGCGGAATACCGTTCCGACCGTCGCTACACCAAGCTCGACCCAAAGACTCAGCGCAATCACGAAACCGGATTCAAGCTGGTCGGCGGCTACATCCTGAAGGATGGCAAGCGCCTTGGCGAGAAACGCCTGACCACGATCGACACGGCCCTCGCTGACGATCTCTACGACAAGTTGCTGGTCGTCAAGGTCGCCAGCAAAGATGGCGTGGTGGTCGAGCGCGAGCGCCGCACGACCGTCAACCATGCGATGAAGAGCTGCCGTCGTGCCTGGAACGTCTGCGCGCGACGCAATCCCGGAAAGGTGCCGCAGGTCAATCCGTTTGCCAAGATGGGCTTGCAGGGCTCGACGCGCGAGACACCGACCGCGACCTATAAGGAACTGCTCACGTTTCGTGCCAAGGCGGTGGAGCTTGGCCTGTCATCGCTGGCGACTGCTGCCCTGATCGCATGGGAATGGCTGCAGCGAGAGACCGACATCTTCGCTACGTTCGACGTCTCGCACTATCGACCGAAAGAGCACCCCAACATGGTGCGCGTGATCGATGAAAAGACGCGCGCCGAAAGCTGGGTTCCTTTGCTCGATGATGCTGGTGTCGCTCTCTATCCGGAGTTGATGGACGAACTCGACGCTATCAAGCGCCAGCGCATCGGCGGCCTCATGCTGCGGCGGGACTGGGGTGAACGCGGCCCGTGGCCGACATGGCCAAAGCCTGACATGCCAGACTTCACGCACATGAGCCGAAAGGTGAAAGAGGTCATCCGGGCCGCCAACCTGCGCGACGAGCTTTCATTCGCCTCGTTCAGGCACGGTGGCCTAACCGAGACCGGCGACGCCGAACTGACCGATCGCGAGATCTTGGCGCAGAGCAGGCATACCACGGTCAAGGTGTTGCCGAAGTACGTCAAGCGCACCACGAACCAGATTGCCACCGGCACCAAGAAGCGACGCGCCGTGCGAACGAAAGCCGGACATTTGTCCGAATGAGCATCAGCCAGCTTGTCCGAATGAAATATTGGGAGCGTCGTAAGTGATTGAAAACATTGGAGCGGGTGAAGGGAATCGAACCCTCGTATTCAGCTTGGAAGGCTGCTGCTCTACCATTGAGCTACACCCGCATGTGAACGATCCACTATCACGCCGGAAGGGCTGCCTCAACCACCGTGAGGCGTTACGAACAGCCGGGTTCCGGCCGATCCGCCTTGCGGCCTTAACAGGCGCGGATCGGCTCCCTATATTGCGTGTCCCATCAACAATGAAAGGAGGTGATCCAGTGTCTTATCTCAAGCGCTGTCACCTCGCTGGGATCGCCCGCTAAGCAGTCCAAAGCTTGGCATCGGGGCGCTCTCAGCCCTGGACCAGCGAGCACGAGAATCGGGCGCGGCGGGAGCGATTCCGCCGCGCCTTTATTATTGCTGGATTGTCGCGCCAGACCACGGAAAGACACCGACGACAACGCTTTGCGCTCTCGTCAGCGTTCCGGCAATCCGAGCTCGAGCAGCGTCTGCATGGTTTGCTCGCCCATCGCGAGAAAAGCCGGGCTGGCATTCCGAGTTGGCAGCGAGATGTTGAGCGCCGTCGAATCGGGCCTCAACGCCATGGCCTTTGCCATCGCCGTCCTTGCCTCGTCCGGCTGGCCCAGGCGCTGATAGGCTACGGCCAGCAGCATATAGGGGCGTCCCGACGCCGGCGTGATGGCGATCGACCGTTGCAGCCAGGATACCGCTTCCTCGTTGCGGCCCATGAGCAGGGCGGTCCATCCCGCCCCGAGCATCCAGGTCCAGCGCGAAACTTCCGGCGTGTCGAAGCGGTCGGCCTGCTTGAATGTTGCCAGTGCGTCCTCGAAGCGCCCCAATTGAAGCTGCGCCAGGCCGATGTGGTAGAGAACGAGCCCGTTCCACGGATCAAAACTCAATGCTTTCGCGCAAGCCACCAGACTTTCAACGAACTCGTTGGTCGCAGTCAGGAAGCGGCAATAGGCTTCCAGCACCGGAATGTAACGTGGCGTCGTCTGCCGCGCGCGCTCCAGCAGCGATCCGGCGTTGCGCTCCGCCGCCGCACGTTCGGCCGGCGCGTACCACGTCATCTGAATCCCGCGCAACTGAAGCGCGGCCAGCGCGATCTGCAGCTCGGTATTGTCGGGCTCGGCGGCGAGCGCTTTTTCCAGCATCGTCTGCGCGGCGGCAAAACGTTCGCGTGTCGTTCGGTTGATCGAGGCTGTGGCTTGCTCGATCGCAACTTTGGCGTCGCCGGTCGCGGCTGGATGGGCGCCGGATTCCAGAAGTGCGTTAAGGCGCCGTGCCAGCGCATGACCTGCTCCCGCGGCGAGCCGCGATTGCTGCAACTGCATGTCCAATTCGGTGGCGTCGACCGAAGCCGTAGCGACCGCCTGGACCTCGCCGGTGGTGGTCTGGATCATGCGTGCCCGCAAGATCCACGATTGCGGGCCTCTCTCCAGTTCACCATTCAGTACGAAGTCCGACTGTGCCGAGGACGTGGACGTGGGCGCCGCTGCCACTGCGACGGCCCCAGGGGCGACCACGCGGATATTGTCGACCCTGGCCAAGCCATCGGTCAGGCGGTCGGTTACAGCCGCCGCCATGCCGGCCCCTCGGGGGTCGTTGCTCGCATCGACGATCGGCGTTAGCGCAATGGTCGGAGGCGGCCGCTTGAACATGAGATCGGGACGGAAGGTCGGAGCGGCCACCGCAAACCCGACAATCACGCAGAGGGCCGCTGCGGCGGCCGCAGCCACCGGCCGGCGCAGGCCGAATAGTCGCCGCGGTGTTGCAATCTCGCTCGTGGGTTCCGCGCCTGCGATTGGCTCGGCGCTTGCCTGCACGGGAACGCCAGGTGCTGGCGGTTTAACCGACACCTCGGCGGCGAACAGGTAGCCGCGGCCGGACACGAGCTTGATCGTCTGGCGCCGGTCATCGCCCAGCGCGGTGCGAATCTCGCGGATGCATTGGAACAGGCTGTCTTCGCCGACATGGACGTTCGGCCAGACCGCCTCCATCAGCTCTTCCTTGCTGAGGACCCGGCCCGGATTGGCGGCGAACAGCTGCAGCATCTCAAGCGGTTTCGGCCTGAGCTTGACCACCTCGTCATCCGGACCGCGCAGTTCGGCGCGCTCCCGATCGAGCTCAAATCCGGCAAAACGAAACACCCAGCCCCCAAAATTGTCCCAAGCCGCCAGAAATGTCGGAAAATCGGCTCCTTTGGCGGCTCATTCAGAAAATATCAGAAAAACTTCAGGATGCCACGGGCGCCGCATCAGGACGCCTGGCCGCCATCATGGGACCAATGCGCCCCGCCTTTTCGGTTGCCGTGGGGCTGCGCGCCGGCGGGCGGACGGGGCGAGACGGTGTTCCGGAAAAGTATGGGATCGGTTCGGGGCCCCCCGGGTACCGGCACACCGATCTCGCCCCGTTTTGAGACAACGGCGTTTTTCATTCCTTTTCGATGAGACCCCTGTGCTCAGCTTTACGACCGACGACATCGACCCCGAGCATCGCTTCGATCACTGGCGCGAGGTGCGCGGGAAAAGCCTGTTCGGTGTCACGATCGAGCTGCCGGCCGAGCGCCGCAACGATTTTCATGGGCGGTTTTCCGCGATCGATATCGGAGGAGCGGTCGTCTCGCGGATGCATGCCTCGTCCTATCGGGTCAGCCGAACCGAGGGCGATATCGCGCGGATGCCGGCCGACAGCCTGTGCATTGCGTGGCAGATGCGCGGGGCCGGCTGGATGGATGTCGGCCGGGGGCGGGGGCATCGTGTGGCCGACGGCGACATCGTCATCAACCATTCCGACACTCCGTTCGAGGGGACGCCGGAGCGTTCCGACGGGTTCGACTTCCTGATGCTGAAGATCCCCCTGGGGGGCGACGTTCTGCTGGGCGCGCCGGCCCATGATCTTTTCGCGGCGACGCTGTTGCAGAAGAGCCCGTTCTTCAGGGCACTCTCGGCGCTGTTTCATGCGTTGACGCAGGAGCCGCCTGATGTCGCCGATCCGTCGGCAGAGATCACGCATGTCGCAAGATTGGCCATGCTGGCGCGGGGCCGTCTTTTGCCTGGCATGCCCGAGTGTCGCGCGGCGCTGCGCTCGGGCTTCTACTATGCCGCGCGCGACATTCTCGTCCGCGATCTGCACCAGCCGGGCTTGTCGCCCGCGGCCGTCGCGCAAGAGCTCGGAATATCGCTGCGGCAGGTTCATGTGTTGTTCGAGCCGACGGGGCTCTCATTCTCGCGCACGCTGACGGCCCTGCGGGTGCGCAAAGCGGGCGAACTGCTGGCAATGGCGCCGTCACGGCCCGTCGCGGATGTCGCCTATGCCTGTGGCTTCGATAGCCTTGCAACATTTTATCGCGCCTTCCGAAATTCCTACGGCATGACGCCGCGCGACATGCGCGTTCGTGCGAACTGCGAGTGAGCGGCTGTGGCGATTTCGCTGCAACCGCGCGGAGTTACGGTGGCGGTTGCGCATCAAATCGAGCGCGTGCGCGCATTGAGAAGACAGCCCGCCACCGTTTCTGTAAACGCCCGCAGGCATTTGGATTTTCGGATCATTCCCCGGAGAGGAATTGGCCGAGCCGCTCAGCGGCTCTTACTGCTTGCCGACCATCAAGGTTTTCATCACCAAAATATTTTTAAATCTATTGCCTGCGGCGGACATCGGAGATCTTTCAATGGCGATCGATGCCGCTTCGCGAATTCGCGCGATCCGGCCGCCTCGCAATCCGTTGTGCGCTGCTGTGCGGCGTAAATTGATCGAAAAGGAAGGCCAGTGTATCAAGCTGCGCGAGATCTGAGCGCAGGGAAGAGAAATGGCGGCAGGGGATTTGGACGTTCTGATTCGGTCGATGGCCAAGAAGCAGGTCAAGGCCCTAACCGATGCCGCCAAGAAACAGCATGGCCGTCTCATGGGAATGGCCGCCAAGGCCAAGGACAAGGAGACCAGGGACCGCCATAAGCACCTTGCCAAGAACACGCTCGCCTCCGCGGCGGCGGCGGCGAGGCGGCTGCAGATCACGGCGGAGAATGCGGCTGACAGTTATGCGCGATCGATGAAGGCCGCGAAAGAAATGCCGCCGGCAAAGCCGGTCAAAAAGAAAAAGAACTGACTTCGGCTCGTGGCACAGCGTCGCGAGCGCGCCCGCCCGCGCAGCCCATCGCGGCGTCCGATCGAGTAGATGGTGCCCGCGAGAACGCCAGGCGATCGATGGAATACACAAACATTTCAATCGGTTGTGCGCGAGTTGGCCGTCTTTGAGGCCGGCACGACAACCGATACCTGCCAATATCGTCTGATATCAGCAAATCTTTACTTGAATTAAAACACGAACGTTCGTACTCGAACGGTTACGGAGCGCCAATTGTCCAGGACACGCAAAATCACGACCGACGATATCCTCGATGCCGCGGAGCGGGTGGTTGTCCGTCTCGGGGCCGCGGGGCTTTCGATCGATGCGGTGGCCCAGGAGGCTGGCGTCAGCAAGTCGCGGGTCGTCTACGACCATAGGTCCAAGAGCGCGCTGCTGGAGGCGTTGATCGACCGCCGCGTCAAGGCGGAGCTTGAGCGCATCGAACAGGCCGTGGCGGAGAACGCCGGTACGCCGCATCCCGAACTGTTCGGCCGGATCGCGGACGCCGAGCGGATTCCCGACGATCGGGACAAGGCGATCGCGGTCGCGATCAGCGCCTCGATGTCGAGCGAAGAGAAGATCCAGCAGCAGATGCGCGACTGGACGATGAAGGACCTGCGCGCGATGGCTGCGGGCGCGCGGCCCAAAGCGGCGCTGATGGCCTATCTGGCGCTGACCGGCTTCTACGTCACCGAACTCCTCGGCTTCCACCAGTGGGACGCAGCCGAGCGATCCGAAATCCTGGCGGGCATCAGGACGATCTACACGTCCTATCCCGACGAAAGCTGATGCCGCCCACAATTGGCTGACACTCAAGGTAATCAAGACATGTACAGCAGCAGACCCCTGCCGCGCGTGAGGACGCATCTGGTAGCGGCGGCATTCCTTGCGCTAACGATCGGTGGCGTTGCCGCGCAGCAAGGCGCGGAACTGCCGCCGCCTGCGGTCAGCGTGATCGAACTCAAGGCGCATCCTGTTCCGGTCGTGAACGAGCTTCCGGGCCGCATCGCTGCGACGCGCATCTCCGAGGTTCGCGCGCGTGTCTCCGGCATCCTTCAGGCGCGCGTGTTCACGCAGGGCACTCCGGTCAAGGAAGGCGACGTCCTGTACCGCATCGATCCGAAGCTCTTTCAGGTGCGCGTGGCGAGCGCCGAAGCCTCGCTGCGGCGTGCCAAGGCCGTTCAGCAAAATGCGAAACAGCAGTTCGAGCGCCAGAAGACCCTTCACGACCGCGACGCCACCAGCGGCGTGAACCTGGATGCGGCAACTGCGACCCTTGCCCAGGCCGATGCCGACGTCGCATTGGCCGAAGCCGCGCTCGCCGAGGCGAAGATCAATCTCGATTACACCGAGGTTCGCGCTCCCATCAGCGGCATCATCGGCGGCGCCCTGGTCACCGAGGGCGCGCTCGTCACCGCCGATGGAACGCAGAATCTGGCACTGATCCAGCAGGTGGATTCCGTCTATGTCGACTTCACGCAGTCGGCGCAGGACCTGCTCACGCTCAAGCGCGCCGTTGAGGAAGGCAAGCTCGCGAGCCCGGCGCCGGGAGAGGCTCGGGTCGAACTCGTTTTCGACGACGGCGGCCTCTATTCGGAAGCAGGGCGATTGCTGTTCGCCAGCGCCAGCGTCGATTCCACCACCGGGCAGGTCACTCTGCGCGCCGAATTCCCGAACCCGAAACATGACCTGTTACCGGGCATGTATGTTCGCGTGCGCATTGCGCAGGCCGTTCGCGAGGGCGCCATCACCATTCCTCAGCGTGCCGTGACCCGGGCGCGCGACGGCAAGGCGCAGGTCTACCTCGTATCGGAAGGCGGGATTGCGGAGACGCGTGACGTCGAACTTGGACAGGCACTCGGTTCGGAATGGATCGTCGAGTCCGGCCTGAAGGAAGGCGAGCGCGTCGTCGTCGATGGCGTGCAGAAGGTGCGGGTGGGCGGCAAGGTTGTCCCGGAGCCATGGAAGCCTGCCGATCGGGAAGCAGAAATCTCCGCCGACCAGCCGACCAGCCGGGCGAGGTGATCCGATGGCTCAGTTTTTCATCAGGCGGCCGGTCCTTGCCTGGGTCTTCGCCCTGTTCATCTGCATTGCCGGTGTCATCGCGATTCCGCTGCTGCCGGTCGCGCAGTACCCCAAGGTCGCGCCGCCGCAACTGACGATTTCGACGTCGTATCCAGGGGCCTCGCCGCAGGAAATCTATCAGGGCGTCACGCGCCTGATCGAGGAGGAACTGAATGGCGCCGCCAGATTGATGTATTTCGAATCGACGTCGGACACGTCTGGCTCGATCAGCATCAACGTATCTTTCGAGGCCGGCACCAGCATCGAGCAGGCGTCGGTCGACGTGCAGAACAGGCTGCGGCGAATTCAATCGCGACTGCCGGCGGCGGTGGCCGCGCAGGGCGTGACCGTGGAAGAGGCTTCGGCTGGCTTCCTCATGATCGTGTCGCTCACGTCCACCGATGGCAAGCTCGATGAAGTCGCGCTCGGCGACTACTTCAGTCGCAACGTGCTTGGCGAACTGCGCCGCCTTGGCGGAGTAGGGCGCGCGCAGTTGTTTGCCGCTCAGCGCGCGATGCGCGTCTGGATCGATCCGGACAAGATGGTCGGCCTCGGGCTGACCGCCGCCGACGTCAACGGCGCAATCATGGCGCAGAACGCGCAGGTCGCGGCCGGGCAGATCGGCGCATCGCCCAATCCGGTCACCACCGACCTGACGGCGACCGTTCTCGTCAAGGGACAGCTGGCCAACACCAAAGAATTCGGCAACATCGTGCTGCGGGCAAACCCTGATGGCAGCACGGTTCGGCTCAAGGATGTTGCCCGCCTCGAGCTCGGCGCGGAGAACTACAACTTCTCCAGCCGCCTGAACGGTCAGCCGAGCGCCGCCGTGGGCATCCAGCTTTCCGCAACCGGCAACGCAGTCGCGACGTCGCGTGCGGTCCAGGCGAAGATGGAGGAATTGTCGCGGTTCTTCCCGCAGGGCGTGAAATATTCGGTGCCGTACGACACCAGTCCCTTCGTGTCTGCCTCGATCAAGAAGGTCCTGGAGACGCTGCTCGAGGCGGTCGTGCTCGTCTTCGTGGTGATGTTCGTCTTCCTGCAGAACTTCCGCTACACGCTGATCCCGACGCTGGTGGTGCCGATCGCATTGCTCGGCACCGGCGCGGTCATGCTGGCGGCGGGCTTTTCGATCAACGTCCTGACCATGTTCGCGATGGTGCTGGCGATCGGCATCCTCGTCGATGACGCCATCGTCGTCGTCGAGAACGTCGAGCGCATCATGGCGGAGGAGGGACTTTCACCGAAGGACGCCACCAGGAAGGCCATGAAACAGATCACGGGCGCCATCCTCGGGATCACGCTCGTTCTGTCTTCCGTCTTCATCCCGATGGCGTTCTTCCCTGGTTCGACAGGCATCATCTATCGCCAGTTCAGCCTGACCATGGTGGTTTCGATCCTGTTCTCGGCATTTCTGGCGCTGTCGTTGACTCCGGCGCTTTGCGCGACCTTCCTCAAACCGATCAAGCATGATCATCATGAGAAGAAGGGGATTGGTGGCTGGTTCAATCGCAAATTCGAAGCATTGACCGATCGCTACACCGATGCTGCCGGCGGCATCGTGCGGCGCGCCGGGCGCATGATGGTGATCTATCTCGCTTTGGTCATTGGCCTCGGTTACTTCTTCGTCAGCCTGCCCACCGCCTTCCTCCCGAACGAGGATCAGGGCTTTCTGGTCGTTGATATCCAGGGCCCGCCCGAAGCCAGCGCCAACCGGACACTGGCGTCGATCAAGCAGATCGAGGAGATTTTCAAGACGGAGCCTGCCGTGCGCGATATCGTGGCCATTCAGGGCTTCAGCTTCTCGGGCAACGGCGCCAATGCCGCCTTGATGTTCGTCACCCTCAAGGACTGGAGCGAGCGCGGCGCGGGCCAATCCGCCCAGGCGATCGCCGATCGCGCCAACGGGCAATTGTTTGCGCTGAAGGACGCCACCAGCTTCGCGCTTTCGCCGCCGCCGATCGACGGCTTCGGCACGACAGGCGGCTTCGCCTTCCGTCTTCAGGATCGCAATGGCCTCGGTCAGGCGGCGCTCACGGACGCGGCGGCCGAGCTGATGGAGAAGGCCGGCAAGAGCCCGGTGCTCGCGGGCCTTCGCATCGAGGGGTTGTCGGACGCGGCGCAGGTTCTTCTTGTTATTGATCGCGAGAAGGCCAACACCTTCGGCGTGACCTTCGCCGACATCAACAACACGATCACGGCCAACCTCGGATCATCCTACATCAACGACTTTCCGAACGCCGGCCGTATGCAGCGGGTCATCATCCAGGCGCGGGATCACGGCCGCCTACGGGTGGAGGATCTCTTGAAGCTCAACGTCCGCAATGCGGGCGGCGGCATGGTGCCTTTGTCCTCGTTTGCCATGGCCCAGTGGCAGAAGGGATCGCCGCAGATCGTTGGCTACAACGGCTACCCCACGGTGCGCATCGCGGGCGAGCCGGCTCCAGGCAATTCGTCGGGCGCGGCGATCGCCGAGATGGAGCGCCTCGCTTCGGAGCTGCCGAACGGCATCGGCTCCGAATGGACCGGTCAGTCGCTGGAAGAGATCAAATCGGGATCGCAGGCGCCGATCCTGTTCGGCCTCAGCATCCTCTTCGTCTTCCTGCTGCTCGCCGGCCTCTATGAAAGTTGGTCGATCCCGCTCTCGGTCATGCTCGTCGTGCCGCTCGGCGTGATCGGCTGCGTGCTGGCCGTGATGCTCCGGGGAATGCCAAACGACCTCTACTTCAAGGTCGGACTGATCGCGATCATCGGCCTGTCGGCAAAGAACGCCATCCTGATCGTGGAGTTCGCCAAGGACTACTACGCGGAAGGCAGATCGCTGGCTGATGCCGCGGTCGACGCCGCTCGCGTCCGCTTCCGGCCGATCATCATGACGTCGCTCGCCTTCACGCTCGGCGTCGTGCCGCTCGCCATCGCATCAGGCGCCAGCGCGGCCAGCCAGAACGCCATCGGCACCGGCGTTCTCGGCGGCATGATCTCCGCGACGATTCTCGCGATCTTCTTCGTCCCCGCCTTCTTCGTGTTCGTTCTGCGGCTGCTGCGGACCAGAAGACCGGCCGCGAACGATGAAGCGGCAGCCGAAGCTCCGCTTGCGAAGCCTTCCGAAGCGTAGCGGTCAGCACGGTGCAACTTCATTTCAGCCGTAACCATTCGGTCGCCGTTCGAAGCCGAAGCGTAGCGACGCTTCGCCAAAGTCCTCCGTGAGTCGGCCGGGCCTTCTCGAGGCGAGAAGGTCCCACCGCGCCGATCGTTCACGCTGGAGGATCACATGAAAGTTCTCATCGCCTGCACGCCCGCAACCGGCCATCTCAATCCGCTGCTGGCGGTGGCGCACGGCCTTATCGACGAACGACACGATGTTACATTCCTGACCGGCAGCGCGCTGCGGCCGCGGGTAGAGGCGATCGGTGCGAAATTCCGGGCGCTTCCCGCCGACGCTGACCTCGATCTCCGGGACATGGATGCGGCCGTGCCGGAGCTCAAGAATGTCGAGCCGGGGCTGCAATGGTTGAGCATCGCCCTTCAGCGCTTTTTTGTCGACACCATGCCAGCGCAACTTGCCGGTTTGCGGCAGCTGGTGCACGAAATCCAGGCCGATGTCGTCGTGGCCGACGACATGTTCTTTGGTGTGCTTCCGATGCTGCTCGGTCCGCGGGCAAGCCGTCCTCCCGTCGTGCTATGCGGAACCTCGATCCTGCACGCCACTCGTGAGGACGGTGCGCCTCTCTTCCTTGGACTGCCACCTGCAGCCACACAGGCCGATCGTGACAACTATGCCGTCATCGCCAAGGAGTATGACAGCGTGGTCAACGAGCCCGCGACGCGCCGCATAAATAAACTCTTGGCCGGACTGGGCGCTGGGCTGTTGTCGATGCCTCTCTTCGAGTCCGTCGTCGTGTTGGCGGACGCCTACCTGCAACTGTCGGTGCCGAGCTTCGAGTTTCCGCGCAAGCTGCCGCCCACGGTCCATTTCGTCGGTACGCCCCCGATCATTCCGAACCAGGCGCCGGTGCCGTCATGGGCCGGTGACCTCGACCGCTCGCGCAAGGTGGTGCTGGTCACGCAGGGAACGTTCGCCAATTTCGATTTCGGGCTTCTCGTCGCACCGACGCTCAAAGCCCTTGCGGACGAGCCGGATCTGCTCGTGGTGGTGACCACCGGCGGTCGTCCGGTCGATACGATCCCCGGTGCGATTCCCTCCAACGCCCGCGTGGCCAGCTACCTGCCGTTCGAGTGGATCCTGCGCAAGGCGGATGTATTCGTCACCAATGGCGGCTATGGCAGCGTCAATCAGGCCATGAGCTATGGAATTCCGATCGTGGGCGCCGGGCTGACCGAGGACAAGGCCGATGTGAACGCACGCATCGCGTGGTCCGGCGTCGGTATCAATCTGGCGACCAATCAGCCGGAGCCGAAGGCCGTGCGCGAGGCGGTCCGGGCCGTGCTCGAACAGCCGGGCTACCGCACGCGGGCCGCGTCGATGGCCGCTGAGTTCGACAAGCGCGATACGCGATCGCTGATCGTCCGCATCATCAACGAAGCGGCGACCGGAAGCAAAGCGCCCGCGCGTCGTAAGGCCGCGGCTGCGTAACCTCGCGCCGCATCCGTTCGATATCGCTCGGGGGGCGCTCGCGAATGCGACGTGAGTTGCCCTCCGCTGACTCAATCCTATTTCAGCCGTAACCATTCTCTCGCCGTTCGAAGTCGAAGCGTAGCGATGCTTCGCCAGAGTCCTCCTTGAGCCGGCCGGGCCTTCTCAAGGCGAGATGGTCTTCCGCGCCGATGTTCATGCTGGAGGATCACAATGAAAGTTCTCATCGCTTCGACGCCTGCAACCGGCCATCTCAATCCGCTGCTTGCAGTCGCCCGCGGCCTCATCGACGAGCAACACGACGTTACATTCCTGACCGGCAGCGTGCTGCGGCCGCGGGTAGAGGCGATCGGTGCGGGGTTCCGGGCGCTTCCCGCCGGTGCCGACTTCGATCTGCGCGTGATGGATGAGGTCGTTCCCGAGCTCAAGACTATCGCGCCGGGACCGCAATGGCTTCGCATCGCCATGGAACGGCTGTTCGTGGACGCCATACCGGCGCAACATGCCGGATTGCAGCTCGCGTTGCGCGACGTCCGGCCCGACGTCGTCGTGGGCGATGACATGATCTTCGGCGTGCTTCCGATGCTGCTCGGTCAGCGGGCAAACCGGCCTCCCGTCGTTCTCTGCGGGACTTCGATCCTGCACTGGACCCGCGATGATGGCGCGCCACTGTTTCTTGGGCTGCCGCCCGCTGCCACCCAGGCTGACCGCGACAAGTATGCCGTCATCGCGCAGGAATTCGACGGGATCGTCAACGAGCCCGTGGCGGAGCGCCTGAACGGTGTATTGGCGAAGTTTGGCGTGGGGCCGCTGTCCATGCCGATGTTCGAATCCGTTGTCGCGCTCGCCGATGCCTATCTGCAATTGTCGGTGCCGAGCTTCGAGTTCCCGCGCAAGCTCCCGCCCACGGTTCATTTCGTGGGTACGCCTCCGATCATCCCGAACCAGGCGCCGGTGCCGCCGTGGGCCGCCGACCTCGATGGCTCGCGCAAGGTGGTGCTGGTCACGCAGGGGACGGTCGCCAATCACAATTTCGGTCTTCTCGTCGCGCCGACGCTCCAGGCCCTTGCGAACGAGCCGGATCTGCTGGTGGTGGCGACCACCGGCGGTCGTCCGGTCGATACGATTCCCGGCCCGATTCCGTCCAATGCCCGCGTCGCGAGCTACCTGCCGTTCGAGTGGATCCTGCGCAAGGCGGATGTGTTCGTCACCAATGGCGGCTACGGCAGCGTCAATCAGGCCATGAGCTATGGAATTCCGATCGTCAGCGCCGGGCTGACCGAAGACAAGGCCGATGTGAACGCGCGCGTCGCGTGGTCCGGCGTCGGTATCAACCTGGCGACCAATCAGCCGGATCCGCGGGTCCTGCGCGAGGCGGTTCGGACCGTGCTCGAGAAGCCAGGCTACCGCATGCGGGCCGCCTCGTTGGCCGATGAGTTCGCTAAGCGGGATACGCGATCGCTGATCGTTCGCATCATCAACGAAGCGGCGACGGGGAAAAAAGCGCCCGCGCGCCGCAACGCCGCAGCGGCCTAACTTCGCATCCGTTCGATATCGCTGCGAGGGATCCACGCCGATCGTTGATCCCTCGCTACCGCGCGGAAACCATCTGGCTGCGAATGTCCTGCGCGGTCTTTTTCAGCGGGATCAGGTATTTCTTCTTGGCGGCGGCCTCGCTCATCGTGCCCGAGATCATGTTGATGCTGATGGCGGCGACGACTGCGCCGATCTGGTCGCGGAGCGGCACCGCGATGCCGCAGATGGCCGGGTCAAGTTCGCCATCGACCCAGGCGTAGCCCTCCTTTTCGACGCGGGCGAGGATCGCGCCGATCCGCTGCGGATCGGTCTCGGTGCGCGGAGACACCGGCTTGAAGTTTTCGCTCGCAAGATAGGCGGCGCGTTTCTCCGGTGGAAGTGCTGCGAGCAGCACCCGGCCGAGCGAGACGAGATGCGCGGGCAGGCGACTGCCGATGCCGAGATTGGTGGACAGAATCCGCCGCGCAGGCAGCCGCAGCGCATAGACGATCTCGCGTTCGTCGAGCACCGCCAGCGCGCAGGATTCGCCGATCTCGTTGCGCAAATCCTCCAGCGCGCGCTGAGCGTAGCCCCAATAGGGTAGCGCGTTGAGATACGACAGGCCCAATCCCAATGCCCGCGGCTTGAGCGAGAAATAGCGGCCGTCGGAGGCGCAGTAGTTCAGCGTGACGAGGGTCGCCAATATCCGCCGCGCGGTCGCCCGGCTGAGGCTGGCGATCTGCGCGGCTTCGGCGAGCGTGTGTCGGCCCGGAGGTTTTCCGAGCGCTTCGACGATCGAGAAGCCGCGCGCGATCGAGCGCACGAATTCATCACTGTCCTTGCTCATGGCGCATGCGTGGTTGGCCCTTGCCAGGTTCGGCCGGGTGGTTTAGGGATGGTTCGTATAACGAACGAACAGTTCGCCAGGCGAACAATAGGGGAGTGGAGCGGATGGCGCAAGCATCAAACGCGCGAAGCGCAGACTTCGAAACCGATTTCTGGAAGGACGCGACATCGCGCAAGGTCTGGGACGAGATCGTGCCCGGCGAGCCGCGCAAGACCTTGCCGTACAAGCTGACACAGGAGGCGATCGCTCTGTTCTGCAAGGCGGTCGGCGAGACCAACCCGCTCTATCTCGACGAGGCCGCGGCGAAGGCCGGCCCTTATGGCGGCCTGGTCGCACCGCCTTCGATCCACATTCTCCTGATGTTCGCCTGCACGCCCACCGACGACTGGATGCGCAGCCCGGGCACAGTGAATGCCGGGCAGTCGTGGAGCTACAACATTCCGGCACGGCCGGGTGACACCATCACGTTGCAGGCGCGCGCGCTCGACAAGTTCATCCGGCGCGAGCGGCTGTTCGTGGTGCACGACAACGTCTTCTTCAATCAGCATGGCGACGTGATCTGTTCGGGTCGCGGCCAGACCATTCGTCCGATGTGAGGAGCGGCAAGCGATGACAGTCAGTTTCGATCAGCTCAAGGCCGGCGACGGCATCGAGGGTCCGAGGTTCGCGGTGTCGCGGGAGTCGATCCGGTTATTCTGCGACGGCTCGCTCGATTACAATCCGCTGCACCTCGACGACGAATATATGAAGGGCAATTTCGGCAAGACCAATTTCGGCGGCATCATCATGCATGGCATGAACAATTTCGGCCTGCTCACGCGCATGCTGACCGATTGGGCGCAGCCGCCAGGCGCTATTCATCGTCGCCTCGAGACCCGCTGGCTCAAGCCGGTGCGGCCCGGCGATACGATCCAGCCCACCGGCATCATCAAATCCAAACAGGTCACGACCAAATCCCGCTGGGTACTCATCGATGTCATGGTGAAGAACCAGAATGGCGAGCAGGTCGCCATCGGCGAAGCCATGGTGGAGTTTCCCGTCGCAACCGCTGCAGCCTGATGCCGGCGGCTTGCGCGAATGCGCGCGAGGATAGGACGATGAGAAGGCTGGTCGCGATCGCTTGCTCGCTGCTTTTCCTTGGCCCTGCGCCGATGGCATCGGCGCAGGATCTGCCAAGGTCGATCAAGATCGTCGTGCCGTTCCCGGCGGGAGGGACGACCGACATTCTCGCGCGCTATGTGGCGCAATCGCTCGAGATCAGGCACGGCATCACCGTGGTCGTCGATAACCGCGCCGGGGCATCGGGCGTGATCGGCTCGCAGTCGGTCGCGGCGGCGCCGCCCGACGGCAGCGTGCTTTTGCTCACCGCGACACATCACGTCATCAACCCGAGCCTGCGGAAGAGTTTGCCTTACGATACCCGCACCGCATTCTCGGCCGTCGCCGTCATCGCGACCGCGCCAAATGCATTGGTGGTCGGTCGGGATTTCGCGGCCAAAAACGTCGGCGAATTGATCGCGATGGCGAAGGCGCAGCCGGGCAAGCTGTCATTTGCTTCCTCCGGCGTAGGCGGCGCCAACCACCTCTCGGGCGAATTGTTCAAGCAGATGGCGGGCGTCGATATCGTGCACGTTCCCTACAAGGGAGCGGCCCCCGCGATGAACGATCTGATCGGCGGCCATGTGCCGATCATGTTCGACACGTTGCCGACGGTGATCCCGGGAGCTGCGGCCGGAGCGCTGCGCGTGCTCGCGGTGACGGGCAGGGCGCGCGCGGCGACGCTGCCGGACGTGCCGACGCTCGATGAAGCAGGCCTGAAGGGTTTCGAGGCCACGGCCTGGTTCGGCCTCTACATGCCGCAAGCGGGCGAATCCGCCGTCTACGGCAGGCTGGTGACCGTGATCCGGGATGTGCTTGCCGATCCCGCCATCAAGGAGAAGTTCGCAAGCCAGGGCGTCGAGCCGGGCAAACTGTTCGGCAGCGAATTCGCAAAATTCGTCGATGCCGAAATCACGAAATGGGGTCGCGTGGTTGCGGCCGCCAATCTGCAGCCGGAATAGTCAAACCCGCGGCGAGACCGTGCCACGTCCGCGGCGACCCTGCTCGCACGTCAAGGCCTGCGCCGGCCTCCCGGCCCTGTGTCAGCCGATCCCGCCGCATGCGTCCTCTGCTTTCAAGCTATTGAAAATACACGAAAAATTTATCACGCAGGACGCGGATCGCGCTGGTCGCCTGAAGCTGGGCGGATAGCTTCATGCCGAGAGCGCAGTACTCGCCGTTGGAAAATAGTGTATCCGCTGTTTCGATAGCGCGGCCGGACCTTACGTTCCCGCGCCACAAGAGCATAAGTTTCTGCGGAGGAAGTTTTCATGTCGGCTCTGCCACTCTCGGGCATCAAGATTCTCGACCTGACGCGTGTGCTCGCGGGTCCCTTGTCGGCGCAGATGCTGGGCGATCTCGGCGCCGAGGTGATCAAGATCGAGCGTCCCGGCACCGGCGACGACGCGCGCGCCTTCGGTCCGCCTTATCTGGAGGACCCCGATGGCAAGGAGAACAACAACAACTCGTTCTATCTCTGCGCCAACCGCAACAAGAAGTCGGTCACGGTCAATATCGCCAAACCGGAAGGGCAGGAGATCATCCGCGAGCTCGCCAAAGGCGTCGACGTGATGATGGAGAACTACAAGGTCGGCGATCTCAAGCGCTACGGGCTCGATTACGAATCGATCAAGAAGATCAACCCGCGCATCATCTATTGCTCGGTGACCGGCTTCGGCCAGACCGGCCCCTATGCGCCGCGCGCCGGCTATGACGCGATCTTTCAGGCGATGGGCGGGCTGATGAGCGTCACCGGCCATATGGATGGCGAGCCCGGCGCCGGCCCCATGAAAGTCGGCCCCTCCATCGTCGACTACATGACCGGCATGAACACCTCGATCGGAATCCTGTCCGCGCTCTACCATCGTGATGCCAGGGGCGGGGAGGGGCAGCATGTCGACGTCTGCCTGTTCGACACCGTGATCGCCTCGCTCTCGCACTACGCGCAGATCTATCTCGTCAACGGCAAGACGCCGCCGCGCCGCGGCACCTGGGGCAATGGCGGCATGCCGGCCGGCGTGTTCCGTTGCACCGACGGTGAACTGATGCTGGTGGTCGGCAACGACGCGCAATTCCAGCGCACCTGCGCCGTGCTCGGCGAGCCCGAGCTCGCCAAGGACCCGCGCTTTATCAAGAACAACAACCGCGTCGTGCACGGCAAGGAGATCATGGCGATCTTCGCCGGCCTGTTCCTCAAGAAGCCGGTCGCCTACTGGTTGGAAGAGCTGGAGAAGGCCGGCGTGCCGTCCGGCCCCGTCAACGATTTCGCGCAGGTGTTTGCCGACGAGCATGTCCGCTCGCGCGGCATGGAGGTCAAGGTTGACCACCCCTTCGAGCATTCGCTGTCGCTGATCCGCAACGCGCTGACGTTCTCAGGCACGCCGATCAAGGACTACCGCGCACCGCCGCTGCTCGGCGCGAACACCAGGGAAGTGCTGTCGGGCAAGCTCGGCTATGACGAAGCCAGGATCGAGGGCTTGAAGGCAAAGGGGATCGTTTAGGCGTTACGGCAGAGCGTAGCCCGGCTGGAGCGAAGCGCAACCTGGGATCTGTCGGGCATCGCGCAGGCTTTCCCCGGGTTACGCTTCGCTCCACCCGGGCTACGGCCGCTGGGAGCGGTGCGCGCCCGTTGCTGGCCTGGGCAAACGTCATATTGTGCCGCGAAATTGAAAGACAGATTTCGTCGAAGGGTATCTAATAAGCCGCCTTTGTATCTGTAATTGTGAGGGGAGAATGACCGATGCAGCTCGCTCGCTCCGCTTTACCTTTACTTGCGGCGCTTCTTGCAAGTCCAGCCATTGCGCAATCGTTTCCGCCAGGATCTGCGGTTTATAACTGGCACTATACTTGTCCCACCAACAATCCCGACGGCACCTGCCGGTTTTCGATTTTGGCGGCCAACTACGCAGGGAATAACGTCGCCGACGTTCAGGCCGTGCTGGCCTATCAAACGGTCGGAGCGCAGCAGATTCCGTTCTACCATTTCCGGATCACGTTCATGGGCAACAAGAAACCGGATCTGGTGATGATCCAGGCCAACGCCGCGGTTGCGTTTGCAGCGTACGGCATGGCCCAGGCCAGTGGCACGGGTCCGATCGCGTCTGAGACTGCCTCTGTGTTGAACTAGCGAACGGCAGCAAGAGCATGATGGCTCTTGTTTGAATCGGCGTGGGCCGCAGTTCTTCACCTCTCCCATAGGGAGAGGTCGGCGCGCAGCGCCGGGTGAGGGGTTACGGTCCCTCGATAGAGCGAGATCCCCTCACCCGAATTGCTGCGCAATTCGACCTCTCCCCGCCGGGGAGAGGTGAGGCGCCTCCGGCGTGGCGCCAGCTCGACCTGATCCCATTCCGCTTTAGCGCGCGTCGCGTGCGAGCATGCGCGCCGGCGCCTTGCTCGCAGCATCGCCCGTCGTCAGCGCCATCGCTGCGACCGTGACCACGCGCTCGATGACCCCTTCGACGTCATCGACGTCGCATTTGCCTTCCGACAGCTTCGTCAGCCGCTCGCTGTCGCGCACGGTCTGCTGCGCCATGGCGAGCGCAAAGTGCAGGCCCCAATAGAGTTCGACATCGCTGTGTCCCAGGAGCGAGCTGCGCATCGCCGTGATGAATTTGCGCAAATGATCGATTTCGCGGTTTCGGATGCGGCGGATCGGCGGCACTGACTCGATCGAGACCCGTATCATGAAACGTGCCGCGGTCGAGCGCTGGTTCTCCGGGCCCAGACAGCCGCGCAAGGTCGGGCCGACGAGGGCGCGCAGTATCGCGTCGATCGAGGCGCGCCCATCACCTGCTTCCTCGGCAGCCTGCAACAGCCTGAGCCGTTCGCGGTTGAGCTGGATGCTGCGGGTGACGAACAGTTCCGCGATCAATTCATCCTTCGAGCCGAAGTGATAGTTCACCGCGGCGAGGTTGACGTTTGCCTCCGCGACAATGTCGCGCAGCGTGACGTCGCCGAATCCGCGGTCGGCATAGAGCCGCTCGGCGGCGGCGAGGATGGCGGTACGGGTCTGGTCGCTGGCCATGGCTTCGCTCTCTCCGTCATTCCGGGGCGCCGCACAGCCGCGAACCCGGAATCTCGCGCCGCGCATCTCCAGATTCCGGGTTCAGCCCTCGCGGGCTGCCCCGGAATGACGGGAGACTTCGAGGGAGTTGCATTTCAAACATTTGTATGAAACTATCGTTTGAAGGCCGGAAAATGTCAATCCGCTGATATGCGCGATGGCGTTCTGGCACACCACAGTCGTTGTCGTCCGCGGTCGGGCCTTGCGGCGCGCGGGCGGCGGGAAGACAGTGCGGCCCAAAGTCTAGGAAACGAGGAGCGTCCCATGGATTTCACGATGTCGGACAAGCAGAGGGAATGGCTGAACCGCGTGCAGTCGTTCATGACCACGCATGTTCGCCCGGCGGTGCCGATCTACAGGAAGCAGGACGAGGAGGGGCCGCGCTGGAAGGTGATCCCGATCCTCGAGGAGCTGAAGAAGAAGGCCAAGGCCGAGGGTCTCTGGAACATGTTCCTGCCGCCGTCCTCGCATGATGACGACGAATTTCACGGCGCGGGATTGACCAATCTCGAATACGCGCTGCTCTCCGAAGAGATGGGCCACATCACCTGGGCGTCCGAAGTCTTCAACTGCTCGGCGCCCGATACCGGCAACATGGAAGTGCTGTTCCGCTATGGCACCAAGGAGCAGAAGCGGCAGTGGCTGCGGCCGCTGCTCGACGGCGAGATCCGCTCCGCCTTCCTGATGACGGAGCCTGCGGTGGCTTCGTCGGACGCCACCAACATCGAGACCCGCATCGAGCGCGACGGCGATCACTATGTGATCAACGGCCGCAAATGGTGGTCGTCGGGCGTCGGCGATCCCCGCTGCAAGATCGCGATCCTGATGGGCAAGACCGATCCTTCGGCGGCCCGGCATCAGCAGCAGTCGCAGATCCTGGTGCCGCTCGACACCCCCGGCATCAAGGTCGAGAAGATGCTGCCGGTGTTCGGCTTCGATGACGCGCCGCACGGCCACGCCCAGGTGCTGCTCGAAAACGTGCGCGTGCCGGCGTCGAACCTCTTGCTCGGCGAAGGCCGCGGCTTCGAGATCGCGCAGGGCCGCCTCGGCCCGGGCCGCATCCATCATTGCATGCGCACCATCGGCAAGGCAGAGGAGGCGCTGGAGAAGATGGTGAAGCGGCTGATGTCGCGCACCGCCTTCGGCAAGAAGATCATCGAGCACTCGGTATGGGAGCAGCGCATCGGCGAGGCCCGCACCAATATCGAGATGACGCGCCTCTTGTGCCTCAAGGCCGCCGACATGATGGACAAGGTCGGCAACAAGACCGCTCAGCTCGAGATCGCCATGATCAAGGTTGCTGCGCCGAACATGGCGCTCAAGATCATCGACGAGGCGATCCAGGCTTATGGCGGCGGCGGCGTGTCCGACGATGCAGGGCTGGCGAAGGATTATGCCGGCATTCGCACGCTGCGGCTGGCCGACGGTCCGGACGAGGTGCATAACCGCGCCATTGCCAGACTTGAACTTCGGAAGTATGCAAACACTACACACTGACCGGGAGCGTCGCGATGGCGCTCTCCAAAAAGAGTGAGGGAGCGTCATCGTGGCGGACGGCGTCAGGAAGGACGAAGAATTTTCCGGGACCCGGGAAGTCGAGGAACGGCATCGCATCGACGAGGCAAGCCTTGCCCGCTGGATGCAGGAGCATGTCGACGGCTTTCAGGGACCGCTGAAAGTCCTGCAATTCAAGGGTGGTCAGTCCAATCCGACCTACAAGCTCGAGACGCCCGGTCGCGCTTACGTGATGCGGCGCAAGCCGTTCGGTAAATTGTTGCCGTCCGCGCACGCGGTCGATCGCGAGTTCCGCGTGATCGCCGCGCTCGGCAAGCAGGGCTTTCCGGTCGCCAAGGCCTACGCGCTCTGCACCGACGATTCCGTGATCGGCGCCACCTTCTACATCATGTCCTTTGAAGAGGGCCGGGTGTTCTGGGATCCGACATTGCCGAGCCAGCAGCCGGAGGATCGGCGCAATATCTTCACCAGCAAGATCGAGACGCTGGCGAAACTCCACGTCTTCAATCCCGAAGCGATCGGGCTTGGCGATTTCGGCAAGCCCGGCAATTATTTCGCGCGCCAGATCGATCGCTGGACCAAGCAGTACCGCGCGTCCGAGACGCAGCACATCGAAGAATTCGAGAAGGTGGCCGAGTGGCTGCCGAAGACGGTGCCGCAGCAGGAACGGGTCTCGATCGTTCACGGCGATTACCGCCTCGACAACATGATCTTCCACCCGACCGAGCCGCGCGTCTTGGCGGTGCTCGATTGGGAATTGTCGACGCTCGGCGATCCCATGGCCGACTTCACTTATCTGTTGATGCAATGGACCATGTCGGGGCTTGCCGACGCCGATCTCAAGGCGCTGAACATTCCGAGCATGGAAGAGGCCGCGCAGATCTATTGCAACGTCACCAACATGGCGGTGCCTGATCTCAACTGGTACTTCGCCTACAACCTGTTCCGCCTGGCGGGCATCACGCAGGGTATCGCCGGCCGCATCCGCGATGGCACCGCCGCAAACGCGAAGGCGATCGAGTCCGCCAAGCGCACGGTGCCGCTGTCCAAGGCATCCTGGGAATACGCGCAAAAGGCGGGCGCGACGTAAGAGAAGATAGTGTGGTGCGATCCCTTCGGACCACGCCACGTTGAATAGAGGCGAGCGGTAACTCCGCTTTCACCTTTCCCATAGGGAGAGGTCGGCGCGCAGCGCCGGGTGAGGGGTACGGTCCCTCGATAGAGCGAGATCCCCTCACCCGAATTGCTGCGCAATTCGACCTCTCCCCGCTGGGGAGAGGTGAGGGACCTTCGACACGGTACCGATCGAATTTCATCACTTCTAGCCAACTCGGCATTTTCCCTTGGCGCTTTCTCCCAACGTCCGCGGAAGCCTGTTCATGGCGGTGGCCACGGCGGGCTTCACGATCAACGATGCGATCACCAAGGTCGTGTCAGCGGAGATGAACTTCGGCCAAGTGATGCTGGTGCGGGGCATCGTTGCTATTGCGCTGATCGCGGCGCTGGCATTCCATCAGGGCGCGCTGCGGTCGTTTCGGACGCTCCTGGTAGGGCCGGTCGCGCTGCGGGTAACAGGCGAAGTCGGCGGAACGGTCTCGTACCTTGCGGCGATCGCGCATCTGCCACTCGCGAATATCTCCGCAATCCTGCAGGCGCTGCCGCTACTCGTCACGCTGGGCGCCGCGCTCGCATTCGGCGAGCCCGTCGGCTGGCGGCGCTGGCTTGCGATCATCGCCGGCTTTGTCGGCGTTCTCATCATCGTTCGGCCGGGCGCCGAGGGCTTCAACCAGTTCGCGCTGTTCGCCTTGATCTCGGTGGTCTTCTGCGCGCTGCGCGATCTCGCGACCAGGCAGATACCGGCGCAGATTCCATCGCTGTTCGTCACGCTGCTGACAACAGTCACGGTGACCGCAACCGGCGCCGTCATCCTCGTCCCGCTTGGCGGTTGGACCCCGCCATCCGCCGGTGCGCTCGGCCTCCTGGCGATGGCTGCGGTCCTTGTCCTGATCGGCTACCAGTGCGTCATCGTGGCGCTGCGCACCGGCGATATCTCCGCCGTGGCGCCGTTCCGCTATCTCGCGCTGCTATGGGCCATGCTGCTCGGCTATCTCATCTTCGGCGATGTGCCCGACGCCATGATGATCGCGGGCGCATCGATCATCGTGCTCTCAGGGCTCTACGCCTTCCACCGCGAGCACAAACGCAAACGCCCGGTGGCCGCAGGCGCATCCGGCCCGCCGCCGGATGGATTGTGACAACCGCCGTCATTGCGAGCGCAGCGAAGCAATCCAGCCCTCCACTTGGTGCGCTATGGATTGCTTCGCTGCGCTCGCAATGACGATGTGGTTGCTTTGGGTGTGACAAATCAACGGGACGGGCAAATCAGCAGAAACATGTCCAGCTCCCGCGCAAAAAACATTCCGCTGTCGCGGTCGGGCAAATCAGTGATCTAATTCCGCGCGTCTCTCGTCGAGCTCGCGTGCTGACCCGGAACGCACCTCCCGCGATGCCTGGCTGATACGGCTACCGAGCATATTGCGGATATCCATTCTCGCGAGTCGGTCTTCAGCCTTAGCTGATGACCTGAAACTCAGGTATCACTAGACTGATTGTTGATTGCGTCCGTAATTGTGCTGCAGCCGCCCGCTCGAAGGAGACCGCCCGTGACTACGCTTGTCGAGCGCCTCGACTTGCCCGCCGCGTTGCTCCGTGCGCGCAGTCGGCGGGACACCGAAACTGACACCGTTCAGTTTGCGCAGGCCGCGCTCGCGGCGGCTAAGCAGGAGGGCCTGCGGCTTGCGGTGCGGGCGCGCTATGTCGCGCTCGCCGTAATCGCCTGCCTGTTGCCGATTATCAACCCGGCATGGGAGCAGCTATATTATGTGGCGCTGCTGGGCCTGTTCGCGCTGATCGGCTGGGCTCAGGTCAGGGTTGGGCGGGTCGGCGTGTCGAGGCCGGAGCTCGCGCTGCTGTTCTGCGACCTCGCGCTGCTGACGTTCGTCATCGTGGGGCCGAATCCCTTCGGCTCCGGGCACTGGCCGGCGGCGATGCAACTTCATTTCGGCAACTTCATCTATTTTTTCGTGATTCTATCGGGCGCGACGCTGGCCTATTCCTGGCGAACGGTCATCGCGGTCGGAACATGGACCTCCGCCCTCTGGATCGTCGGCATTGCCTGGGTGTGGTGGCAGCCTGATCGCGATCCCGCGCTGACCGCCCGCATCGCCGCGGCGATCGGCAGCGATCACAGGCTGTTTCAACTGATCTCGCCCAACTCGATCGTGTTCGGCGAGCGCATCCAGGAGATCGTCGTGTTCATGATCGTCGCGGTGACGCTCGCCGTGGCGGTGCGCCGCAGCAATGATCTCCTGATCCGGCATGCCGCGGTGGAGCGCGAACGCGGCAATCTCGCGCGCTACTTCTCGCCGAACGTAGTCGAGGAATTGTCAGGGCATGACGAGCCACTGAAGCAGGTGCGCACGCAAAACGTCGCGGTGCTGTTCGTCGACATCGTCGGCTTCACGGCCTTTGCCGACGCGCGCACGCCGGACGAGGTCGTGCGCACCTTGCGCGAATTCCACGCACTGATGGAGCAGGAGGTTTTCCGTCACAGCGGCACGCTGGACAAATATCTCGGCGACGGGCTGATGGCGACCTTCGGCACGCCATTTGTCGGAAAGGCTGACGCCATTAACGCGCTACGCTGCGCGCAGGCGATGATGGCGGCAGCGGATCGATGGAACAACCAGCGCAAAACGGCCGGCGAGATTCCGATCCGCGTCAGTTTTGGCCTGCATTATGGGCCGGTCGTGCTCGGCGACATCGGAGTGACTTGTCTCGAATTCGCGGTCATCGGTTCGACCGTGAACGCCGCCAGCCGGCTCGAAGCCTTGACCCGCGCGCTCGGCTGCGCGCTGGTAGCGAGTGACGATCTCGTCAGGCAGGCCAGGATCGAACTCGACAGTGCAGAAGCGGTGTTTCGTCCACTGATGGCCCAGGTCCCGCAGACCATCCGCGGGCTCGAGCAGCCGATCGCGGTCTGGACGCAGGCACGCGCGGAGGAGTGATAGATCGCGGTGATCGCAACAGGCTTGGCGCGTGCGGAGCCTCGGTCGCATGAAGCCAGACTGCTATCCCACGAGATCGATGTTGATCAGCCCAGAAAACAGCTGGCTGCTTCCAGCCCAGCGTAACCGGCCGAAATGGATTGAGCGCCCCTGCGTTCAAATGCCCGTGACTTCGCGTCGAGAGAGGCAAGAGGAGACCCAGCTATGCGAGTATGGTGCAGAGCACTACGCAGCAACTTCTATGAGGAGGCTCTCGATGCAACGCTTGCGGGATGCTTTGGAGCAGAGTCAGAAAGACGGTGTCGCGATCGGCCATTTCAACGTCGGCGATTGGGTTCTATTGAAGGCGGTGTCGGCAGCCGGGCAGGAACTTAAGGTCCCGGTGGTGGTCGGTGTATCCGAGGGCGAGCGGGAGTTTTTCGGACTCGCGGAAATTGCGGCTCTGGTGCGGAGGTTGCGTGAGGAATGCGACTGCCCAATATTCCTTAACGCAGATCATACGCATTCCCTGGCAAAGGCCGTCGAAGCGGTCAGGGCCGGATTTGACGCTATCGTCTTCGATCTTTCCGCGCTGCCATTCGAGCAGAATGTACGGCAAACAAAAGAAGCGGTCGAAGCTCTCAAAGCAATCAATCCCGACGTCCTTGTCGAGGGAGAGATCGGCGACATTGGAACCGGTTCTGAGATACATGAAGAAGCCCCCGACTTGTCGAGGGGCTTAACCTCTCCTGCAGAAGCGAAACAGTTTGTCGACTCTACAGCGGTCGACATCCTCGCTCCGGCCGTGGGCAACATGCATGGGATGCTAAAGAGCATGGTGCAGGGACAAACACGGAAGCGGCTGGATATCCAGAGAATCGCCGAGATCAAGAGCGCGGCCCGAGTGCCGCTTACCCTGCATGGCGGATCGGGAACCGACGACGAAGACTTGCGGAAGGCAATCGCCGCGGGGATCAATATCATCCACATCAATACTGAATTGCGGGTGGCCTGGAGACGCGGCTTGGAGGAGGGGTTGGCCCAACAGCCCCACGAAGTGGTCCCTTATAAGATCCTGCCGTTCGCAGTGGGATCGGTGAAAAACGTAGCTCGCTCACGCTTGAGCCTATTCAACGGCGATAAGTAGCCGTCGTGTGCTGCGCCGCCCGAACGGTGGACGGGAAACGCATTCAAGTTCTCCGGTTGGCATCGGTGCTTGTCGCTTGCCCAGTGCCCGACGGGCAAATCAAAGTCGCGATCTTGCTTCGCGTCGGTGCAGGGAGATCCGAAGCGATCCCGGGAATCTGGCGCGCGTGGAATCCAATTTGTCGAATGATCTCAAGCTGATTTGGGGTGTCCAGCCATCGCGCGAAAAACATTCCGCTTTCGCCGTCGGGCAAATCAGTGATTTAACTCCGCGCGTCTCACGGCGGATGAGGGGCGGGTCGCGATCGTCACGAACGTTGCGGTGAGATGCGGTGGACGCGATGCGTGCGACTGACGAGCGCACACATCACGGACGGCGAAGTCGTGTGGTCCTGGCGCCCCGACGCTGGCGCTAAGTCCTGGGGGATGGAAAACATCCCTGAGGATGACGGTGGCAAAAGAGCCCGGTCACCGGGGAGAGCACGAAGGAAGCCGTAAAACCATCGCGCAGGGAAAGCCGGAATGCTTCGGTTGAACCTGTGGTCCTACCCCCGTGCTTTTGGTTGCACGGGACCCACGGGTGCAACCAGCACCCGGCTTTCCCTGCGCCCTCTAGTCGATGAGAGGGTGGAAAGTGACGCAAAGCTCGGGCAATGGTAGTGTGCGGAAGGTTCTGCAAAAGCCTGAGAGGCTGGAGCGGTCATGGTAAGTCCGGTGATTGCGAAGATCACC
>NZ_JBVBEF010000081.1:0-34509 GCF_055456055.1 Bradyrhizobium sp. LeoB3
TGGTCCTACCCCCGTGCTTTTTGTTGCACGGGACCCACGGGTGCAACCAGCACCCGGCTTTCCCTGCGCCCTCTGATTTCGAGCAGGGTGGAAAGTGACGCAAAACTCGGGCAGCGAATGCCGCGAGAACGCGAACTCACATCCCTTCCGCTGTTTGACATTCAAATCAGAACTTACCCCGCGTCGTCCCGGGCTTGACCCGGGACCCATAACCACAGGCCGTTGTGATGCGCTCCGCTACCACCGCTTGCTCGTGCCACAACAACTCCCTGTGGTTATGGGTCCCCGCCTTCGCGGGGACGACGGAGAGAGGCCGTAGGTTGGCCAAAGCGCAGCGTGCCCACCATCACGAGCGAAGTGTTGATGGTGGGCACGGCGCAAGCGCGCCTTTGCCCACCCTATGGCACTGCGGCGATAGAGCAGCCTTAAACCGGCAATCCGTTCTGCTGCGCCAACTCCTTCAACGACGTCTGCGGGCGCGCGCCGATATGCTGGATCACCTCTGCGGCTGCGAGCGCGCCGAGCCGACCGGCATTCTCATAACCGGCATCGCGGACGAGGCCGAACATGAAGCCGGCGGCGAAGAGATCGCCCGCGCCGGTCGTATCCTCCAGCCGCTCGATCGGGAACGCCGGCACGGCCGTGACGCCGTCCTTCGCTGCCACCACGCAGCCTTTCTCGCTGCGGGTGACGACGCCGAGTTTCGCATCGACGCGGAACTGCTTCAGCGCGCCGTCGAAATCGGCGGTCTGGTACAACGAGCGCAGCTCGGCCTCATTGGCGAACACCAGATCGACCGTGCCTTTGCGCATCAATTCGAGGAATTCGTCGCGATAGCGATCGACGCAAAAGGAATCCGACAAGGTCAGCGCGACCTGGCGGCCTGCGGCATGCGCGATCGTCGCCGCCTTGACGAAGGCTTGCTTGGCGCTCGCGGGATCCCAGAGATAGCCTTCGAGATAGACGATGCGGGACGCCGCGATCTGCGCTTCATCGATATCGGCCGGTGTCAGATCTTGCGCGGCGCCGAGATAGGTGTTCATGGTGCGCTCGCCATCCGGCGTCACCAGGATATAGGAGCAGCCGGTGGCGGGGCCATCGGTGGCGGGCCTGGTCTCGAATGCGACGCCCGCGGCGCGGATGTCATGGGCATAGAGCCGGCCGATCTGATCGTCCTTGATCTTGCCGACATAGGCCGCACGGGCGCCGAAATTGGCGACGCCGACAATGGTATTGGCCGCCGAGCCCCCGGACATCTCGGTCGCTGGGCCCATGTCCTGGTAGATCGCGCCGGCGCGGGCCTCGTCGATCAGCGCCATGCTGCCCTTGGCCATGCCGTGACGACTGAGGAACGCCTCGTCGGTCCTCACCAGGACGTCGAAAATTGCGTTGCCGATCCCGAGAACGTCATATTTTGCGTCGGCCATTATCCATCCTTCGAGCGATTGAGAAGGCTGCGCCGTACCAGATCAACATGGCGCCAGCAAGCCAGGTGGCTGTTATATAGAAGTCATATGATCCGCTCTTTCCTCACCGTCTCCTCGGGAACGCTGGCCTCACGGCTGCTCGGCTTTGCCCGAGATTCCATCATCGCGGCGCTGCTGGGCGCCGGCGCGGTTGCCGATGCGTTCCTGGTTGCCTTTCAAATGGTCAATGTGGTCAGACGGCTCCTGACCGAGGGCGCGCTGAACGCCGCGCTGATACCGGCGTGGCTCCGGTTGCGCGAGACCGAAGGCGCAGCGGCCGCCGCGGCCTTCGCCGGTCGCGTGCTCGGGACCATCAGCGCCGCGCTGATCGTGGCGTCGGTCCTGATCGGCTTGCTGATGCCGCTGGTGATCGCGGCGCTGGCGCCGGGATTTGTCGGCCGCGAAACGCTGGACCTTGCCGTCAACAATGCGCGGCTGATGCTGCCTTATCTCGCCTTCGCCGGACCCGTCACGGTCATGATGGGGCTCATGAACGCGCAAGCGCGCTTTGCGCTCACCGCATTCTCGCCGCTGCTGTTCAACATCGCGCTGATCGCGGTGATGGCCGTGCTGCTGACATGGCGGGGGGATGCGGCGCATGCCGCGATGGTCGTCGCGGCGACCGTCGGCCTTGCGGGACTTCTGCAATTGTCGATTCTCGTGCTGCGCGGCGGCCGCGCGGCGACGCCGCTCCGCATCTCCTTCGACAAGGACATGCGCGGCTTCCTCGGCAAGGCCATCCCGGGCATGATCGCAAGCAGCGCGCCGCAATGGCTGATGGTGGCGGGCGCCGTGATCGCCTCCAAATCGCCATCGGCTGTCTCCTGGCTTTATTTTGCCAACCGCCTGATCGAACTGCCGCTCGGGATCGTCGGCGTCGCCATGGGCACGGTGCTGATCCCGGAAATGACGCGCGCGCTGCACAGCGGTGACCGAAACGCCATCGCGCGCGTGGAATCGCGCGGCCTGGAATTGGCGGTCGGACTCGCTTTGCCGGCGACGCTTGGCCTCATCGTATTGAGCGACCCGGTGGTGCGGATCCTGTTCGAGCACGGCGCGTTTGCCGCGCATGATGCCACGGCCACCGCGCATGCGCTGACCTGGCTTGCGCTCGGCCTGCCCGCGCATGTGCTGGTGAAAGCGCTGTCGCCGGCCTTCTTCGCCCGCGAGGATACCCGCACGCCACTCCTGGGCGCGCTGACCGCCATTGTGGTGGCGATCGTCGCCGCGTTCCTGCTCCGCCACTCTTTCGGCACGCGCGGCATTGCTGCCGGCATCACGCTGGGAGCCTGGAGCAACGCGCTCTATTTGATCCGGAAGGGGGGCGCGACATTCGGCTTCGCGATCGATACGGAGGCCCGCGATCGGCTCCCGCGCATCTGCCTGGCGGCGCTCGCCATGGGCGCGCTGCTATGGCTTCTGCAGGAGTTCGCGCCGCTGGCCGCGGGATCGCGCGGGCCCGCGCAGGCCGTGCTGCTGTTCGTGGTGATTTTGGCCGCCATGGCGGGCTACGGCCTGTTCCTGAAGCTGTTCGGCGTGATCGGCTGGCGCGAGGCGGTCGCCGCGATCAGGCAAAACCGTCCCGCCTGACTTGCGCCGATAGCCCCAAAATGGCAAACGACCCCGCCGAAGCGGCATTTTCCGGGAATTGACACCATGGCGTTCGTGGAACGGGTTTTTTCAGGCGTCCAGCCGACGGGCAATCTGCACCTCGGCAATTACCTCGGCGCCATCGTCAACTTCGTCAAGCTGCAGGAGACGCACAATTGCATCTACTGCGTCGTCGACATGCACGCGATCACGCAGGGCGTCGATGTCTGGGGCGGCCCGGCCGAGCTGACGCGCAATACCCGCGAGGTGACGGCGGCGTTCATTGCGAGCGGCATCGACCCGAAGAAGCACATCGTCTTCAACCAGAGCCAGATCGCGGGCCATGCCGAGCTTGCCTGGATCTTCAACTGCATCGCCCGCATCGGCTGGCTGAACCGGATGACCCAGTTCAAGGAGAAGGCCGGCAAGGATCGCGAGAACGCCTCCGTCGGTCTCTACGACTATCCGGTGCTGATGGCGGCCGACATCCTGCTCTATCGCGCGACCCACGTGCCTGTGGGTGAGGACCAGAAGCAGCATCTCGAGCTGTCACGCGACATCGCGCAGAAGTTCAACAACGACTTCGGCGACTCGATCCGCGGCCACGGCCTTGCCGACGGCCTGTTCTTCCCGCTGCCCGAGCCGCTGATCACGGGACCGGCGACGCGGGTGATGAGCCTGCGCGACGGCACCAAGAAGATGTCGAAGTCGGAACCCTCTGATAATTCGCGCATCAACCTCACCGACGATGCCGACACCATCGCGCAGAAGATCCGCAAGGCGAAGACCGATCCGGAGCCGTTGCCATCAGAGGAAAAGGGGCTGGAGGCCCGGCCCGAAGCCGACAATCTCGTCGGCATCTACGCAGCGCTCGCCGGCATCAGCAAGCAGGCCGTGCTGAAGGATTTCGGCGGCGGCCAGTTCTCCAGCTTCAAGAACGCGCTGGTGGACGTTTGCGTTGCGAAACTGTCGCCAATCGCGGCCGAAATGAAGCGGCTGGTCGCCGATCCCGGCCATGTCGATCAGATCCTGGTCGACGGCGCCAACCGCGCCCGCGTGATCGCCGATGAAACCATGCGCGCCGCGAAGGACGTCGTCGGCTTCATCCGGCAGCGATAGGCGATCAACATCGATTGCTCTCGCACCCTCTCCAAAAAGCCGAGGGGGTGTGGCAGCATAAGTCTGCTTGGCAATAATGCACCGGGACATGCATGACCACCCAGCGACGAAGCTACGAATCTGGTCACAAGCCGAAATGCCTTGTCATCGTTGACGACAGCGCCGAATGGGACCGCGCCGTCTACTACGCCAGCCGCTGGGCGATCCGGGTCGGCGGCGGCGTCGTGATGCTGCGCGTCATCGAGACCGAGGACCAGAACCAGCAATGGCTCGGGGTGGCCGACATCATGCGTGCCGAGGCCGAGGAAGCGGCAAACGAGGCGCTCGACCGCGCCGCCGGGCGCGCCAACGGGATTGCCGCGATCACGCCCGAGCGGGTGATTCGCGAGGGCGACCCAACCGAGCAGGTCCTCGACGTCATCGACAAGGACGAGGACATCTCGATCCTGGTGCTGGCGGCCAATCCGGGGCCGGAAGGCCCGGGTCCGATCATCACCACCATGGCCAAGATCATGGGCGAGTTCCCGATTCCCGTCACCATCGTGCCCGGCGGACTGACCGACGAAGAGATCGATTCGCTATCGTAACCCCTTGATCAATCGTGGGAACCGACGGTTCCCGCCTTGATCCGTGCGTTCGCCGTCGCCATCTGCTAAGGGAACCCCACGCGCCGGCCTTGAACCGGCGACGCCGGAGAAAACAAATGTTCATCCAGACCGAAGCTACCCCCAATCCCGCCACCCTGAAGTTCATTCCGGGCCGCACCGTGCTCGCGAGCGGCACCATGGAATTTGCGACACCTGAAGCCGCCGTCCGCTCCCCGCTCGCCGAACGGCTGTTCGCCGTGCCCGGCGTCACCGGCGTGTTCTATGGCTCCGACTTCGTCACCGTGACCAAGGCCGACGGCGACTGGCAGCATCTGAAGCCCGCAATCCTCGGCGCGATCATGGAGCACTACATGTCCGGCGCGCCGCTGCTCGCCGACGGCAGCGTCGATGGCGACGATTCGCTCGATGAGGAAGACGAGTTCTTCAATGACGAAGATGCCGACACCGTCGCGCAGATCAAGGACTTGATCGAGACGCGGGTGCGGCCTGCGGTCGCCAATGACGGCGGCGACATCACCTTCCGCGGCTTCAAGGATGGCGTCGTCTATCTCAACATGAAGGGCGCCTGCTCCGGCTGCCCGTCCTCGACCGCGACGCTGCAGCACGGCATCCAGAATCTGCTGCGGCACTTCGTCCCCGATGTGGTCGAAGTCCGCCCGATGTAAGGAGAGCGAATAGTGAGTGGCGAATGGCGAATAGGGATCGCGCCTGACCATCCATTCGCCATTCGCCAATTGCCATTCGCTCCATGATCATTCTCGCCATCGATACGGCGCTCGACGCCTGCTCTGCCGCCGTGCTCGACACCACCGCGAGCAAGCCGCTCGCGCTGGAATCGCAACCGATGAAGCGCGGGCATGCCGAAGCGCTGATGCCACTGATCGCGCGGGTGATGAAGGAGAGCGGCATCGCCTTCGTCGCGCTTGATCGCATTGCCGTCACCACCGGTCCCGGCAGCTTCACCGGACTGCGCGTCGGCCTGTCGGCGGCGCGCGGCATCGCGTTGGCTGCCAGCAAACCCGTCGTCGGCGTCACCACGCTGACCGCTTATGCCGCGCCTGTCGTCGCCGAGAAAGGCGAGCATCCGATCATCTCCGCGATCGATGCGCGGCATGACCATGTCTATTTCCAGGTGGTGAACGGCGACGGCAGCCCGCTGGTCAAGCCGAAGGTGGCGCCGGTCGAGGAAGCGATCGAGGCCGCGCGGCTTGGCACACCGCATCTGGTCGGCAATGCCGCAAAAATCCTCGCCGACCGCTGGCCGGCGGAGACGGCGCCGCCGTTCAAGATCGATAGCCAGGCCGCGCCCGACATCACTTGGGTCGCCTGGGTCGGCGCGGCCGTCAGCCCCGAAGCGGCGCCGGCGCGGCCGTTCTATCTGCGCGCGCCGGACGCAAAGCCGCCGGCCAATCCGCTGCTCGACATCGCGCAATCGACCGCGTCATGATGGCCTGGCTTTCCGAATGGCTCAGCCGCGGCACGCCGGCGGTCGAAGCCGCGACTGTGCGCGATGCACCGCGTTTGGCGCAGCTACATGGCGCCTCGTTTCATCGCGGCTGGGGCGAAGGCGAATTCGAGGCAATGCTCGCCGAGCGCAACACGCTGGTGCATCGGCTGCGGCTCGGGCGCAAGATCATCGGCTTTGCAGTATCGCGGATGGGAGCGGACGAAGCTGAAATCCTGTCGATCGCGATCGATTCCAGCCAGCGCGGCCGCGGCCTGTCGCGCAATTTGTTGCTGACGCATCTGGGCCATCTTGCTGGCCGCGGCGTGCGCACTGTTTTCCTCGAGGTGGAGGAAAATAACCAGCCGGCGCGACGGCTCTATGAACGGGCCGGATTTGCCGTCGTCGGTCGCCGTGAACGCTATTACAAGCAGCCCGGTGGGGAACATTTGAATGCGCTTCTGATGCGCCGTGACTTGTCGTAACATGCGGGCGGTGGCAGAACAGTCCCGCCCTGCCCTTCCAGGCTGAAGAAACATGGCTCCGCTGAAAACCTCGTCTGCGATGAAGAACACCGGCATCGAGGCGCGCTGCGCCGCGACCGGCATGCGCATGACCGAGCAGCGCCGCGTCATCGCGCGCGTGCTGGCCGAATCCGTGGATCATCCTGACGTCGAGGAGCTGTACCGGCGCTGCGTCGCGGTCGACGACAAGATCTCGATCTCGACCGTCTACCGCACCGTAAAGCTGTTCGAGGACGCTGGCATCATCGAGCGCCACGACTTTCGCGAGGGCCGCGCGCGCTATGAGCAGATGCCCGACAGCCATCACGACCACCTGATCAATTTGCGCGACGGCAAGGTGATCGAATTCACGTCCGAAGAGATCGAGAAACTGCAGGCGGAGATCGCCCGCAAGCTCGGCTACAAGCTGGTCGACCACCGTCTCGAACTGTATTGCGTCCCGCTGGACGAAGATAAATCGTAGTCTGAATTGAATCCTGATCTCATCATCTTCGATTGCGATGGCGTGCTGGTCGACAGCGAAGTCATTTCGTGTCGCGCGCATGCCGAGGTCCTGACACGTCACGGCTATCCGATCACGTCGGAACAGGTGTTCGATCGTTTCCTCGGTCGCTCGACACGACAGGCCAATCTCGAAATCGAGGCCGAACTCGGCCGCAGCCCTCCAGACGATTATCATAGGCAATTGCAGGACGAGCTGTTCCGTTCCTTTGAGGCCGATCTGCAGGCGGTGCCGCACATTCACGCCGCGCTCGACCAGATCGCGCAGCCCGTTTGCGTGGCGTCCAGCGGCTCACCACAACGCATGCGCGTCAGCCTTGGTCGCACCGCCCTCTACGAACGATTTGCACCGAACATCTTTTCAGCCCTGCAGGTCAAGAACGGCAAGCCGGCGCCCGATCTCTTCCTGTTCGCGGCCGGGCAGATGAAGGTGGCGGCCGAACGCTGTCTCGTGGTCGAGGACAGCCTCCCCGGCATCACAGCCGCCCGCGCCGCCGGAATGGCGGTGCTCGGCTTCTGCGGCGGCAGCCATTGCGGGCCCGGCCATGCCGAGGCGCTGCGCGCCGCCGGCGCCACAATGACCTTTGCGGACATGCGGGAACTGCCCGGGCTGATCGAAAACGGTGCAATCGTCGCCGCAACCTGAGCCATCATTCCGGGATTGTCCGAAGGACCAGACCCGGAATCTCGAGATTCCGGGTTCGATGCTGGCGCATTGCCCCGGAATGACGGGCCCAAAAGCTGGATTTTGACGGCTTTAGGCTATATTTGAGCCCTGCGCCCCGATGCGCTCCTTTCCACCCCAAGCAGGTTCCATGACCCCGCCGCGCAAGCTGCACATCAAATCCTATGGCTGCCAGATGAATGTCTACGATGCGCAGCGCATGGTGGATACGCTGGCCGGCGAGGGTTTTGTCGAGACGGCAAACGCCGACGAAGCGGATCTGGTGATCCTCAACACCTGCCATATCCGCGAGAAGGCCTCGGAAAAGGTCTATTCCGAGCTCGGGCGGCTGCGCGTGATGAAGGACGACGCCGCGCGCCAGGGGCGCGACGTCAAAATTGCGGTCGCAGGCTGCGTTGCGCAAGCCGAAGGCGAGGAGATCATTCGCCGCGCGCCGACCGTCGACGTCGTGGTCGGTCCGCAGAGCTACCACCATCTTCCGCAACTGCTGAAGCAGGCGAAAGCGGAAGGCCGCGCGCTGGAGACCGAATTCCCGGTCGAGGACAAGTTCGGATTCTTGGCCCCGCCGCAGCCCGACGCGATCCGCTCGCGCGGCATTTCAGCTTTCGTCACCGTGCAGGAAGGCTGCGACAAGTTCTGCACCTTCTGCGTCGTGCCTTACACGCGTGGCGCAGAAGTCTCGCGTCCCGTGACGAGGATCATCGAGGATGTGGCGCGGCTTGCCGATAACGGCGTGCGCGAGATCACCCTGATCGGGCAGAACGTCAACGCCTATCACGGCGAAGGGCCGGATGGACGAAGCTGGCCGCTCGGCAAGTTGCTTGAGCGGCTCGCCGCCATCCCCGGCGTGCTGCGCCTGCGCTATTCAACCAGCCATCCGCGCGATGTCGAGGACAGTCTGATCGAGGCGCATCGTGACCTGCCGGCGCTGATGCCGTTCGTGCACCTGCCGGTACAGTCCGGTTCGGACCGAATCTTGGCAGCCATGAACCGCAAACATACCGCCGATGATTACCGCCGCGTCATCGACCGATTTCGTGCGGTACGCCAAGACATTGCTTTTTCTTCGGATTTCATTGTCGGCTTCCCCGGCGAAAGTAGGGAAGATTTTTCTGCGACCCTCGCGCTTGTCATGCAAATAGGGTACGCTGCGGCTTATTCGTTCAAATATTCGTCGCGGCCCGGCACGCCGGCGGCGGACATGCAGGAGATGGTGCCAGCGGCGGAAATGGACGAGCGATTGGAGCGCCTCCAGAACTTGATCGACAGCCAGCAATCGGCCTTCAACAAGGCTGCGATCGGCACCACGGTCGATGTGCTGTTCGAACGCGCCGGGCGCAATCCCGGCCAGATCGTCGGCCGTACTGCCTATCTGCAGCCCGCGCACGTGATGGCATCATCGGACATCGTCGGGAAAGTCCTTCCGGTCAGGATCGACAGCCTCGAGCGCTACAGCCTGCTCGGCGAGCTGGCCCCGCGTCATGCGCGGCCTCAGTCATCCGCTCTTTCGCAGACGACCATTGGAGCCTGAACCCTTGCCAAAAAGCGCATCGGATTCACCATCGCTTGCTCCCAGCCGCAAACCTGACCGCGACATGCCGATCCCTCCAGAGACCCAGGTCGTCATCGACTTCGACGACAACCGCGCCGCGTCCGCGCTGGTCGGCCCTTATGGACAGAATCTGGCGCAGGTCGAACGCCGGCTCGGCGTCGTCGTTGATTCCCGCGGCAACCAGATCACCATTGCCGGTTCCCGCGACGGCTGCGACGCCGCACGACGCGTGCTGGAGACGCTTTATGGCCAGGCAACGCAGGGGCATGATCTTTCGCAGGGCGACGTCGAAGGCGCAATCCGCGCCGTGATCGCGCAGGGCTCGCTGTTCGAGTTCGACGCCAAGACCGCAAAGCCCTCGTTCGAGACCATCAACTTACGCAAGCGCCCGGTGCGGGCGCGCACCGCCGCGCAGGATTCCTACATCCGCGCGCTGAAGCGGCACGAGCTGGTGTTCGGCGTCGGGCCTGCCGGTACCGGCAAGACCTGGCTTGCGGTCGCCTATGCCGCGCAATTGTTCGAGCGCAAGGAAGTCGATCGCATCATCCTGTCGCGGCCCGCGGTGGAGGCCGGCGAACGGCTCGGCTTTCTGCCAGGCGATCTTCGCGAGAAGGTCGACCCCTATCTGCGGCCGATCTATGACGCGCTCTATGACCTGATGGATGCGCGCGTCGTCGAGCGCGCACTGCAGGGCGGCGAGATCGAGATCGCGCCGCTTGCCTTCATGCGCGGCCGCACGCTGACCAATGCCGTCATCATCCTGGATGAAGCGCAAAACACCACCTCGATGCAGATGAAGATGTTCCTGACGCGGCTCGGCGAGAACAGCCGGATGATCGTCACCGGCGACCCCTCGCAGGTCGACTTGCCGCACGGCCAGGCCTCCGGGCTGGCAGAGGCAGTGAGCCTGCTGGAAGGCGTCGAGGGCATCGCGCAGGTGCGCTTCACCGCGGAGGACGTGATCCGTCACGAATTGGTGGCACGGATCGTCGCCGCCTATGAGGGATTGCCACAACGGCAGGTCACCGCCAAATCTTGATGTCATGAGCCGGCCTCACGGACCTGCCGCAAGCGGGTTCCGGCCGCAATCACAACGCCTAGAAACAACAACTTTTTGGAACGACAGTGTCTTCCGCCTTCCCCGCTACCGAGGTTCTGGTCACAGCCGATTGCTGGCAGACCGAGCCTGATACTGAAGCGGTGATCCATCGCGCCATCGAGGCTGCCGCCGAAATCACCGAGGCCGATGTCGGCGAGGCCGAACTGGCAGTGATGCTGACGGATGATTCCGGAATCCGGACGCTGAACAACAATTGGCGCGGCATCGACAAGCCGACCAACGTGCTGTCGTTTCCGGCGTTGCAGCCAAAGGGCGCTCAGGGGCTGGACGATGCCCCGCGCATGCTCGGCGATATTGCGATCGCCTATGAGACGACGCGCAGGGAGGCGGACGAGGAGCAGAAGCCGTTCGACCATCATTTAAGCCACCTCGCGGTGCACGGTTTCCTGCATCTGATCGGCTACGATCACGAAAACGACGACGACGCCGAGCAAATGGAAAATCTCGAGCGCGAAATCCTCGCGCAGCTCGGCATTCCCGATCCGTATGCGGACCGGGAGCGGATGGACTGAAATGGCGGACTCCGAACCTACCCACGACAATCCGCGCGATGTGCGCAACCTGCCGGCCGTGGTGCCGGAGGAGGCACAGCGTCCCGCAGCGGAGGGCTGGCTGCTGCGTGCGATCCGCACCTTGTTCGGCTGGAAGGCAGGATCGGTTCGCGATGACCTGCAGGTGGTGCTCGATGCGTCAACGCCCGATGACGTGAACTTTTCCGCCGTCGAGCGGACCATGCTGCGCAATATCCTCAATCTGCATGAGCGGCGCATCGCCGACGTGATGGTGCATCGCGCCGACATCGTCGCCGTGAAGCGCGACATCCCGCTCGGCGAATTGATGAGCCTGTTCGAAAGCGCCGCGCATTCGCGCCTCGTGGTCTACAACGAAACCCTCGATGATCCCGAGGGCATGGTGCACATCCGAGACCTGCTTGCGTTCATGACCGCAAGAGCGCGCGTCAGCGACGCCGGCAAGACGCGGCGCAAGAAGCCGCTGCCCGCCGGCCTCGACCTGCGCGCGGTCGATCTCGCGCTGCCGCTTCAGGAAGCGAACATCATCCGAAAGCTCCTTTATGTACCGCCGTCGATGCGCGCGATCGACCTCTTGGTGCAGATGCAGGCCACGCGTATTCACCTGGCGCTGGTGGTCGACGAATATGGCGGCACCGACGGATTGGTGACGATCGAGGACCTCGTTGAGGAAATCGTCGGCGAGATCGACGACGAGCACGACAGCGATGAGCCGCCGTCGATCGTTCGGCAGCCGGATAACTCGTTCATCGCCGACGCGCGGGCGAGCCTCGATGATGTCCGCTCGGTGATCGGCGAAGACTTCGTCACGGGCGAAGCCGGCGAGGAAGTCGAGACGCTCGGCGGCTATCTGGTGTCGTTTGTCGGCCGCGTGCCGGTGCGCGGCGAGTTGATTTCCGGGCCCGGCAATTTCGAGGTCGAAGTGCTCGATGCCGATCCGCGACGGGTCAAGCGCGTGCGGATCGCGACGCGCAAGGAACGCAACGTCCCGCGCAAGGAGCGCGAGAGCCGTCGCCGCAGCGAGGCCGCGCCCGATGCCAGCCCTCAGGCCGATGCCAGCCCGCAGGCCAACGACACCGCGCCTCCGCCCTCCGGCGACGGAGCCGCCCCGCAGTGAGGGTTTCCGATCAACTCCGCGCGGCCGGGCTTTCGATCATCCTGACCTGGGGATGGAAGCGCGCCGTCATCGCACTCGTCGCCGGCGCCCTATCCTCGCTCGCGATGGCGCCGTTCAACGCCTGGCCGATCCTGTTCCTGACCTTCCCGGTCGCGGTCTGGCTGATTGACGGCGCAGGCGCCGGAAAGTGGCGCGGCATCCCGGCGGCGGCAATCTCCGGCTATTGGTTCGGGCTCGGCTACTTCGTGCCGGGGCTTTACTGGATCGGCTATGCCTTCCTGGTCGATGCGCAGACCTTCGCCTGGCTGTTGCCGTTTGCGATACTCGGCCTGCCGGCCTATCTGGCACTGTTTCCCGCGCTCGGCTTTGCGCTGGCGCGCCTGCTCTGGACTCCCGACGGCTTCCGCGTGCTGGCGCTGGCAGTGAGCCTGACCATCGCCGAATGGCTGCGCGGTCATGTGCTATCAGGATTTCCCTGGAACGCCTTCGGTTATGCGCTGTCAGAACCACTGGCGCTGGCGCAGACCGCGTCGCTGATCGGGCTCTGGGGCATGACGTTCCTCAGCCTCGCAATCTTCGCAAGCCCGGCCGTCTTGATCGATGGCAAATCATCCAACCGAAAGCTGTGGCGGGTGCCGGTCATAGCGCTGGTCGTTCTCGCGGCCATGCTGGTTTTCGGCGCGGTGCGGATGTCCCGGCTGCCGACCACCATGGTCGCCGACGTCAAGCTGCGCATCATGCAGCCCAACCTGCAGCAGGACGTCAAATTCAACTACGCCGCCAAAGCGGAGGTGATGAAGAAATATCTGACGCTGTCCGATCGCGCTTCCGGCCCGCAATCCACTGGTGTGCGCGATGCCAGCATCCTGATCTGGCCAGAATCGGCGTTTCCGTTTTTCCTGACGCGCGAGGCCGACGCGATGGCACAGATCGCCGAGCTCCTGCCCCAAGGCACCGTGCTGATCACCGGCTCGGTGCGCGCCCCGGATCTGCCGCCAGGCGTCCGCATCACGCGCGCCTATAATTCGATCTATGTGATCGACCACGACGGCAGCGTGCTGTCGGTTTACGACAAGCTGCACCTGGTGCCCTTCGGCGAATATCTGCCATTTCAGGACCTAATGGAAAAGCTCGGCTTCGTGCAGCTCACCAAGGTCCATGGCGGATTCATCGCCGGCCAGCGGCGTCGCGCGCTTGACATCCCGAATGCGCCGCGCGCACTGCCGCTGATCTGCTACGAGGCGATTTTCCCTGATGACATTGACATCCACGACGACCGGCCGGGCTGGATCATCAACGTCACCAATGACGGCTGGTTTGGAATCTCGACCGGCCCCTACCAGCATCTACAGCAGGCGCGGCTGCGCGCGATCGAGGAGGGCCTGCCCATTGTTCGCGCAGCGAACACCGGCATCTCCGCGGTCATTGATCCGGCGGGACGGATTGTCGCAGAACTTGGCCTTGGCATCGAAGGCGTGCTCGATGCCAGATTACCGGCTGCCATCCCGCCGACGCTATATGCACGTTTCAATGACATTCCCGCGGCGATCATTCTGTTCGTCGCATTGTTGCTTGTGGTCGCACGGCGTGTTGCCCGGCGCAATTCTTGACGCCTGCGGGCTCTCGATGGTTGCTTGCGCAATGAAAAATTCCGCTGGTGTGATTCCACCAGTTGACAGAACCACCGCGTCATTCGCATTCTACCGTTGCAAGCCGAATTGAAAATCCTGCCAGCACAGTAGCTCAAATTGTCCGCATTCGTCCTCGATCCTCCCGCAGGATTTTGACGATACCGGCGCCTGGGGCATACTCCATACCCGTTTTGCCTCATTCGCCGGGCGCGTAGTCCTTCCAGGAGAGTCCGAAGATGTCTACCAAAGCGCCCAATCCTGTTGACAAATATGTCGGCAGCCGTGTCCGCATGCGGCGGATCATGTTGGGCATGAGTCAGGAAAAGCTGGGAGAAAAGCTCGGCCTCACCTTCCAGCAGATTCAGAAATACGAGAAGGGCACCAACCGCGTCGGCGCCAGCCGGCTGCAGCAGATATCCGAGATCCTGCAGGTGCCGGTCTCGTTCCTGTTCGACGGCGGACCGAGCGGCTCGACAACCCCGGAAGGCTTCAGCGAAGGCGCCTCGCCCAGCTACGTTTCCGACTTTCTCGCAACCTCGGAAGGGCTGGCGCTGACGCGCGCCTTCACGCGCATCGCCGACGCCAAACTCCGCCGCAGCATCGTCGAGCTGGTCGAGCAGATCGCCGCTCGCGAAGGCCCCGACAAGCGTTGATCGGCGTCGTCATTCCTGCGACATGGCGATTGACGCGCCCGCCGGTGCGGGCGCATGACGTCGGTTCAATCGTTCTTGGATCATGATCCGATTAGACCGAATCGGATCATGATCTCACCTCTTTGTTTGAGCATGATCTTCCCACGCAAACGCTTCGCGTTAGTCGCGAGGGAAAATCGGTTTCCACTTTTTCCGGATCACGCTCCAGATGCCGGCGCGCCAATGACAACGACATCATTTAATCCTGCATTTAATCCTGCGGAGATTCTCGACGGCATCCGCCGCTGGGTGGAGATCGAAACGCCGACAGAGGCGCCCGAACAGGTCAACAAGCTCGCCGATCTCGTCGCCGAAGGCTATCGCAGCCTGCCGGCCACCCTCGAGCGAATCGCCGGCCAGAACGGATGCGGCGATCATCTCGTCGCACGCTCGGCCTGGGGCCAGGACGCGCCGGGAATCCTGGTGCTGAGCCATCTCGATACGGTGCACCCTCTCGGATTCATCCAGCGCCTGCCTTTTTGCATCGACGGCGACAGCGCCTTCGGTCCCGGCATCTATGACATGAAGGGCGGTGCCTATCTCGCCTACCACGCATTCAGGGAAGTTTGCGCCAATGGCGCGCGGGCGCCGCTCGGCGTGACCCAGCTCTACGTTTCCGATGAGGAGATCGGCAGCCCGACCTCGCGGGCGCTGATCGAAGCCGAGGGCCGCAAAGCCAAATATGTGCTGGTGACCGAGCCGGCACGCGACGGCGGCAAGATCGTCACCGGACGCAAGGGCGTCGCGCGCTTCGAGATCTTCGTCAAGGGAGTGCCCGCGCATGCCGGCACGCGCCCCGAGGACGGCCGCAGCGCGATCCACGAGCTCGGCAACATCATCCAGACGCTGGAGGCGATGAACGATCTGGCGCGCGGCGTCACCGTCAATGTCGGCGTGGTCAAAGGCGGCACCAAGCCGAACGTGATCGCGGAAGAGGCCTATGCCGAGGTCGACATGCGCGTGCCGACGATTGCCGACGCCGAAGATCTGGTACCAAAAATACTCAATCTGAAATCGCGGACCGACGGCGTCAGCGTGCATGTGGTCGGCGAATTGAACCGGCCGCCTTATGAAAAGACCAACGCCGGCGCGGCGCTCTACGAACACGCCAAGGGGCTCGCAACCGAGATCGGTTTCGACCTCGTGGACACCTCGACCGGCGGCGGCTCCGACGGCAATTTCACCGCGCTGCATACGGCGACGCTCGATGGCCTCGGCGTCGACGGCAGGGGCGCGCATACCCATTACGAGCAGATGTATATCTCATCGATCGAGCCGCGCGCGCGGTTGCTGCATCGGCTGTATCAGACACTGCGATGATGACGCCTTCCCGGGATCAGGAGCGCGACGCGCATGCGCAAGGCTCGTTCTTCGGACGGCGCAAGGGCCACAGACTGCGCGCCCATCAGGCCGAGCTGATCGAGCATCTGCTGCCGCATCTGGCGCTCGACATCGCAAGCCCGGCGCCGGCCAGCCTGACCGAACTATTCGATGACAACATCGAGGATGTCAGGCTCGAGATCGGATTTGGCGGCGGCGAACATCTCGCCGCCGAGGCCCGCGCGTTTCCGAATATCGGCTTCATCGGCTGCGAGCCCTATGTCAATGGAATGGCCAAGATCCTGACCCAGATCGAGGCGCACAATATCGGCAACATCCGCCTGTTCGCAGGCGACGCCGCCGAGCTGCTCGCCTGGGCGCCGTCAGGGTCGATGCGGCGCATCGACCTAATCCATCCTGATCCCTGGCCGAAGCGACGGCACTGGAAACGCCGCTTTGTCCAGGATGCCACCGTTGCAGCAATGGCGCGCATCCTCAAAGCAGGCGGCGAATTCCGCTTCGTCAGCGACATCGACGATTACTGCGCCTGGACGCTATGGCACCTGATGCGCTCGCCCGATTTCACTTGGCTGGCTGAACGCGCCTCGGACTGGCAGGCTCCCTTCCCCGAGTACACGATGACGCGCTATGGCGCCAAAGCCGAGCGCGAGGGACGCAAGGCGACGTATCTGCGGTTTCGCAGAATGGGCTGAAGCCGTTATTTCCGGGCACAACGAACTCGCGCTTTCCGACAATTGAATCAGAGGCTGAGCGCATCTTGACGCGTGCTCCAATCTATCCCCTCAGCCTGAGGAGGTCGCGCAGCGACCGTCTCGAAGGCCGAGGCCACCGGCGGGCCTCATCCGTCGAGACGCGCGTTCCGCGCTTCTCATGATGAGGGTCAACTGTTCGTCGGCTACAACGAAACGCCGACTTACCGCGTTTTCCAGAAGTCCACGACGCGCTGGGCGGTGGAGGGCATCAGGCGGGTGAAGTTCAGCCGCGCGCTCTCGATATCGGCTGGCGACGGCACGCGGTTGGGGCCGAGCCGGAGCAGGATCAGCGCGCGCACGGTGGCCCATTCGAGACCGATGGTCTTGCCCGCGATCAGAATCGGATCGTAGCGGTCGCCGGTGATCAGGCGATCGAGCGTTGCGATCTTGACACCGGTCATCGCGGCCAGCGCGCACACCGCTTCCTCGTATTTGAACGACTTGGCGAAATCGAGCAGCGCGATTTCGTTCAATTGATTGGCGTGATGCAACGCGAGGATCGTGCGCTGGGCCGGCGTGAAATCGCGTGCGCTGTCGACCTTCTCGCTCATGCCGTTGAGCTCGCTGATCGCCTGCTTGATCGCGGCCTGCCGCTCCGGCTTGACCACGTCGAACAGGCGGCGGCGGACGATCTCGACGGAGCCTGCCACCAGCGTCTTCAACTGCTCGGGCGACAGATCCGCGCGCTGACCGACGGCAAGCGTCAGCACGCTGTCCTGGCTGGCGCGCCGGATCAGCGTCGAATAGCCGCTCGTCGAGAATTCGGCGCCGGCATTGCCGGCCGCGCGCCTGACAACGTCGCGATCGCCGCGGCGGACGATGACGTCGGTCAGATCGGCCGAGAGCGTCGGCCGTTCCGCCATCGCCAGCAGATGCTCCTGCCCCTTCGCGCGCGCGATTTCGACCAGGACCTGCTCGTCGATGACAGGCGACCAGCGCAAGAGCGGCCCTGCGATCGCGATCTCGTCCTCGCGCGCAAGCTGCCCGATCAGGCTGCGCGGCGCATTCGACAGCAGCGACAGGCGTTCGGCGAGCTGCGCCCGCGCGTCGCGCTCGGCATGGGGGACGAGGCTGGTCAGGACGCCGTCGAACAGATCGACATGGTCGGTACTGAAACTGGCCGCCCCCTGCAGGAACAGTTCGCCGATCCGGCGCGCGGCGTCGGCACGGCGCCCGGGGTCACCGGTGCGGACGATCTCGTCGAGTTCAGGGATCAGCGCAGTCGCTGTCGTCGTCATAAGCCTACCCAAACCGGCCCGCCGTGCCGGTTTTTGCGGCGCAATCTAGGTGGCGTTCGTGAACGAAGCGTTAGACATTCGCACCCAACTTTCCGGTAGCGCAAATTTGCTCAGCAGCGGTCTCTGGCCCTTGCCGGACGGGCGGAAAAGCGCTATATCGGCAGCGACTTAAAGTTCTCATACGATCCGTATTGAGGGTGGGCCCTTCCGGACCCGCTCTTTTTTATTACCCGAACGAACCCGGCTGAGCCTGGTCCGCTTTGGGTAGCGCAACCAGAGCATGAACCCGAACGGCGGAAGCCTGTTGTCCGCAAGGATCATGCTCAAACACGAGAGATAAGATCATGGCCCGATCAGCGTGATCGTATCATGATCGGACACCGGTCTAGGGCCGGCTAACCAACAAAACCGACAGCTCAAGACGCATCTTTGACCCTCGATATGACCGATCCAACCGCTGGTTCCGTCAATGCCGAATTGCTCGCCGAGCCGCGGCTCGTTGTCGAGCCCGGCGCTGCGGCGCGCGTGTCAGCAGTTGCCACCCCGGTCCTGCAGGGACTGGGCTACCGCCTGGTGCGCATCAAGATCACCGGCGATGCCGGCTGCACCGTCCAGATCATGGCGGAACGGCCGGACGGCTCGATGCAGATCGAGGATTGCGAGGCGATCTCGCGAGCGCTGTCACCGGTGCTCGACATCGCCGATCCCATCGACCGGGCCTATCGGCTGGAGATCTCGTCGCCGGGCATCGACCGCCCCCTGGTGCGGCGGTCGGATTTCGAGCGCTATGCCGGCCACCTCGTCAAGATCGAGATGGCGGTGGCGCATCAGGGCCGCAAGCGGTTCCGCGGCACCCTGAATGGTGTCGAGGGCAACGCGGTGCGCCTACATCGGGATGACACACGCGAGGGCGAAGATGCACAGACCTTGCTGGTGATGGAAGACATCGCCGAAGCAAGGCTGGTGCTGACCGACGAGCTGATCGCCGAATCGATGCGGCGCGGCAAGGCTCAAGAGCGCGAGCTGCGCCGCGAATTGGGGCTGGCCCCGCCACAACCCGCGCATGCGAAAAAAAGCGATCCGAGCAAGAGCCATAAGCCGAAACAAGGGACCGGCAAGAAGCCGGCCCCGAAGAACACCAAACAACACCGCCTCGCCGCCGAACGGCTGCGCCGGGGCGAGACCGAGCCTGACGAAGGAGACTAGCCATGGCAGTCAGCGCCAATCGACTTGAACTGCTGCAGATCGCCGACGCCGTCGCGCGCGAAAAATCGATCGACCGCGGCATCGTGATTGCCGCGATGGAGGACGCCATCGCGAAAGCGGCGCGCGCCAGGTACGGCAGCGAGACCGACGTCCACGCGGAGATCGACCCCAAGAAGGGCGAACTCCGCCTGTCGCGCCACATGCTCGTGGTCGACGTGGTCGAGAATGCTTCCAACCAGATTTCGCTCGCCGACGCCCAGCGCGCCAATCCCGGCGCCCGTGTCGGCGACACCATCGCCGACACGCTGCCGCCGCTCGAATACGGCCGCATCGCTGCGCAGTCGGCCAAGCAGGTGATCGTGCAGAAGGTGCGCGAGGCCGAGCGCGACCGGCAATACCAGGAATTCAAGGACCGCATCGGCGACATCGTCAACGGCGTCGTCAAGCGCGTCGAATATGGCAGCGTGATCGTCGACCTCGGCCGTGGCGAGGCCATCATCCGCCGCGACGAGATGCTGCCGCGCGAAGTGTTCCGCAACGGCGACCGCGTCCGCGCCTATATCTTCGACGTCCGCCGCGAGACGAGGGGCCCGCAGATCTTCCTGTCGCGCACCCATCCGCAATTCATGGCGAAGCTGTTCGCGCAGGAAGTGCCCGAGATCTATGACGGCATCGTCGAGATCAAGGCAGTGGCCCGCGATCCCGGCTCGCGCGCCAAGATCGGCGTGATCTCGCGCGATTCGTCGGTCGATCCGGTCGGCGCCTGCGTCGGTATGCGCGGTTCGCGCGTGCAGGCCGTGGTCAACGAATTGCAGGGCGAGAAGATCGACATCATCCCGTGGTCGCCCGACATCGCGACCTTCGTCGTCAACGCGCTGGCGCCCGCCGAAGTCGCCAAGGTTGTGATCGACGAGGACCGCGAGCGCATCGAGGTCGTGGTGCCCGACACCAACAACCAGCTTTCGCTGGCGATCGGCCGCCGCGGCCAGAACGTCCGCCTTGCCTCGCAGCTCACCGGCTGGGATATCGACATCCTGACCGAGCAGGAAGAGTCCGAGCGTCGTCAGGCCGACTTCGAGAATTCGACCCGCGTCTTCATGGAGGCGCTCAATGTCGACGAAGTCGTCGGCCAGCTCCTGGCGTCGGAAGGCTTCACCTCGGTCGAGGAACTGGCGCTGGTGGATGTGAAGGAACTCGCCGGCATCGAAGGCTTCGACGAGGAAACCGCGACGGAACTGCAGAACCGCGCCAAGGAATATCTGGAGCAGCTCGAGGCCGAGCTGGAAGCCAAGCGCAAGGAACTCGGCGTCGAGGATGCCATGAAGACGGTCCCCGGCATCACCGCGAAGATGCTGGTCAAGCTCGGCGAGAACGACGTCAAGACCGTCGAGGATCTCGCCGGCTGCGCCACCGACGATCTGGTCGGCTGGACCGAGCGCAAGGACGGTGGCGAACAGACCAAGCATGCCGGGTTCCTCGACGGGATCGATATCTCCCGCGAGGACGCCGAGGCGATGATCATGCAGGCCCGCGTAAAGGCCGGCTGGATCACCGAGGCCGACCTCGCCAAGCAGAACGCCGAGGCGGAAGCCGCCGAAGAACCGACGGCGTAAGGAGATGGCCCGCGCATGCTCGCAATGGCTGACCCCGATCTGGATCATGGGCCGCGGACCGAAAAGTCCGCGACCATGCGGATGTGCGCGGTCAGCCGCGAGGTGCGCCCGATCGACGAGCTGATCCGCTTCGTCGTCGCCCCCACCGGCGAGGTGATCGCCGATGTGAAACGCAAGCTGCCGGGGCGAGGCCTCTGGCTTTCGGCCTCGCGCCGCACGGTTGCGGAAGCGGTCCGGCGTCACCAGTTTAACCGGGGATTCAAGCGCGACGTCCGCGTCGCGGCGACTCTGCCCGATGATACCGAAGCGCTGCTGGTTCGCAGCAGCCTCGAGGCGCTGGCGATGGCCGCCAAGGCCGGCCAGGTCGTTTCCGGCTTCGGCAAGGTCGAGGACGCGTTGTCGCAGCGGGAAAGACCCCTAAGTCTGATCCATGCTTCCGATGCGGCCCCCGACGGCGTCCGCAAATTGGACGCGATCCTGCGGCAAAGGGGCCGAAAAGATGAAGATTCGCCGAAAATATCTGTCGTCACCGCGCTGACATCGGCAGAATTGGATTTGGCACTGGGCCGGTCAAATGTGATACATGCTGCCCTGCTCGCGGGCCCGGCGAGCAAGACGTTCCTGTCGCGCTGCCAGCTTCTGGTCCGATACCGGATGGCCGACGACGACAAGACCGCCGATGCGGCCAGAAATTCTAGCTAGAGCATGATCGGGAAAAGGGGAAACCGGTTTTCCGAAAAGATCATGTTCAAACAACAAGATGGAGCGGGATGACGGTCCGAGGACAGTCATTTCGGTCTTTTGGAACTGCGACGATAACGCGTGCGAAAAGGCACAACGCTAACGAGATTAGGACTGCTGAATGGTTGATACCAAAACCCCTGGCGACAAGACTTTGAGTGTCCCGAGCAAGACCTTGACGCTGAAGCCACGCGTCGAGACGGGCACCGTGCGCCAGAGCTTCAGCCATGGCCGCAGCAAGCAGGTTGTGGTCGAAAAGCGCGGCAAGCGCCGCGTCGGTGGCGACGGTCCCGGAACCGAGGCGCATGCGCCGGAGCCGGTAGCGGCCAAGCCCGCGCCGGCGCCCGCCAGGCCGCTCGGTCGTCCCGGCGGGTCTTCCCCATCGCAGCGCAACGCCGGCGGATCGGGCGTGGTGCTGCGTAGCCTGACCGAGGACGAGCGGTCGGCCCGCGCCAGCGCACTCGCCGACGCCCGGCAGCGTGAGGTCGAAGAGCGCCAGCAGGCCGAAGAGGAAGCCAAGCGCCGCGCCAGCCGCGAAATCGCCGAGCGCGCCGAGCGTGAAGCCGCCGAAGCCCGCCGGCTGGCCGAAGAGGAACGTCATCGCCAGGAAGAGGAAGCCAAGCGCAAGGCCGAGATCGAGGCCAAGCGGCGCTTTGGCGAGGGCGAAGCGAAGCCCGCCGCGGCAGCCAAGCCAGCGGCCGCAGCAGCCCCTGCGCCGGCGGCTCCGGCCCGTACCCCATCGACCCCGGGCCGCACATCTGCGGCCCCGGGCCGCACGTCAGCGACCCCGGGACGCACGTCAGCGACCCCAGCACGTGCACCAGCGTCGGCTCCAGCGGCGAAGGCGCCGGGCGTCGCCGCAGAGCCCGATGAAGACGAGGGTCCGCGGCAGGTTCGTCGTGGTCCCGGCGGTGCCATGCGCCCCGTGGCCGCCCCGAAGACCACCCACAAGCCGGGTCCGCAGAAGGAGCGTGGCCGCCTGACGGTTGTGACCGCGCTCAACGCCGACGACGTGCGCGAACGCTCGATCGCGTCCTTCCGCCGCCGCACCCAGCGCCTCAAGGGCATCAGCGCGAACGAGCCGAAGGAAAAGCTGATCCGCGAAGTCACGATCCCGGAAGTCATCACCATCCAGGAACTCGCCAACCGCATGTCCGAGCGCGCGGTCGACGTCATCCGCATGCTGATGAAGCAGGGCGCGATGCACAAGATCACCGACGTGATCGATGCCGACACCGCGCAACTGATCGCCGAAGAACTGGGGCACACGGTCAAGCGCGTGGCTGCGTCCGACGTCGAGGAAGGCCTGTTCGACGTCGTCGACGATTCCACCGATACCGAGCCGCGTTCGCCCGTCGTCACGGTCATGGGCCATGTCGACCACGGCAAGACCTCGCTGCTCGACGCGCTTCGTCACGCCAACGTGGTCTCCGGCGAAGCCGGCGGCATCACCCAGCATATCGGCGCCTACCAAGTGTTGTCGCCCGAAAGCGGCACGAAGATCACCTTCATCGACACGCCCGGCCACGCCGCGTTCACCGCGATGCGCGCGCGCGGCGCCAAGGTCACCGATATCGTGGTGCTGGTGGTCGCGGCCGATGACGGCGTGATGCCGCAGACGGTCGAAGCGATCAATCACGCCAAGGCCGCCAGGGTTCCGATCATCGTCGCAATCAACAAGATCGACAAGCCGGACGCGCGGCCCGAGCGCGTGCGCACGGAATTGCTGCAGCATGAGGTGCAGGTCGAATCGCTCGGCGGCGAAGTCGTCGATGTCGAAGTCTCCGCCAAGAACGGGACCAACCTCGACCGGCTGCTCGAAATGATCGCGCTGCAGGCCGAAATCCTCGACCTCAAGACCAACTCGCAGCGTCCGGCCGAAGGCACCGTGATCGAGGCCAAGCTCGACCGCGGCCGTGGTCCGGTGGCGACCGTGCTGGTGCAACGCGGCACGCTCATGGTCGGCGACATCATCGTCGCCGGCGCCGAGATGGGCCGCGTCCGTGCGCTGATCTCGGACCAGGGCGAGAATCTCGACGAAGCCGGTCCGTCCGTGCCGGTCGAGGTGCTCGGCTTCAACGGTCCGCCGGAAGCCGGCGATCGGCTTGCGGTGGTGGAGAACGAAGCCCGTGCCCGCCAGATCACGAGCTACCGCGCACACCAGAAGCGCGAGAACGCCGCCGCCTCGATCTCGGGCATGCGTGGCTCGCTCGAGCAGATGATGTCACAGCTCAAGACCGCGGGCCGCAAGGAATTCCCGCTGATCGTGAAGGCCGACGTGCAGGGCTCGCTGGAAGCGATCCTGGGCTCGCTGGAAAAGCTCGGCACCGAGGAAGTCGCCGCCCGCATCCTGCATGCCGGCGTCGGCGGCATCTCGGAATCCGACGTCACGCTGGCGGAAGGCTTCAACGCCGCGATCATCGGCTTCTCGGTACGCGCCAACAAGGAGGCGGCCGCCGCCGCCAAGCGCAACGGCATCGAGATCCGCTACTACAACATCATCTACGATCTCGTGGATGACATCAAAAAGGCGATGTCCGGCCTGCTCGCGCCGACCCTGCGCGAGACCATGCTCGGCAACGCCCAGATCCTGGAGGTGTTCAACATCTCCAAGGTCGGCAAGGTCGCCGGCTGCCGCGTCACCGACGGAACGGTCGAACGCGGTGCCAATGTCCGCCTGATCCGCGACAACGTCGTCGTGCATGAAGGCAAGCTGTCGACGCTGAAGCGCTTCAAGGACGAAGTGAAGGAAGTCGTCGCCGGCCAGGAATGCGGCATGGCGTTCGAGAACTACGGCGACATGCGTGTCGGCGACGTGATCGAATGCTACCGTATCGAAACGATCCAGCGCTCTCTGTAAGTCCAAGTCTTACGAAGCGCGGGAATTTCGAGCTGAACCGTCATGCCCCGCCACCGGGTCTCGCCTTTGGCGAGCCCGATGACAGGCTCCGGCGGGGCATCCGGTATTGCAATTGATTCTAGGCGCAAAATACTGGATCACCCGCTTTCGCGGGTGATGGCGACAATTTGGGATTTTAGATAATGCCCCGTCATCAGAAGAAGAGTTCCGCCGCCGGCGGCTCGCAACGTCAATTGCGCGTCGGCGAGACCGTGCGCCATGCGGTTGCCGAGATTCTCTCGCACGGTGATGTCCACGATCCGGATCTTCAAGGCCACATCATCACCGTTCCCGAGGTGCGAATGTCGCCGGACCTGAAGCTCGCGACCATTTATGTGATGCCGCTCGGCGGACGCGACACCGAGACTGTGATTGCTGCGCTCGACCGCAACAAGAAATTTCTCCGCGGCGAGATCGCGCACCGCGTTAACCTGAAATTTGCACCTGACATCCGCTTCCGCGTCGACGAACGATTCGACGAAGCGGAACGTATCGAGAAATTACTGAGAACACCTGCGGTGCAACGCGATCTTGCACCCGATTCGGACGACGAGTGAGATGACCGTGACGACCGCAAACCCCGTGATCGAATCGCAAGACGTCGATTCGCATGCGGATGAAGAAAAAATTTCGGCGCCTGCGCGCGGCAACGAGACGCGTCGCGTCAACAACGATCCGCGCCAGAAGCAGAAGCAGCAGGGCAACCAGCCGCGGCGCGACAAGCGCGACGTCCATGGCTGGGTCGTGCTCGACAAGCCGATCGGCATGACGTCGACGCACGCCGTCGCGGTGCTGAAGCGCCTGTTCCAGGCCAAGCGCGCCGGACATGCCGGCACGCTCGATCCGCTCGCCTCGGGCGGATTGCCGATTGCGCTCGGCGAAGCCACCAAGACGGTTCCGTTCGTCATGGAGGGCCGCAAGCGCTATCGCTTCACGGTGGCCTGGGGCGAGGAGCGCGACACCGACGACATCGAGGGCCGCGTGGTGGAGACCAGCGAACTTCGCCCCTCGGCCGAATCGATCCAGGAATTGCTGCCGCGCTTCACCGGCGTGATCGAGCAGGTCCCCCCGCAATATTCCGCGATCAAGGTCCAGGGCGAGCGGGCCTATGATTTGGCGCGGGACGGCGAGAAGGTCGAATTGCAGCCCAGGCCGGTCGAGATTCACGAATTAACCCTGGTGGAACACGGAGATGGCGGCCAGTCCGTGTTCGAGGCCGAATGCGGCAAGGGAACCTATGTTCGTGCTTTGGCCCGGGACATGGGGCGGATTCTCGGCTGTTTCGGCCATATCTGCGCGCTCAGGCGGACCGTTGTCGGTCCGTTTACCGAAAGCGACATGATTCCGCTGGAAGAATTGGAGGCTTTGTGCAATAGAGCCGCGTCTGGCGAGGGCAGCCTCGCCGACGCGCTTTTGCCCGTTGAGACCGCGCTGGACGACATCCCGGCACTGGCCGTCACACGGGCGGATGCGGCGAGGCTCCATCGGGGCCAAGCCGTTTTGTTGCGCGGACGGGATGCGCCCAGTAGTAGCGGCACAGTCTATGTCACGGTGGCAGGCCGGCTTCTCGCGCTTGCCGAGATTGGCAATGGCGAAATCATCCCCAAGCGCGTGTTCAACCTGACCGGACTGACTGCCAGTTCGGCTCGCAACCATGGAAGTATTTGACGATGTCGATTACCGCCGAACGTAAAGCGGAAGTCATCAAGACGAATGCCCTCAAAGCCGGCGACACCGGCTCGCCCGAGGTTCAGGTCGCGATCCTGTCGGAACGCATCAGCAACCTCACCGAGCACTTCAAGACCCACGGGAAGGACAACCATTCACGCCGTGGCCTCTTGAAGCTCGTGTCGACGCGACGCTCTCTCCTCGACTACATCAAGAAAAAGGACGAGGCGCGTTACAAGGCATTGCTAGAAAAGCATAACATTCGTCGTTGATTTCAAGACTACGCGCGCAAGATTAGCGCGCGTTTTCGCATGATCTTCCGAGAGACCGGAGTTTCAACCGTTCGGAGACGATCATGCGCAAGAGCATGAACGTGACGACCGCATGTCGCACGCACTCATGCTCAAGCCTCGAGCATGACCCGGTTTCCGGAAAGACCATGCTCAAACCTAAAGTGCCCAGCAGCAATCCGGCCGCCGGGCGGGGCAAGATGCCCGTATGAACGAAAGGATGGACGCCATCCGGAACTTGAGAACCATGGCAGGATCGCCGGATACTGATCACGACTTGCGATCAGTGTCTCGCCATCTTGCGCATGGTTTTTGCGTTTTGGGGGCCCGCTCTTTCGTGAAACCATGAAAGAAGACCAAAATGTTTACGACCCATTCCGTGGAGATCGACTGGGGCGGACGTCCGCTCAAGCTTGAAACCGGAAAGATCGCCCGGCAGGCCGATGGCGCCGTTATGGCGACCTATGGTGAGACCGTGGTGCTTGCCACCGTCGTCGCCGCCAAGACGCCCCGCGAAGGCGTCGACTTCCTGCCGCTGACGGTCGACTACCAGGAGAAGGCCTATGCCGCGGGCCGCATCCCCGGCGGCTACTTCAAGCGCGAGGGCCGGCCGACCGAGAAGGAGACGCTGGTCTCCCGCCTGATCGACCGCCCGATCCGCCCGCTGTTCGTCGACGGCTGGCGCAACGAGACGCAGGTGATCATCACCACCCTGTCGCATGACATGGAGAACGATCCGGACATTCTGGCGATGGTTGCCGCTTCCGCGGCGCTGACGCTGTCCGGTGTGCCGTTCAAGGGCCCGATTGGAGCGGCTCGCGTCGGCTTCGCCAACGACGAATATGTGCTGAACCCGACGCTGGACGAGATGAACGAGACCCAGCTCGATCTCGTCGTAGCCGGTACCGCGGACGCCGTGCTGATGGTGGAATCGGAAGCCAAGGAGCTGAACGAAGACGTCATGCTCGGCGCCGTGATGTTCGGCCACCGCCACTTCCAGCCGGTCATCAACGCGATCATCGAGCTCGCCGAGAAGGCCGCGAAGGAGCCGCGCGAGATCACCCCAATCGACAATTCGGCGATCGAAAAAGACATGCTCGGCCTGATCGAGCGGGAGCTGCGCACCGCCTATGCGATCCCGATCAAGCAGGAGCGCTATGCCGCGGTCGGCGCCGCCAAGGAAAAGGTGATGGCGCACTTCTTCCCGGAAGGTCAGGAGCCGAAATACGACAAGCTGCGCGTGGCCGACGTGTTCAAGGAGCTGGAAGCGAAGATCGTCCGCTGGAACATCCTCGACACCGGCAAGCGCATCGACGGCCGTGACGTCAAGACGGTGCGCAACATCGTCGCCGAAGTCGGCGTGCTGCCGCGCGCCCACGGTTCGGCGCTGTTCACCCGCGGCGAAACCCAGGCGATGGTCGTGACCACGCTCGGCACCGGCGAGGACGAGCAGTACATCGACGCGCTGTCCGGAACGTACAAGGAGACGTTCCTGCTGCACTACAACTTCCCGCCCTACTCGGTCGGTGAGACCGGTCGCCTCGGCGGCACCAAGCGTCGCGAGATCGGCCACGGCAAGCTCGCCTGGCGCGCGATCCATCCCGTGCTGCCGCCGCACCATGAATTCCCCTACACGGTGCGCGTGGTGTCTGAAGTCACAGAGTCCAACGGCTCGTCGTCGATGGCCTCGGTCTGCGGCGCCTCGCTGGCACTGATGGACGCTGGCGTGCCGTTGAAGCGGCCGACCGCGGGTATCGCGATGGGCCTGATCCTCGAAGATCAGCGCTTTGCGGTGCTCTCGGACATCCTCGGCGACGAGGATCATCTCGGCGACATGGATTTCAAGGTCGCCGGCACTGACCAGGGCATCACCTCGCTGCAGATGGATATCAAGATCGAGGGCATCACCGAGGAGATCATGCGCGTCGCACTTGGCCAGGCCAAGGAAGGACGCATCCACATCCTCGGCGAGATGTCCAAGGCACTGACCGCGGCGCGCGCCGAGCTCGGCGAATACGCACCGCGCATCGAGACCTTCAAGATCCCGACGGACAAGATCCGCGAAGTGATCGGCACCGGCGGCAAGGTGATCCGCGAGATCGTCGAGAAGACCGGCGCCAAGATCAACATCGAGGACGACGGCACCGTGAAGGTCGCCTCCAATGACGGCGAGGCGATGAAGGCCGCGATCAAGTGGATCAAGTCGATCACCTCCGAGCCGGAGATCGGCCAGATCTACGAGGGCACCGTGGTCAAGGTGATGGAGTTCGGCGCCTTCGTGAACTTCTTCGGCGCCAAGGACGGCCTCGTCCATATCAGCCAGCTCGCGGCCAACCGCGTGCAGAAGACCTCCGACGTCGTCAAGGAAGGCGACAAGGTCAAGGTCAAGCTGCTCGGCTTCGACGACCGCGGCAAGACGCGGTTGTCGATGAAGGCGGTCGACCAGGAGACCGGCGAGGATCTGGAGGCCAAGCAGAAACCCGACGCGCCGGCGCCGCGCGAAGCCGCCGGCGAGTAAGCGCCTAGAGCATATTCGGCTCTGATTGAATCAGAGCCGAAGCTCTAGATTCTTGTTTTGACGCGTTTTCTTCATGCGAACCGGTATCCACTTCGCTCGAAAACGCTCTAAACACAATAGAATAACTAAAAAAGGGCGGCCTTGATGGCCGCCCTAAGTTTATGTGGGGCTTTGCAAATCAACCGTGGCTGATGGCCGTGTGCGGTTTGGCCGCGATATCGTGATCGTACTTTGTCGGAACCGCTTCACGTCCTGCGCCTACAATAAGACACCATGCTTTCCTTAATCCCGGAGGTCACGATGTCATTCCTGTCCCGCCGCCGCCTGATGATGGCCGCAACCGGCCTCGTCGCCGCAGCCGCTTCGCCGCGAATGGCGTTCGCGCAAGGCTCGGCCCCGCCGCCTGCCGGTCCGTTCAAGGTGGATCCGCTGCCCTATCCCGCCAATGCGCTGGAGCCGCATATCGATGCGCTGACGATGCAGATCCATCATGACAAGCATCACCAGGCCTATGTGAACAACGTCAACGCGATCGCCAAAGATCATCCGCAGATCGCCGAAAAGCCGGTCGCGGATGTGCTCGCCAATCTGAACAACGTGCCCGAGGCGGTCCGCGCCGGCGTCCGCAACAATCTCGGCGGCCACGCCAACCACACCATGTTCTGGCAGATCATGGGACCGAATGGCGGCAAGCCGGAAGGCGAGGTGCTCGCCGCGATCGACCGCGATCTCGGCGGAATGGAGAAACTACGGACCGACTTCAACGCGGCCGGCGGACGCGTGTTCGGTTCGGGGTGGGTGTTCGTCACCGTGACCAAGGACGGCAAGCTCGCACTCGAGACCCGGCCGAACCAGGACAGCCCGCTGATGGACGGCAAACGCACACTGTTCGGCAACGACGTCTGGGAGCACGCTTACTATCTGCATTACCAGAATCGCCGCCCTGACTATCTGCAGGCCTGGTGGAACACGGTGAACTGGAAGGCGATCGGCGACCGCTACGCGGCCGCAAAGGCAGGCACGCTCGGCGTGTAGTCCACGCGCGACAGAGCAGTCTCATGCGGCCGCGGGCGCGATATCGTCTCCGGCCGCTTCGCTGCACCGCCGAACTTCAAGAGCAAGCTTCCCTTCACGGCGCCCCAGAGCTTCGGTTCTGATTGAATCAGAACCGAAGCTCTGGACTCTTGTTTTGACGCATTTTCTTCACGCGAACCGGCGCCCACTTCGCTCGAAAACGCTCTAGAATTGGCCGTTGCCAATGCAAGCGTTCGGAGCGATGAACGCGTCTTCGCCCGTGAAAGGTTCAGCCCCATGATCCAGCTCTATTGGTCGCCTCGTTCGCGCTCGTTCACCTGCCTGTGGCTGATGGAAGAAACCGGACTGCCGTATGAGCGCGTGCTGACCGACATCTCGACCGGCGCGCAGAAGGCGCCGGAGTTCCTGAAGGTCAATCCGATGGGCAAGGTGCCGGCCTTGAAGGACGGCGACGTCGCGCTCGGCGAAGCTGCTGCGATCTGCGCCTATATTGCGGATCGTTATCCGGAGAAGAAGCTCGCGCCGGCGCTGAACGACCCGAAGCGCGCACGATATCTGCAGTGGCTGTTCTTCGCGCCGAGCTGCATCGAGCCGGCGCTGATCCAGATCTTCACCAAGCTCGAGGTGCCAGCCAGCACCGCCGCATGGGGCACCGCGACACAGGTGTTCGACGTACTCGACACCGAGCTGCAGAAGGGACCGTGGATTCTCGGCGAGGATTTTTCCGCCGCCGATATCGTGGTCGGCTCTGGCCTGAACTATGCGGTGCGGCTGTTCAAGATGGTGCCGTCGCGGCCGTCCTTCGAGGCCTATATCGATCGTTGCACCGCGCGTCCGGCATTCCAGCGCGCGGAGAAGATTGCCGCGGGTTAGCTCTTGTAGGGTGGGCAAAGCGCAGCGTGCCCACCATTCACGATCGGTGCAAGAAAAGGTGGGCACGCTGCGCTTTGCCCACCCTACGATTTCTGGATGCCCCGCATGCGCGGGGCATGACGGCTGAGATTATTCAGCCTTCAGGTCTTCCGGCCGCGGCATCGAGATCACGTTGTAGCCGGAATCGACGTAATGGATTTCGCCGGTGACGCCGCCGGAGAGATCGGACAGCAGATAGAGCGCGGAACCGCCGAGCTCATCAAGCGTGACGCCGCGGCCGAGCGGCGAATGCTTCTGCTGGAACGCGAACATCGCACGCGCATCGCCGATGCCCGAGCCGGCGAGCGTGCGCACCGGACCCGCTGAAATCGCGTTGATGCGGATGGCGCGGGAGCCGAAATCGGCGGCGAGATAGCGCACCGAGGCTTCCAGCGCCGCCTTCGCGACCCCCATCACGTTGTAATTGGGCATCACGCGCATCGAGCCGCCGAAGGTCAGCGTAATCATGGCGCCGCCGGTTTCCGGCATCAGCTCGGCTGCGCGCTTGGCCAGTTCGGTGAAGGAGAAGCAGGAGATCAGCATGGTGCGCGAGAAGTTCTCGCGCGTAGTGTCAGCATAGCGGCCCTTCAGCTCGTTCTTGTCGGAGAAGGCGACGGCATGGACGAGGAAATCGAGCTGACCCCATTGCTCGCGCAAGGCTGCGAACACCGCATCGACGCTGGCGAGATCCTCGACATCGCAGGGCAGCACCGTGTCGACGCCGAGCGACTGCGCCAGCGGCTTGACGCGCTTGCCGAGCGCCTCGCCCTGATAGGTGAAGGCGAGCTCGGCGCCCTGCGCATGGAGCGTCCTGGCAATGCCCCAGGCGATCGAATGATCATTGGCGACGCCCATGATCAGTCCGCGCTTGCCTTTCATCAGGTCCTGCATCGTGCTCACCACTCTCTTTCTTCGTCATGCCCGGGCCTGTCCCGGGCGTCCACGCGCTTTCGGCGCCTATGGCAAAGACGTGGATGGCCGGGACGAAGCCCGGCCATGACGGTGAATCAGCCAGTCAACTGGCTAACAATCTCACGCATCCAGCCGCTTGAACACCAGCGTCGCGTTGGTGCCGCCGAAGCCGAACGAATTCGACAACACGGTGCCGAGCTTCGCATTGTCGATGCGCTTGCGCACGATCGGCATGTCGGCGAACACAGGGTCGAGCTCGGTGATATGCGCGCTCTCGCAGATGAAGCCGTTGTTCATCATCAGAAGCGAATAGATCGCCTCCTGCACGCCGGTGGCGCCGAGTGAGTGGCCGGTCAGCGCCTTGGTCGCCGAGATTGGCGGGCATTTCTCGCCGGTGCCGAACACCTTGCGGATCGCCTCGATTTCCGGCGGATCGCCGGCAGGCGTCGAGGTCGCGTGCGGATTGATGTAATCGATCGGAGTATTCACCGTCGACAGCGCCATGCGCATGCAGCGCTCGGCGCCTTCGCCCGAGGGCGCCACCATGTCGTAGCCATCGGAGGTCGCGCCATAGCCGACGATCTCGGCATAGATGCGTGCACCGCGCGCCTTGGCGTGCTCCAGCTCTTCCAGCACCACGACGCCGGCGCCGCCGGCGATGACGAAACCGTCGCGGTTGATGTCGTAGGGGCGCGAGGCGGTGGCCGGCGTATCGTTATATTTCGACGACATCGCGCCCATGGCGTCGAACAGCACCGACAGCGTCCAGTCGAGTTCCTCGCAGCCGCCGGCGAAGATCACGTCCTGCTTGCCCATATGGATGATCTCGGAGGCATTGCCGATGCAGTGGTTAGACGTCGCGCAGGCCGAGGAGATCGAATAGTTCACGCCCTTGATCTTGAACCAGGTCGCAAGCGTTGCGGAAGCGGTCGACGACATGCCTTTGGGAACCGCGAACGGACCGACCCGCTTCGGGCCCTTGGTGCGCGCGATGTCGGCGGCCTCGACGAGGGTCCGCGTCGACGGCCCGCCCGAACCCATGATGATTCCGGTGCGCTCGTTGGAGACTTCGTCCGCCTCAAGCCCGGCATCGCGGATCGCCTGCTCCATCGCCACGTGATTCCATGCCGCACCGTCGGCCAGAAACCGCATCGCGCGGCGATCGATCACCTCAGCCGGCTTGAGCGTCGGCGCGCCTTGCACCTGCGAACGGAAGCCGAGCTCGGCGTATTTCTCCGCTCGGGAAATCCCGGACTTCGCCTCGTGAAGGCTCGCAAGCACTTCCTGGGTGTTGTTTCCGATGGACGAGACAATGCCCATCCCGGTGATGACAACCCGCCTCATGATCGCCTCGCCCTGCCGTTAGTTTTCTGTGCGATGGTTTCGGTCACGCCGGGGCCGTGCCCTGCTTGAACAGCCCAACCTTCAAATCCTTCGCGCGATAAATAATCTCGCCATCCATGGAAAGCCAGCCATCGGCAATGCCGAGCACCAGCCTCGAGCGCATCACGCGCTTAATATCTACGTTGTACACAACCTTGCGCACATTCGGCAGAACTTGGCCGCCGAACTTCAGCTCGCCAAGACCGAGCGCCCGCCCGCGTCCTTCGCCGCCGATCCAGCCGAGGTAAAAGCCGACCATCTGCCACATCGCATCCAGGCCGAGACAGCCGGGCATGACGGGATCGTTCTTGAAGTGGCAGCCGAAGAACCAGAGATCCGGTTTCACATCGAGCTCGGCGCGCACCAGTCCCTTGCCGAACTCGCCACCGGTCTCGGAGATCTCGCTGATGCGGTCGAACATCAGCATCGGCGGCAACGGCAACTGGGCATTACCGGGACCGAACATCTCGCCCCTGCCGCACGCCAGCAAATCCTCGTACTCATAACCGCTGCGCCGTTCCAGCATCCTCTTTCCACTCTCCTCAATGTCCCGGTGAAGCGCTCTCGAACGAACCGGACCGTTTCCCCGGCGGGACAAGATTCCCCGCAACGCGGCGCTACCTTGGGTGCGAACGGCGTCTCTACCGAATTCGCATATGTGGTCCGCGCGCTCTGTAACATAGGCATGAAGGCGCGGCAAAGTGTCGGAATGGGTTAAATTGCTGCATCCCCAGAGGGTTCCGGTCGGGCCGCTTTGGTTGGCCCCAGTTGCGAGAAACTTGCATCTGAAGGATTTCCTTCTTATAGTCTTTGGAATATTGCCCGAGTTAGGTGTCTAGAGTGCATATGAGCGACGAAGTTCCGCATGTGAGCGATGACGCTAGTCAGATCGCCCGCGGCCCCGGTCATCAGCCGGCGCTGACCGGTTGCCCATGGCATGACGTCAATGAAATGCTGCAGGCGGCAGGCCTTCGGCCGACCCGTCAGCGCATGGCGCTGGGCTGGCTCCTGTTCGGCAAGGGCGCCCGCCATCTGACCGCAGAAATGCTTTACGAGGAGGCGACGCTCGCGAAGGTTCCGGTGTCGCTGGCCACCGTCTACAACACGCTGAACCAGCTCACCGATGCGGGCCTGCTGCGCCAGGTCAGCGTCGACGGCACCAAGACCTATTTCGACACCAACGTCACCGCGCATCACCATTTCTACCTCGAGAACAACCACGAGCTGGTCGACATTCCCGACCCGCATCTGGTGCTCTCCAAGATGCCGGATATCCCTGAAGGCTACGAGATCGCGCGCATCGACATGGTCGTGCGGCTGCGCAAGAGGCGCTGATCCTTGTCGCCCCTGCTTTCGCACTAGGGAGTGTACAAATCTCGGAGCGCCCATCCCTTGGCCATGGTCTGCAATGTGTCGAGGCCG
>NZ_JBVBEF010000082.1:0-32922 GCF_055456055.1 Bradyrhizobium sp. LeoB3
CAGAGAAGCCCGATCATCCCGCCAACTTAGCCGAATCCGTCACATCATCAACTCGGACAAGGTTTTCGGTACACACAAGTATGAGCCGCTGCCTAAAGAATTGATCGCGGCGGTCGGCCTCAATTGGCTTCGAGAAGTATCTGCCGGACCAGTTATCGGGCGGCATGCGGCAGCGAGTCGGCATTGCGAGGGCTCTGTTGATGCGGCCCGAAGTGCTGTTGATGGACGAACCATTCGGGGCGCTCGACGCCCAGACGCGGCTCCAGATGCAGCAGTTGCTGTTGGACGTCTGGGAGAAATATCGCAAGACCGTCCTCTTCATCACGCATGACATCGACGAGGCTGTTTTCCTCGCTGACGTCGTTTATGTAATGTCCGCCCGTCCCGGCCGGATCGTCAGGGAGCTCCGAGTTTGCCTGCCGCGATCACGTACGACCGCTCTCGTGACCAGCGAGACGTTCAACCAGCTCCGGGTGAAGATTTTCGAAAGCATCGCCGCGAACCGATCTGCGTGACCGCCGCAATTGAATTGCCGTCCGCGCAGAACTCCAGCGATAAGATCGCAACTCGGACCGGCGCGCATCGGATGAACAGATGGGAAAGGTGGCGTCTAACACCGCGCGGACGCTCGATGTCAGCTTCGCCGCGGATAGATGATAATCGAGAGATACGTCATCGGCGCCTTGACGAGCTCTTCCGGCCCATGACGGGCGGCCGCGTCAAAGAAAAGCGCGTCGCCGGGCTCGAGCAGATAGCTACGATCGGCGTGTCGATAGCGCACTTTGCCGGTGAGCATGTAGATGAACTCCACACCGGCATGCCGGAAATCGGTGTAGGGAACGGCGTCACCCTTGAGCGTAATCAAATAGGGTTCGACGACGATATCGCCGCCGACGCTGTGCCCGAGCAGGTCATAGAGGTGCCCGGCCTTGGTGCCGCGTCGCTCGATCCGGACGCCCGTGCCCGCCTTCACGAAGGAGCAATCACGTTGCTCGGTGCTTTCGCGGAATAGACGGCCGATCGGTACATTCAAGGCCTTCGCCAGCGCTGATAGGGTCGCCAGAGAGGGTGAGATGGACCCGTTCTCGATCTTGGACATCATGCCGGCTGAAATACCAGCCGCCGCACCGAGCTCCATGACGGTGAGATCCAGCTCCTTCCTCAGTCGACGGACTTCGGCTCCGATTTCGGATTCAAGAGTGGGGGTTACTTCCTTCGGAGCTAGCGAACCGGTCAGGAGCTCCGTTTCTTGCCGCGGCGCGTCGGCTGTCGAACGCTTGCTGGCGCCTTTCGCCACGATGAAACCTCGCTGAGTTTGCGCCTTCGGCCTTGCAGCGCGAGCGCGGCGGCCGCGCCGACCGGATGAAGCAACAATGTCCTCTATACTGCGCCCCCGCAATCACGGCTAGCTGCCCGTAGCTTTCGCGACGATTTCCCACAGCGATCGCCGGCTGCGGCCGATTCCCAATGTGCGGAGCCCGTGCCGGGAGGTGATCCCTCCGCGCTGCCACAAAACTGTCCTGTTGCCTGGATTCTCGCCAGGGGCGGCCGTCCAAAAAGGGCGTTGCACCCACGTCCCGATCAGGACCCGCCGGGCTTCAATCGTATTTCCTTTGGAGAAATAATAGTTCCAATTTCGAAAAAGATTGGCACGAGACTTGTATGAACATTTGTTGCCTGTGAAGAAACTTGCCTCCGGCAAGCAGTGGAAGCGCCAATGAAGTTCATCATCGCTGTCCTTCGACCCACCAGATCGAAACTTGCCGGCAATTCGGCTCGCCGCATCGCGCGGTGCGATGACCAGCCGCGGTTTCAGCGCATCAAGAATATCGATTCAAGGCTTCGATCTGCCTCGGCGAAGCCTCGACTGATCAAGTCCAAAACGCGGCAATCCGAAATCCTAGGCTCTTAGGGAGATATTGTACCAATGCAGAAGATGCGTGACACAGCCCTCGCTGCTGTTGTGTTCCTGATGGCCGGCCTCGGCGAGGTGCTGGCACAATCCGCAACGCCCGCGCCGGCGGCGCCGGCTCCGGTCCTGAATTCCGGCGACTCGGCCTGGATGCTGACCTCGTCGTTGCTGGTGCTGATGATGCTGGTGCCTGGCCTTGCGCTGTTCTATGGCGGCATGGTGCGCAAGAAGAATGTGCTTGCCGTCTTGATGCAGTGCTTCTTCGCGGCCGGCATTCTGTCGGTGATCTGGATCGTGATCGGCTATACCCTGGCCTTCACCGAAGGCAATCCATTCTTCGGCGGCATGAGCAAGTTCATGCTGCAGGGGATCGCGCCCGACACGCTGGCGCCGGCGGCACAGACCATTCCCGAATTCGTGTTCGTGATGTTCCAGCTCACCTTTGCCATCATCACCCCCGTCATCATCCTGGGTGGCCCTGCGGACCGGATGAAGTTCTCGGCGGCGATGCTGTTCCTGTCGCTCTGGCTGGTGCTGGTCTATGCCCCGATCGCGCATATGGTCTGGGGGCCGGGTGGTTTCCTCGCCGACGCCGGCGTGCTTGATTTTGCGGGCGGCACGGTGGTGCATATCAATTCCGGCATCGCCGGCCTGATTGCCGCCCTGATGATCGGCAAGCGCCAGGATTTCGGCACCGACGCCGTCGTCCCGCACAATGTGCTCCTGACCATGATCGGCGGCGCCCTGCTGTGGGTCGGCTGGTTCGGCTTCAACGCTGGCTCCGCACTCTCTGCAGGGGGCTCGGCGGGGATCGCGATGATCAACACCCATGGCGCGACTGCGGCGGCGATCGTCGCCTGGAGCCTGGTGGAAGCGATCATGCGCGGCAAGCCAAGCCTGCTCGGCGCGGTCTCGGGTGCGATCGCGGGCCTCGTTGCCATCACGCCGGCCTGCGGCTTCGTCAGCGTCGGCGGCGCCTTGATCATCGGCTTTGCCGCCGGCGTCGCATGCTACTGGGGCGTGTCGGGTCTAAAGAACACCTTTGGCTATGACGATGCGCTCGACGTCTGGGGCGTCCATGGCGTCGGCGGCATCCTGGGTGCCATTCTGACCGGCGTGTTCGCGGTCGCCGCGATCGGCGGCACCGGGAAGGCCGGCCTAGTCGACGGCAACCCGGGTCAGGTCCTGCTCCAGCTCGAAGGCGTCGGCATGACCCTAGTCTGGTCCGGCGCGATCAGCTTCGTTCTTCTCAAGCTGATCGATCTCACGATCGGTCTGCGTGTCAGCAAGGAAAACGAGGAGATCGGCCTGGATCTCGCGCTGCATGGCGAGGCGATTCACGGCTGAGATTTCGAGCTTTCGAGATTGTCGCGGCAGCACGATCGTATCGTGCCGCCGCGACACTGTTTCGGGAGCTAGGTGAGCCGATTTCCAAATTCCGGATATCGATATTCTTGACGAGAAAGAAGTATTCTTTAGAGTAATTCCTCGGGGTGCATGGGCGCAAACCCCGTTGCGGAGGATGTCATGTGTGGAATCGTAGGGCTGTTTCTGAAGCAGCCGAAGCTTGAGCCGGAGCTCGGGGCGATGTTGTCGGACATGCTGGCCGTGATGAGCGATCGCGGTCCCGACAGCGCGGGCTTCGCGGTCTATGGCGATGGCCAAACGGGATGTGTGAAGCTGACGGTGAGTGGCGCGAGCGAAACCGCGCTGCGCGGATCGCTCACGGAGCTTGGGCGCGCTCTCGGAGAAAATTTGGTTTCGACTTTTCGGGACACGCACGCGGTCATTTTGCTCCCTGCGAGCAAGGAACGGCAGGCGCGCGGCTGGATCGCTGCACATGGCGACATCAGCTTTGTCGGGGCTGGGACGCGAATGGAGCTCTACAAGGAGGTCGGTCTACCGGAGCGAGTCGCGCAGCGGTTTGGGTTGGCCCGGATGGCAGGCAGCCACGGCATCGGCCACACCCGCATGGCGACGGAATCTGCAGTGACCACGCGCGGCGCTCATCCGTTCTCGACCGGCCTCGACCAGTGCCTCGTTCACAACGGTTCGCTCTCGAATCACAATGGTGTGCGTCGTGTCCTGCGTCGCGAAGGTATGACATTCGAAACCGAAAATGACACCGAGGTCGCAGCAGGTTATCTCAGCTGGAAGATCCGGGAGGGCGCCTCGCTCAAGGAAGCGTTGACGCAAAGTCTCGTTGATCTCGATGGCTTCTACACTTTCGTTGTGGGTACGGAGAGCGGATTTGCCGTGTTGCGCGATCCGATTTCCTGCAAGCCGGCGGTGATGGCCGAGACCAACGACTATGTGGCGTTTGGCTCGGAGTATCGCGCGCTCGCGATGTTGCCAGGCGTCGACAAAGCCAATCTCTTTGAGCCGAAGCCTGCAACCGTCTACGCGTGGGAGCGCGCCTGATGTCAACTTTTGATCTCGCTAAGGCGCCGCTGCGCGAACTCAACGCGGCCCTTCATTCGCTGCCGCCTTCCACCAACGAAACCCATTGGGTCGTGACCAATCCGGGTGGAAAGCATGCGATCGCCTGCGGCGTCGATGCGCCGATCACGATCGATATCGAGGGGCACGTCGGCTACTATTGCGGCGGCATGAACAAGGAAGCGACGATCGTCGTCTCGGGAAATGCGGGCGTCGGTGTTGCCGAGAACATGATGTCGGGCGAGGTTCGTGTCAAAGGAGACGCGAGCCAGGCTGCCGGAGCGACCGGCCGCGGCGGCTTGCTCGTGGTCGACGGCAACGCGTCCGCGCGCTGCGGAATCTCGATGAAGGGCATCGACATCGTCGTCAAAGGCTCGATTGGGCCGATGAGTGCCTTCATGGCGCAGGCCGGCAATCTCGTCGTGCTCGGAGATGCGGGCGATGCGCTCGGCGACTCCATCTATGAAGCCCGCCTGTTCGTGCGCGGCAGCGTAGCAAGCCTCGGAGCCGACTGTATCGAGAAAGAGATGTCGGCGGAAGATAAGTCGATTCTCAAGTCACTGTTGAAACGTGCGGACCTGAACGATTCGATCAGCCCCGATGACTTCAAGATGTTCGGCTCCGCTCGCCGCCTTTATCACTTCCACATCGACAACGTCGACGCCTACTGAGCAGGATTTCTGATGACCGCCCCGCCGCCCCATCGTACACCGCCTCGGTTTTCTGCTACCTTCAGCCCGCAGGCGATCGCTGAAATTCAGCGCGCCGCCGCGACCGGCATCTACGATATCCGCGGCGGCGGCGCCAAGCGTGCGCTGCCGCATTTCGATGATCTTCTGTTCCTAGGTGCCTCAATCTCGCGGTATCCGCTCGAAGGCTATCGCGAAAAATGCGGAACCGAGGTTGCGCTGGGCACGCGCTTCGCCAAGAAGCCGATCAAGCTCAAGATACCCGTCACCATTGCGGGAATGAGCTTTGGCGCACTGTCAGCGCCGGCCAAGGAAGCGCTGGGACGAGGCGCCTCCGCGGTTGGAACGTCGACCACCACCGGCGACGGCGGGATGACCGCCGAAGAGCGCGGTCATTCTTCCATCCTGGTCTATCAGTATCTGCCGTCGCGTTATGGCATGAACCCGGACGATCTGAGACGGGCTGATGCGATCGAGATCGTGATCGGGCAGGGTGCAAAGCCCGGCGGTGGCGGCATGCTGCTGGGCCAGAAGATTTCACCACGGGTGGCCAAGATGCGCACCCTCCCGGAAGGGATCGATCAACGCTCAGCCTGCCGGCATCCGGACTGGACCGGGCCTGACGATCTTGAGATCAAGATCGAGGAGTTGCGGGAGCTGACCGATTGGGAAAAGCCGATCTACGTCAAGGTTGGCGCCAGCCGTCCCTATTACGACACCGCGCTTGCTGCCAAATCAGGTGCCGACGTGATCGTGCTCGACGGTATGCAAGGCGGCACAGCCGCAACCCAGGAGGTCTTCATCGAGAATGTAGGCCTGCCGATCCTGGCGGCCATTCGACCCGCGGTGCAGGCGTTGCAGGATCTGGGCTTGCACCGCAAGCTGCAGCTGATCGTCTCCGGCGGCATCCGCACGGGCGCCGACGTTGCGAAGGCGCTGGCGCTCGGCGCGGATGCGGTGGCAATTGGCACCGCGGCGTTGATTGCCCTTGGCGACAATGATCCGCAGCTGCAGGCGGAGTACGAAAAGCTGGGCACCGTTGCCGGGGCCTATGACGACTGGCAGGACGGATTGGATCCTGCCGGCATCACCACGCAAGATCCAGTGCTGGCGGCACGACTTGACCCGGTCAAGGCCGGCCGGCGCTTGGCAAATTATCTCTCGGTGCTGACGCTCGAGGCGCAGACGATCGCGCGCGCCTGCGGAAAGAGCCATCTGCACAATCTCGAACCGGAAGACCTCGTCGCCTTGTCGATCGAGGCTGCGGCGATGGCGGGCGTGCCGCTCGCCGGAACCAACTGGATTCCGGGAATAACGAAATAGCGGACACGCAGCGCGCGAATCCAACTGACTGCAAGTTTCGATGCCGGGTGTTGACGCATCAAAGAGGTAACCATGGCCAATAGTCTTCATGCCACCGCGCAAGAGAGGGGCATCAAGTATTTTCTGATCTCGTACACCGACCTGTTTGGCGTGCAACGCGCCAAGCTTGTGCCAGCTGCAGCGATCGACGGCATGCTCAAGAGCGGGGCGGGCTTTGCAGGCTTCGCGACATGGTTCGACATGACGCCGGCCGACCCCGACATGTTCGCGATGCCGGATCCGGCAAGCCTGATCCAGTTGCCATGGAAGCCTGAAGTCGGCTGGCTTGCCGCAGATCCCTGGATGAACGGCGAGCCGGTCGCGCAAGCGCCGCGCAATCTCTTGAAGCGGTTGATCGCCGATGCCGCCGCCAAGGGCCTTGAGCTGAAATCTGGCGTCGAATGCGAGTTCTTCCTGATTTCGCGCGACGGGACCGGGATTTCCGATGATGCCGATCACCAGCCAAAACCCTGCTACGATCAGCAGGCATTGATGCGACGATACGACATCATTGCTGAAATCTGCGATTGCATGCTGTCGCTTGGCTGGAAACCCTACCAGAACGATCACGAGGACGCGAACGGCCAGTTCGAGATGAATTGGGATTTCGACTCGGCCTTGAAGACCGCGGACCGCCATGCGTTCTTCAAATACATGGTGCGTTCGATCGCGGAGAAACACGGATTGCGCGCAACCTTCATGCCGAAGCCGTTCGTCGACCTGACCGGCAACGGCTGCCACGCCCACGTCTCGGTGTGGCGCGATGGCCGCAATCTGTTCGAGGACGAAGCTGGCGAACTCGGCGTGTCAAAGCTCGGCTATCAGTTCCTGGGTGGCATCATGCACTCGGCCGATGCGCTGGCGGCTCTGCTCAATCCGACGGTCAACTCCTACAAGCGCATCAATGCGCCACGCACGACGTCTGGAGCGACCTGGGCGCCGAACTCGGTAACCTATACGGGAAACAACCGCACCCATCTCATCCGTATTCCCGAGGGCGGCCGCTTTGAGGTCCGCCTCGCCGACGGCGCGGTCAATCCTTATCTACTGCAGGCAGGATTGCTCGCCGCAGGGCTTGACGGGATCGACAACCAGCGCGATCCCGGCAGTCGTCTCGACATTAACATGTATACGGACGGTCATTCCGTCGAGGCCGGCAAGAAATTGCCGCTGAACCTGCTCGACGCGATCCGAGCACTGCGGTCGTCATCGGTGCTGTCGGATAAGTTGGGCGAGTTCGTACCGTGCTACGTCAAGCTCAAGACCGACGAATGGAATTCGTATGCACGCCATTTGACGGCATGGGAGCGCGAAACCACACTGGATTGCTGAGGGGCGTCAGCTAAGCCGGAAATCACAGGTTCACTGTGCCTTCCGGCGACGGATGGGGTTAGGTAGATCGGTGTTCCGGATCTCCGGCCGACCGGTCCGCGTAGTGTTCGATAGGCTTAGCTCTTGCCCGATCGTTCGACGGCGGACTGCAGCGTGTTTCGCAGCAGGCATGCGATCGTCATCGGACCGACGCCGCCGGGAACAGGAGTGATGGCGCTGGCAACGTCCCGGGCCTCTCCGAAGGCAACGTCGCCGACCAGCCGGCCTCTGGCCCCGCCTTCTGCCGGCAAACGGTTGATGCCGACGTCAATGACGATCGCGCCGGACTTGATCCAGCTGCCGCGGACCATCTCCGGTCGGCCGACCGCGGCGACCAGGATATCGGCCTGACGACAAAGTCCCGGCAAATCATGACTGCGCGAATGCGTCATCGTCACTGTGCAATCAGCCTGAAGGAGAAGCTGGGCGATCGGCTTTCCGACGATGTTCGAGCGCCCGACCACCACTGCGTGCTGGCCCGCCAGTCCCCTACGAACCGAACGGAGCAGTAGCATGCAGCCGAGCGGGGTGCAGGGGACGAGACTGGTAAGCCCGCGCATCAGGCGCCCGGCATTCTCAGGATGGAAGCCATCGACATCCTTCGCCGGATCGACCGACCGGATGATGGTGTCGGTATCGATGTGCGACGGCAGCGGGAGCTGAACCAGAATGCCATCGACCTCGTCGTCGGCGTTCAGCCGCCGGATCAGGGAGAGCAGCGCCTCCTGCGAGGTCTCGGCTGCTAGGCGATGCTCAAACGAGCGCATTCCGGTGGCGATGGTCTGGCGCGTCTTGGAGGCAACGTACACTTCGCTTGCGGGATCGTTGCCGACGAGCACGACAGCAAGTCCCGGTGCTCGGCCGCTCCGCCCCTGCAACTCCGCGACCCCCGCCGCAATCTTGAGACGCTCCTGCTCGGCGATCGCCTTGCCGTCGATATTGATCGCAGTCATGGGTTAGTCCTTGAAAACGACGGTCTTGGAGCCGTTCAGGATGATGCGGCCGTCGATATGCCAGAATACGGCCCGCGACAGCACTCGCCGTTCGATATCGCGACCTTTGCGAACGAGGTCGTCAGGTTGGTCATGATGCGAAACGCGTTCGACATCCTGCTCGATGATCGGACCTTCATCGAGATCTGGCGTCACATAATGGGCGGTAGCGCCGATCAGTTTGACGCCGCGGCCGTGCGCCTGGTGATACGGCTTGGCGCCCTTGAAGCCGGGAAGAAAGGAATGGTGGATGTTGATGCAGCGACCGGCGAGTTTCGCCGAAAGTTCGTCGGACAGGATCTGCATGTACCGGGCAAGAACGACGAGGTCGACTTTCCGATCCTCGACGATCTTCCAGATTTCCGCTTCCTGTTTGGATTTGGTCTGCGACGTAACGGGCAGGTACTCGAACGGAATAGTGCCGAGATCGTGATGCGTGAACGTCTCGATCGGATGGTTGGAGACGATGCCCGCAATATCGACCGAAAGTTCGCCAATCCGCCATTTGTAGAGTAGGTCCGCCAGGCAATGATCGAAACGGGACACCAGGATGAGCAGCTTGGGGCGCGCGGTGCGCGGACGAACCGTCCACTTCATTTTCAGCTCGTTGGCGACGATCGCGAAAGCTTCGCTGAAGCCTTCAGCATTGTCGGTCCCGACGAAGTTAAAGCGAATGCGGGCGAAGAAGGCGTTGGTCTCGACATCGTCGTACTGATGCGATTCCTGGATATTGGCGCCGGCCTCGAACAGCGTCTTGGCGACGGCGGCGACGATGCCAGGCTTGTTGGGACAAGAGAAGGTCAAAATGTAGCTGTCGGTGGACATGGGCGTCTCTTGGAACAAGGCTATGAAATTATTGAGCTGCTTGGGTTTGCCATTCGCAGCCGAACTCGGCGGCGCTGCTTGAGAACCAGCGCGAGAAGCTCTTGGCAAGGCTGCGGAACAAGGCGATTTCGAAGCAGGGGCTGCCGTCGCCGTTGTCTTCGCAACGCGAGATGGTGGCGCCGATATGGGCGACGATCGTGGTCGCGGCGGCTCCGATCTCGAACGCGCGAGGATGAAGGTCGATCTGAAAACCCTTGGCAAGGGTGTTCCTGACCGCATGGCCGCCGACGCGGAAAACCACATAGCCGCCGCTTTGGTCCGACACCGACGCGAGCGGCCCGACGATCTGTTTGAGTGACATGCCAAACAGCGGGCCTACGCCGCCGCTCATGGCGAGCCAGTAATTCGGGCCTATGGCCACGAAGGCGATCTCGCCCGCACGCACAATGGAAGGCGTCGTGGGTAGCTCAAGAAGGAAATGCTGCCTGATACGGTCGCGCAGCAGCGCGTGCTGTCCTTTGCGAGTCTGCATCGTCGCCAAGCCAAGTCCGCGCAACTCGCGGACGGTGACGCCGGCGCCAGGTTGCGATTGGCCAATGTCCAATAAAGCAGGACGTGATGATAAAGCAAGATCAGCCATGCAGACGCGTCCCTTCGGGATCGAAAAAGATAGGAGAGACGATTTCGACTTCGGTGTCGCGACCGCGGACCGGATCGTAAGCGCGCACGACCTCGCCGATCCGTGCCAAGCCATTCTTGATCAGGCCGAGGCCGATCCAATGCCCGAGCATCGGCGAGAAGGCGACGGAAGTGACGTAACCTTCGTCATTCTCTGTGTTCGGCTTCACGCCGAGGGCCAGAAAATGCGCGCCGCCGTGCAGTCGCGCGCTCTTGGCGACGGGTTTGATGCCGATCAGTGCCGGCCGCTCAGGGTCGGTGAGGCCCGGCCGCATTGCCAGCGTGCGGCCGATGAAGTCTTTCTTGCGCGACATCATCCGGCCGAGGCCGAGATCGGTCGCCGTCGTCGTGCCGTTCAGTTCGTTGCCGGCGACATGACCCTTCTCGATGCGCATCACGCCCAGGGCTTCCGTGCCATAGGGCACGATGCCGAGTGCGTTCCCGGCATCCATGACCGCCCGGATGGTGGCATCACCGAATTGCGCCGGCACCGCAAGCTCGTAGGCCAGTTCGCCGGAGAAGGAGACACGGAACAGGCGTGCCGGAACGTTGCGCCAACGGAATTCGATGCACCCGAGATAGGGAAGGGCGGCGTCGGAGACGTCTGCGGCATCACCGAGCAGCCGAGCCAGGAGCAGTCGGGAATGCGGTCCCGCAATCGAGTATTGCAACCATTGCTCAGTGACGGACACGAGCTGAACGTCCAACTCAGGCCAGAGGATCTGGCGTGTATGCTCAAGATGTTGCATGACCTTGGCCGCATTCGCGGTCGTCGTCGACACGACATAGTGGTCGTCCGCTAAGCGCGCCGCGGTGCCGTCGTCCATAACGATGCCGTCCTCGCGTAGCATTAGGCCGTAGCGGACCTTGCCGATTGGAAGCGTCGAAAACATGTTGATGTAGACGCGGTCCAGGAATGCAGCCGCATCGTTGCCCTGGATATCGATCTTGCCAAGAGTGGAGACGTCGCAGACGCCGACTTTGCTGCGAACCTCTCGGACCTCGCGCGACACTGTCGTCAGCCAGTCGGCTTCGCCAGGTCGAGCGAACCATTGCGCGCGGAGCCACTGCCCGGCCTCCACAAACGTGGCGCCGCGCTCTTCGGCCCAGCCATGGCTTGCGGTCAAGCGCGTTGGCTTGAACTCCAAACCACGATGGTGACCGGCGAGTGCACCGATCGCGACTGGCGTATAGGGTGGCCGGAACACGGTTGTGCCGACTTCTGACATCGAGCGCCCGGTCAGTTGCGCCATCAAGGCATGGCCGTTGACGTTCGACGTCTTGCCCTGATCGGTGGCCATGCCGAGGGTGGTATATCGCTTCAGCAATTCAACCGACCGAAAACCTTCGCGGGCGGCGAGTGCGACGTCGTCGCTTGTAACGTCGTTCTGGAAATCGACGAATGCCTTCGATCGGCTGTCGGCGACGTACCAGAAAGGCTTGGAGCCGATCGTCTCATCATCTGCCTGAGGCGGAGGATGATTTTTCACGGCAAATCCCGCCGCCTCGGCCGCTGCAGCGCCAGCTGAATCGCCCTCGCGAAGGGCATCAGCTAGCGCAAATGATCCCTGCGCGGCGCCGGCGACCGTCATGCCGGGAGGAGGCGTATTTGGAACGAATCCCCCCAGCGTGTCCGACCAGTTCGGTTGACCTCCGAGGTGGGTCGTCAGGGCGAGATTGGGATTCCATCCGCCGGACATGGCGAGCACGTCGACCGCAATGTCGCTCGTCCGTCCATCCGCCGTGTGAATGGAGATGGCCTTGAGATCTTGGCTTCCGCTCGTCTGGATAACCTGTGCGCCCGCAAAGACCCGAATTCCCAACCGGCTCGCCTTCTCGATGAGACGGGGGGCGATCTCCGTTCGCATGTCGACAATGACTTCGACGGGAGTGTTGCCCCCGAATAGGTCGAAAGCAGTCCTCCACGCGTCGTCGCAGCCTGTGAAGATCGCGGCGCAGCGGCCGGCCGGTACGGCAAACCGGTTCAGATAGGTGCGAACCGCCGAAGCCATCATCACGCCGGGCCGGTCGTTGCCGCCGAACACGATGGGTCGCTCGATCGCGCCCGTAGCAAGGACCGCTCGTTTGGCGACGATCTTCCAAAGCCGCTGCCGGGGCTGATGCGGCGCCGGGACCGGAAGATGGTCGGAGACACGCTCGACCGCGCCGTAGGTTCCGCCGTCATAGACGCCGAACACCGTCGTCCGGCGCAGCACACGAACATTCGTCAGGCCGTCGAGGGAAAGACTCGCATGGTGTGCCCACGTGGAGCCACTTTCGCCTCCGATTTCCCTAATGTCCCCATTGAGGCGGCCTCCAAGGACGTAGTCCTCGTCGCACAGGATAACGCGCGCGCCCGATCGGCCCGCGCTCAATGCCGCGGCAAGCCCGGCCGCACCGCCGCCGACAACGAGTACGTCACAGAACGCGTACAGCTTTTCGTAGACGTCCGGATCGGCTTCCGTGCTGGCGCGTCCGAGACCGGCGGCGCGCCGGATCGCTGGTTCGTAGACCTTCTCCCAGAAGGAGGCGGGCCACATGAAGGTCTTGTAGTAGAAGCCAGCGGCGAAAAATGGCGAGAGCAAAGAATTGACCGCGCCCACGTCGAATGTCAGCGAAGGCCAACGGTTTTGACTTTGCGCGTCGAGACCGTCGAACAGCTCGACGACAGTCGCTCGTGTGTTCGGTTCCCGCCGCGCACCGCTCCGCAACTCGACCAGCGCGTTTGGTTCCTCGCTGCCCGCAGTCAGGATGCCGCGCGGCCGATGATACTTGAACGAGCGGCCGACGAGCTTGACGCCGCTGCCAAGCAGAGCGGAGGCGAGCGTATCTCCTGCATAGCCGTGATAGCGCTTGCCGTCGAAAGTGAAGCTGAGCGGCTTGCTGCGATCGATCAGGCCACCCTTCTCAAGCCGGTTGGGCTTCACTTGCGATGCTGTCCCACTCATGAAGGCTCTCCGGCTGCAAAGGTTGCGCCGAAGATTTCATGAGTACGGGTGTCGCGGGTAACGCTAAGCCAGCTTCGGCATCCGCCGGCGTGATACCAGAGTTCCTTATGACGACCCGCCGGATTGTCGCGCAGATAGACTGCTTGATAGAAAGGCTGCAGCGTATCCGACGTTGATGCCTCGGGTCGGCGCGTGGCATCGCCATGGTAGGCGAACTCGCCTACATCACGCGGGCCGCAGAAGGGACATTCGATTCGCATGTCGGTTCTCAATGCAGGTTCGGTTGGGCGCCCTGGCCCTTTTCGTCAATGAGATGGCCGGTCTCGAAGCGATCGAGACGGTAGGCGGCCGCGACCGGGTGCGGCTCATCGCGCGCAAGCAGATGCGCGAAGCACCACCCTGAAGCCGGCGTTGCCTTGAAACCGCCGTAGCACCAGCCGGCGTTGAGATAGAGGCCGTCGACTGGTGTCTTGTCCATGATCGGCGAGCCGTCCATCGACATGTCGACCAGCCCGCCCCAAGAGCGCAGCATGCGCACCCGCCCGATTGCAGGCATCAGGGCCATGCCGCCTTCGCAAACGTCCTCAACGGTCGGCAGGTTGCCGCGCTGGGCGTAGGAGTTATAGCCGTCGATGTCGCCGCCGAAGACCAGACCGCCCTTGTCGGACTGACTGATATAGAAATGACCGGCACCGAAGGTGACGACGCCCGGAATGAAAGGTTTGATCGCCTCCGAGACGAAGGCCTGCAGCACATGGCTTTCGATCGGAAGTCTCAAGTCAGCAAGTGCCGCGACGCGCGAGCTACTCCCGGCGACGGCCAGCCCAACCTTGGTGGCGCCGATCCCGCCCCTGGTCGTCTCGACCCCGACGACACGGCCGCCCTCACGCAGGAAGCCGGTGACCTCGCAGTTCTGGATGATATCGACCCCGCGATCGCTAGCACCGCGGGCGTAGCCCCACACGACTGCATCATGTCGGGCGGTGCCGCCCCGTCGCTGCAGCAAGCCACCTTTGATCGGAAAGCGGGCATTGTCGAAATCGAGCATTGGAAGCATGCGACGCACCGCGGCCGCATCGAGCAGCTCGGCATCGGCGCCGGCGAGGATCATGGCGTTGCCGCGCCGCGCGAAAGCATCGCGCTGGGCGTCCGAGTGATAGAGGTTGAGCACCCCGCGCTGGCTGACCATCGCATTGTAGTTGAGGTCCTGCTCAAGCCCTTCCCAGAGCTTCATCGACCATTCGTAGAAGGGCTCGTTACCGGGCAGGAGATAGTTCGAGCGGACTATCGTGGTGTTCCGTCCGGCATTGCCGGAGCCGATGTAGCCTTTCTCGAGCACTGCGACGTTTTGGATGCCGTGCTCTTTGGCGAGGTAATAGGCGGTGGCAAGGCCGTGTCCGCCACCACCGACGATGATGATGTCGTAGCGCGGGCGGGGAGCCGCATCACGCCACGTAGGCTGCCAATCGCGATGTCCGCGGAGAGCTTGCCGAGCGAGGTTCAGGAAGGAGTAGTGCATGGGAGCCGAGCCGTCTCGAGCCGAACTTGTGAGAGGCATCATGCGCTGCTATGGCTGACGTCAGATGGCAAAAAACGACCAAAAGATTTCTGTTGGCGACATCACGCGGCCGCGGCGGATCGGTTTCCTGCTGATTCCCGGCTTTGCACTGATGTCTTATGCATCGGCAGTAGAACCGCTGCGCGCCGCCAATGTGCTGACCGGCAAGAACCTCTATCGTTGGCGGCACATCGCCATCCGCGGCAGCGATATTGCCGCCTCAAACGGCGTCCGTGTTCAGGCCGACGCCAGCATCAATAATGCCGGCCGCCTTGATGCGATCGTGGTTTGCGCAGGCGGTAATCCGCAAGCCTTCGATCACACGCCGACGCTTACCTTTCTGCGGAAGGTCGCCCGCCACGGGGTGCAATTGGGCGGCGTGTCAGCGGGCCCTTATCTCCTTGCGCAGGCCGGGCTGCTTGAGGGATATCGATGCACCGTGCATTGGGAGCATATCCCAGCCTTTACCGAGACGTTTCCGTTCTTGCACCTCAGCCGCTCATTGTTCGAGATCGACCGTGATCGCTTCACTTGTGCCGGTGGTATCGCTGCGTTGGACATGATGCACGCCATCATCCGCATCGATCACGGCGCGGCGCTAGCCTCGGCTGTCAGCGACTGGTTTCTTCAGACGGAAGTGCGCCGTGGCGAAGTCGCCCAACGGCTATCGCCCACGGAACGATTCGGAGTCCATCATCCCAAACTGATTCAAACGTTGTTGCGGATGGAAGGGGAGATCGAAACGCCCCTGTCGCCGCGCGAACTGGCCAAGTTCGCAGGTGTGTCCTTGCGACAGCTTGAACGCCTGTTCGCGCGCCATCTCGGCACTACGATCCACCGACAGTACCAACGGACACGGCTTGAACACGCCAGAGTCCTATTGCGGCAGACAACGAAGTCGATCAGGGAGATTGCGCTTGCAACCGGCTTTGCGCTACCGACCCAGTTCTCAAAAAGCTACAGGCGGCATTTTGGGCTGGCGCCGGCTCATGAGAGGAGAGTTACTTCGGTCCGTTCACAGCTACAGGACGATCAAGCTTCTTAGGAAAGATCTCTTTGAAGTCCCTCCAACCCTTCGAGGATGTAGCGGCAGGAAGCTTGTAGGGGGCGGCTTTCTTCCGCTTGGCCAAGCGCCGTTCTTTGGAATCGGAGCTTATTTAGCCGGCGCAGCGCTGATCGCCACAGGCGGCCGCGGCGTGCTATTGCCATTCGCCTTCCTCGGGGCCGCGCTTATCGCCGCTGCTTGCATTGACCGTCGGATACCTGGTTTTCAGCCGCCGCGCGAGCAGCGGAACGCACTTCCCGCGACTGCGTGAGCGGCTGCAACAGAAATCCGGTACACTTTCCGGCGGCGAAGGAAAAATTCTCTCATTCTGCCGGACCGTTGCCGATAGGAAGCGGGTAACTATTCTTGATGAGCCAACAGAGGGCGTCCAGCATGAGAACATTGAACAAATGGCACATGCCGTGAATGCGACGAAAAAAACCGGCGCGAGCTTTCTTGTGTTTGAGCAAAATCTGAGCTTCGTCGCTTTGGTTGCGGATGCGGTTCATCTCATCGAAACCGGTCGCAGTGTTCTCGATATCCCCAACGATCCCGAAATGCGTCAACGCATCGAACCCTTGCTCCGGATCTGATTGGTATCGCGCAAGTTGATCTCTGAAGAATGTGGAGAGCCCGAAGCCTGTTTCTCTCTCGGCAGTTGACGCAGTCAAAGTCCACCAGAAGTCAAGTCCTGGAGTAACGCCGGTTGGCATGCAGCTTCGGGCTGCAAAGCTTTCAATCGCGAAGTAGCTCGGGGCGGCAAAGTCGCATCGCTATGATCGCTTCGGCAGTGCTCTCGTTGGCGCCCGGTACGGGCTTCGGGAAGGAGCGAGCTGTGCACAGGGCGATCCCCAAGCGGCGGTGGCGCATCTGGTCCGGCAGCTCGGGCTCGAGCTCGCCCGCTTCGGCATCACCGTCAATGCGATCCAGCCGGGGCCGTTCGAAACCCGGATCACGACGCCCGAGCTGCTGCCGCTGTTCAAGCAAAGCTCGCCCAGCCGGCTGGAAGAGATCGAGGGTGTCGCGTTGTTCTTCGCCTCCGACGCGTCGAGTTTCGTGACCGGCGCTCAGTACAACATCGACGGCGGACAGCTTCTCGGCCGGGCCGACTAGGCGGCCGGGGCTGCCGCACGCGCGGCGGCGACATCCCCGGTGTGCTCGAAGGCATAGAGGCGGCACGCGACGCCGGCCTCAAGGTGAAGATCAACACGGTGGCGCTGAGGGGCATCAACGAAGCGTCTCTCGAAGACCTGGTCGAGTGGTCACATGCAAAGGGCATGGACCTAACACTTATCGAAACCATGCCTCTGGGCGATACAGGCGAGGATCGGACGGATCAGTACGTGCCGCTGTCAGGGGTCCGATCTCAGTTTGAGAAGCGCTACGCACTTGTCGATCTGCCCGATTCGACCGGCGGCCCAGCGCGATATGTCCGCGTATCCGAGACCGGAGGCCGCCTTGGCTTCATCACACCGCTTACCCATAATTTCTGCGAGGCTTGCAACCGAGTCAGGGTCTCGTGCGACGGGACGCTCTTCATGTGTCTTGGGAGGGATGACCGGGTTGACCTGCGACAGGCGGTCCGCGCGTCACCGTCCGATGTGCTTTTGAACGAAGCGATCGATGGCGCAATGCGCGTGAAGCCTCGCGGCCATGAATTCGTCATCGACCACCGTAGACAATCGCCGGCGCTCAGCCGCCATATGTCAGTGACGGGTGGCTGATGTTCGCATCCGTTGCACTGTTCGATTCTGACCGCGAGGCGCCCGCTCCCGATCGCGAGTCGCGCTACCGAATCCTGGCCGCTCTCGTCTACAATGAGCAGTCGTATCCGGACCAAATTTTTAAGCGGGTCGTTGATCGCTGCCGATTGCAAGGGACCCGCATGGCAGGGGTCATTCAACGTCGTGCCCGCGATCCCGGCCATAGCTGCGACATGCTGCTCGAGGATCTGGCGACCGGACGGCAAACGTCGATTTTCGCGGACCGCGGCCACGGCGCTAAGGGGTGTCAGCTGGACGAAGATGCCATGCTGCAGATGGTGTCAGAGATCGAGTTGGCGCTTAAGAACGGCTCGGATCTTGTGGTACTGAACAAGTTTGGCAAGGTGGAAGCGGAAGGCAGGGGCATGCGTGATCTTATCGCGCAAGCGGTCTGTCTGGATACTCCCCTGATCGTGGGGTTCCGGCGCGCAACTTGCAGGCCTAGAGAGAGTTTGTGAGAGAATTTTCAGTTGAGCTGAACAGTTCAGACGACGTCGACGAGTGGCTCGGACGCCATTTGGCAAAGCGCGGGTGACCGAGACACCGTCAAGGAACGGAACACTAAAGTGGTTCCCTTCGGGCTGACTGTGAGTTGGAGTTTCTCGTTTGATGAGCAAAGCCTTCGTCAAGGAATTGGATGCTGACGATCTCGAAGAGCTCCCGGAGCGACCGCTTTCCAAGCATCCGAACGACGTCACCGCGGCTGGCCTGGTGCAGATCGAACAGGCCCTCGCGGCGGCCAGCGAAGCCTACGCCGCCGCGAGGGCCTCAGCCGACCGCGCGGCGCTTGCCGCCGCGAGCCGCGACTTCCGCTGCTGGTTCGCTCGGCGCGCTACGGCACGCGTGGCACCCCCGCCGCAGTCGATTGCTCGGAAGTGCGCTTCGGCACGTCAGTGACGATCCTGCGCGACGATGGCCGGGAGCAGACGTTCCGGATCGTCGGTGGAGGGGGGCGACGAGCAATCGACGCCTCTCCTCGACTCTGTAATCCGAGCTGGGTGGAATTCCGACGAGAGACACCGCGCCTACCGACGATGGCGGACCGAAAAATGCGCGCCTTCGATTTTCCGCGACGAAAGCCGCTTTCACCCGACCCGGTAGCCCGAGGTCCTTCAATATTCCTCTATGAGCGTAGAGCTGCGCTTGCCCGGGCAGTCACGGACTGCCCTATTAGATGAGGTATCGTAGGTTTGATTGGTGTGTGGAAAGGCGGTAGCGGACCCCCGCTACCAATCCTGCGATTTTACCCGCCAAGCTACGATCTTGTACGATTTCGCGCCCTTGATGGTAACGGGCTATTGCAGGGGCCGGAATTGTCTCCCAGAGAGAGATGCCGCTCCCCTGCTTCACCAAGGTGATCGACTCCGCGGTCAAAACGCTGTGCCGCAAGCGCTCGACCTCCGTTGAGAACTGAGCGAATCTTCCCCAGCGCATTTCGCCTGAGGCGGGGCTTGTCAGAAACCTTCAGCTCTTCGCGCCAGAACCTCTAAGAGCATTCCAGGCCGCCTGATTGGCCAGATCGAACGCCTTGCGGGACTCCGCGAGCGCTCCGCTCAGCACCGACCAGGACTCGCCGCCAGCCTGCTTCAGCTTCTGCAAGCGCGCTTCGGCCTCCGTTGCGTCAGACTTCAGCTGCTTGAGTGCGGCATCGAAATCCCCGGTATGCGTTGCGGCAACTTTGCCCGCGGCTTCACGGAACTTGTCGACGGCCTCGCGCCAGGCCTTTGCCTGCGCGGCGGCGATGTCTTTGAAGGTCGCTTGTTGCTGTTCGATCTGTCTGCCGGCGCTTTCGAAATAGGTCTGCATCTGCGCTTCGAAGCCGTTCCACTGCTTTTCGAGTTCCGTCCTGTTGCGTGCCCAGGCCGCTTCGCCGGCTTCGGCTTGTGTCTTGAGCTGCGCCTGGAATTCGTCGCGACGCTTCTTCAGATCGGCGATGATCTGCTCGGCTTTGACCTTGTTTTCGGCCTTAGCCTCGCCGGCCTTGACCTCGAACGAGGCGAGAGCGGCATCCGCATTGAAGATCTCCTCGCGTCTACGCAGGGCGTTGGCCTGGCTGTTGCCGTCCGCGAGATCGAGCTGGAAAGGGCGGCTGGGCCTGAATCGAGCAGCTTCTTTGAGAGAAGACATGATAAGGCTCCGTGAATTGAGGGCTATGCGGCCGTCCAGCCTCCATTCATCGAGAGGTTGGCTCCCGTGATCTGAACGGCATCGTCGCTGCACAGGAACAGCGCGAGCGAAGCAACCTGCTCGACGGTGACGAATTCCTTGGTCGGCTGCGCAGCGAGTAGGACGTCGCTGATGACCTCGTCCCTCCGCATGCGACGAGCCGCCATAGTGTTTGGAATTTGCCTTTCCACGAGCGGCGTCCAGACGTAGCCGGAGCCGATACAGTTGCAGGTGATCTTCGAGCGGGCGAGTTCCCGCGCGACCGTCTTGGTGAGGCCCGCAATACCGTGCTTGGCCGCGACATCGGTGGACTTGAAAGGCGGCGACCAGCGAATGCGCCGAAGCCGTTGTGATGATGCGGCCCCAGCCGCGCGTCTTCATGCCTGGTACCGCCGCACGGATGGCATGGAAGGCGGCGGACAAGTTGATCGCGATGATCGCATCCCACGTCTCGGCAGGGAAGTCCTCGACCGGCGAAACGTGTTGGATGCCGGCGTTGTTGACCAGAATGTCAACGCCACCGAAGGTCCTTTGGCCAAGAGCGATGAGCTAGACGATCTCGCTCGGTTTCGTCATGTCCGCAGGCGAGTAGATCGCCTTGACAAAAAAATCGCGCTCGATCGCAGCACGCGTTTTCTCGACATCGCCGGGCGCGCCCATGCCGTTGATCACCACGTTCGCGCCGTCGCTGGCGTAGGCCTGCACGCAAGCGAGGCCAATGCCGCTGGTCGAGCCCGTGACGATTGCGGTCTTGCCGTTCAGAGTTCCCATCGTACACTTCCTCGTAACATGCGAATAGGATCGGCGCTCCGGCTCGATGCGACGCGCAGTTGAAGTTAAAAGGCCAGAGCTCTTTCACCTGCTCGTATCGAGCCGCGAGCCGGCTGGTGCAGATAGTCGTGTACCACGGTCCCGAGGCCGAGCGTGAGGTCGGCGCAGATGTGGACGGCGGAGACGATCTCAAGGACCGGCAGTTCGGCAACCGGCGCCAACGCATGTGGCGTCAGGGCAAGCGCCGCCGGTCCGGTCCAGGCGCCCTTCAGCACGATGTCCTCGAGCCGGTATTGAACGATCTCGCAGATCCGCGGGCTGCCGTCGACGTGCGGGATGATCTTGAGCAGGAAGTTCGGCCCGTTAAGCGCAGCCTTGACCTTCGCCAGATCGGCCTCGCAGTGCTTGTAGCCCATCGTCCCAGTCGCGACCCGCACGGGGCCGTAATCCAGCGTGCCGATCAACGTATCGATCTCGGTTCGCAGGGTCGGTTGCGCAAGCTTCTTCGGAAAGCCCCAGAGCTCGCGTCCGCCCGCAATCGGTCCTTCGTCGTTGAGAAACATGCAATGTGTGTAGCCGCCCTTGCGTCCACGGAAGGAGACGGGGATGACCTGTCCGCTTTCCGTGTAGTCGCCAAAGCCGTTGGAATCGGGCATGCGGATGAACTCGTATTTGACGAGAGCTTCTCGCTCGTCGACCTCGAGCGGATCCGGAACCACTGCCCGGAGCTTTGTCGGATCAGTACGATAGGTGATGATCAGGTATTCGCGATCGACGAACCGGTATGGCCCGGGCGGGTAAGCCGGGCTGGTCAGCGGCATGGCAAAAGCCCGTCGTTTCACATCAGTCTCGCGCATTTGGGTTATCTCCAGGCGATGAGGTTGGGTTACTCGCGGCCGTCGTGTTCGAGATCGAAGGTAAAGACTCCGTCCGGGCTCGAAGGCCGAGCGAGCACCTCGGGATGGCGCAGAGTGCGCAGAGCGTCGTGGTAGCCGGCTTGCCAATGGTCCTGCATTGACAGGCGCGAGAACTCGTAATCCTTGGAGTGCCCCTCGTGATTACGCGCGCGATAGATCAGGTGGACGATATTGTAGACGTTCCGCGAGACCGCCGTGTTGAGCAGTTTCACGGTCTCATGCTGACTGAGATCGTCGGGCAGCCTCCCCAGTAGATCCGTTAGTGCGCGCCGCAGGCGCTGCACATGCTTGAACTGGTCGGTGCTGGCGCGCGTGCGGCTCGAATACTGGATTTCCTTGTGCCGCGTGACGACCTCAGCCATGTTGCGGGGAAGTTGACCGCGCGCGCTCCAGAGGTCGACCTGGAATGCGAGCATGTCCTGCGGAGCATCAGATTCGATTACCCATTGCAGCGGCGTGTTTGAGACGAGACCGCCGTCCCAATAGTGCTCGCCCTCGATCTCCACCGCCGGAAAGCCTGGCGGCAACGCGCCGCTCGCCATGATGTGCTCGGGTCGAATCGTATGGGTGGTATTGTCGAAATAGACGAAATTACCCGTTCGGACGTTGACCGCGCCGGCGCTGAAGCGCGTCAGACCGGCATTGATACGATCGAAGTCAACCAGGCGCTCCAGCGTTGTCTTGAGCGCGCGCGTGTCATAGATGCTGGTCGCATCGCTGGCTCCGCCGGGCTGCAGCCAGGGCAGGACGGGACGGGCAGAGAAGAATCCGGTAGCGCCACACGTGGCCGCCAGACCGGCGCTCATCTGGTTAATGAGGTTTCGCGTATTGTCGCTCCGCGTCCAATCCAGGAAGGGATTGCCGGACCAATCCCAGGGCGCGGTCGAGGTGACTTGGGTCCAAAAATCGCGCAGGCGGTCAACACGGGACTCGGGCGGGTTGCCGGCGATGATGGCGGCATTGATGGCCCCGATCGATATGCCAGCAACCCAGTCGGGATGAATGCTGGCTTCGGCCAAGGCTTCGTACACGCCCGCCTGGTACGCGCCAAGCGCACCTCCGCCTTGCAGCAGCAGCGCGATGCAGTCGAAAGGAAGCTGCCGTTGTGCCGATGATAGCTGTGATCGAGGCTGGAAGTTCATGGCTTGTGTGCTCTTTGAGTGCTGATGAACATGCTCGTGTTAATGGCGACTCGTGTCTTGCTTTCCGATCTTGGGAGGCTCGAGCAGCACCTCCTTCAAATGGTCCCCGGAGGCGACGACGATCACGAAGTTGAGTTTGCCATCCTGTCGTATCAGTCCACCGGCCAGCGCGCTGCCGGCCGCGGCTTTCTCGGCGACCTGCACGGCATCGGACAATTCGGGCTTGATCCCCTTCAAGGCAAGGATGTTGGCGAGGTCCTCCCGATCGAGTTCCTGCAGCGACGACGTCATCTCCTTCCCGGTAATGCTCTCGGTATTTGCGTCGATGGCGTTCTCCCAAACGTGCTCATTCCGGGTCGTGCGAACGCGGTAGACGGGCTGGCTGTCGATCTCGAAGCTGATGTAGGCGGTCTTCGAACCGTCATGCAGGCGCTCCGCGATCGCGATCGCCCGGCTGAGCGGGACGCGTATCGTGCGGAATTCCGAGAGAACGCGCTGGATAGCGGCCTCCTCGGCTTGGCTTTGCGCGCTCGTGCTTCGGCTGTCTGCATCTGCAGATTTTTGAACGTCAGCGACGGCGGCTGTCGCGGCGAGCGTGGCGGACCACATGATCAGGGCAGACAAGTGCTGCTTCGACATCGGATCAATCTCGGTCTGGTTGGTCAATCGCCTGCGGCGGCCGCGTGAGCGACGACGATCTCCTTGTCGGAGAGCGTAGGCGGCGACTGATTTGTATCGATCAAGACGCGCTCCGGCCCCTTCACGTCCGAGTCGATGCGGATCGGAGGCCGCGCAGTATCCGGCTCCGCGAAGCGGCTTGGCGGTTGGGCCGGGAGCACCCAGCCGCTCGCCCAAAGCAAGCAGAGCAGGGCGCCGCCGACCGACAGAAAATAGCCGCGCAAGGGAAGGGCGGTCCCGTTCGATCGGCTCGCATGCATTGACATGACGGATCGTCGGCTCACGGCACGCGGCTCCCCGACAACGGCATTACTCTGTCGCATCGTCAGATACGCCACGGGCGCGGATGCCGGCGCGCACGTTCGGCGTCGAGATAGCCACGCTCGTCGAGCCATTCGGTTGGACAATAGGCTGCGGCCTTTGGATCGATCATGAGTCCGTCACGCTGGAGCGCTCTCCGTGTTCCGGTCACACCGGTCCACACGACTTCGCCGCTGGTCCGGTCCACTTCCATCCCGTCAAAGACTTCGATGAAGTTCAGCATCTCGGTTCCCACTTCTCCCTCACGCCGTGTGCGTCAGCCGGTCGATTTCATCAAGCGCAATGCCTCTGCGCGCGAGTTCGGACTCGATCACGTCGAACACGCATTCGACCGGCGCGGTCCAGACGTTGACCCAATAGATGATGCAGTCGCGGGCGATCAGCAGCGCCGGTGTCATGCGACCGTCCTCCGCTCCAGCCGGATAGGGGTCGGCTGGCGCGCGGCAAGCCAATGAGCCCACGCGATCATCGCGACCGTGATGCCAAGCAGCAGGCTCAGGGCCACGAGGCAGAGCGCGACAAAGAAGTTCAGCGAAGCGGCGGCGAGGCCGGGCAACGGATTTTCGCGCATCAACGCGAACAGCAGTGTTGACATTCCGCGCCTCCTTAATAAAATACACCGTATAGTTCATATAAATCACGCGCCAGTGCCTGAGTCAAGACGAGTGCGTCACAAGCGCGTGTGCAGGATCAAGGCGGCGAGGCTCCGCCAGGTTCAACCAGAAGCCTCGAGCAGAGAATGGATCTGACATGACGAGATTGATGCCGGCGTTATTCGCAGCGGCCGTAGTCGCGCTTGGCAGCGCAGCAGGTTTTGCCCAGGCGAACCGGGGCACACTCGAGCAGCGAGCGGCTTGCATCCCCGACGCCTTTCGCCTGTGCAGTGCCTACATTCCCGATCCATCGGGAGTCGAAGCGTGTCTGCGCCTCAGGAAATCGGATCTGAGCGAAGGCTGTAAGGCTGTGTTCGAGCAGGCATCCACCGGATCAGTCAGGGGCAGATAACGAACGACGTTGCGGCGTGATGTGACCAGGCACTGCCTTGAACCACATCCGCACTGCGACAGGAGACAGGAGCGATCTTATGAGCACGGTATACATCCCGGCCTTGGCTGCCTTCGGCGGCTCTGCGTTCGGCGCGGTCTCGACCATCGTCAGTGGATGGTTTAGCGGACGCCGAAGGCGTCGCGAGCGTCATCATGCCCGCTCGTTTTCGAAGCGCGAACAATTGTACCATAGCTTCATCGAGGAGGCATCACGCCTCTATGCCGACGCGCTGGTCAATGATCAGGCCGAAATACCGCAACTGGTCAGCTTCTATACGCTGGTCGGACGCATGCGGATCTTGTCGAGCAACGAGGTCGTTCAGGCCGCCGAGAGAACCGGGCACTTGATCATCGAAGCGTATCTCTCGCCAAATCGCACATTCGTCGATCTCCCCAAATTCATCGAGGAAATGGATCCCTTGCGCGATTTCGGAGAGGCCTGCCGCCGCGAGTTGGTGAACCTTCCGGCGCAGTGAGAGACGTTATGAGCGATCAGATTGACGACCGAATGAGGAGCGCCCGCCGCAGGATCGTGCAGGCCGCCATCCATCTCTATGGCGAGATGGGACACAACAAGACCACCGTCGCCGACATCGCGCGGAGTCTGTCGATGTCTTCGGCGAGCGTCTATCGAATCTTTCCCTCGAGGCGGGCGATCGAGGAGGCTGTGGTGGAGGAGGTGCTCCAGGAGGTGGTCAGTGCGGCGGCTGAGGCGGCTGGCGGCAGTGGACCAGCGTTACGGCGCCTGACCGCAATCCTGAAGGCCATTGCCGACTGCAATGAAGCTCGACCGGCGAAGCATCGACGACTGCAGGACCTGATAGCTCTGGCCGTCCGTCAGAACGGACGGTCGTTCTCGCCTACGACGACAGGATCCGAGGGCTGGTGCGACCGATCATCGGCAACGGGCAAGCACGGGGCGAACTGCAAGGTGGCAGTCCGATGGCGCTGACCTGCTGCCTGCTGGAAGCCATGGATGTCTATATCAACCCATCGCGGGTCGGCGCTGCGACGCTGCGGCCAAGCTTCGACGAGATGTTGAGATTTTGTATCGGCGCTTTGCGTCGCACGCCACTGCAGCCGGCCGAGATGGCAGCTCACGTGCAGCTCAAGGCCGCCGGTTAATGCGAATGCTTCTAAGCCAACCGTCTAAAAAAGACAGCTAGTACGACCAATCTGTCTCGCAGGCTGCCAGGAAAAAGCCGACGCGCTCGCGCACGAAGCCGGGAAGCTCCTTCTTCAGGTCCTTCTGAGTTTCTCCGACGAGCGACCGAAACAGCATCGGTAGCAGAATCAGGTCGAGAAAGATCTGCGCGGTGGCGCGGCTTCGTTTGGAGCTGAAAGGGCCCTTCGGGTTGCGAGCGAGCTTCTGCGTGGCGTCGTCCAGCAGCTGGGACACCGCATTTAGGGAGCGATCACGCGCAGCATCGTGAACGTTGCGGCTCAGTTCGGGGAACCGCTGCGATTCCGCGATCGTCGCGCGCACCATGCCGAGCGATTCCTCGACCACTCTCTCGACGATGGCTGTCCCGAGGCTCAGCAATTTGTCCTCGATGGTGCGGCCCTCGGGCGAGAAGCCCTCGAAGTCCGCCAAGCCCTCGATGGTACGGGCGACCACGGCTGCGAACAGCGCTTCCTTGCCGGGGAAATGAGCGTAGATCGTCGGCTTGCTCGCAGGAGCGAGCTCGGAAATGTCGTCGATGCTGGCGCTGCGGAAGCCCTTCTCCAGAAACAGCTGCTGGGCTGCATCGAGAATGCGCGCCTGTGCGTCGCCGGCAAGATCCTTGGGCGGTCTGCCACGCTTCGTCTTCTTCATTTTGGACCTCCGAATTCACGAGTCTGTGCGCATTGCTTTCCGACTTGACACGACGGGCAAAGAAAGGCAATAAAAAGAAAATATACGGTATAGTTTATTAAATCGTCAGCCCGCAACGCTTCACGGGCTTGGCGAATGCTCCCGAAAGATCGGGGGAGCAAAGGTGGGGGCGTCCGTCCCCGATCGTTCGCGTCGAATAGGAGAAAGTCGTGACTGTTTTGAGCCCAGCCCCGTCCGGCTTGCAGGAAGGCGTGCTGCTGCGCGAGGTGAATCGCAGGGTCACGAACGGTGTTACCTTGGCCATCGACCTTGTCTCCGCCGCGGCCATCCGGGTCGAGGGGACGGAAGCCAAGTGCGCTCTCAGCGATATCGTCGAGCTGCTGCATGGCTACGCCGACGTGCATCGTGCGCTGGCCATGCCAACGGGCGACACGCTGATCCATGCCGCGACCTACATTCGCAAATTGGGCTGTGGCATGCGCCGCGCGCTGCTGGACCGGATGAACATTCAACCGGCATTCGTGACCCAGTCCATCGCGCTCCAGCCGGAGCGCTGCTGGCATCTGGGCCTGATCGTCCATGAACTCGTGATGCACGCGGCAAGGCACGCCTGTTTCGACGCACGGGCCGGGCGGATCAGGATCAAGCTGACGCGTACCGGTGCGCTGGTGAACTGCGTGATCCTGGACAACGGCTCGGGTCCCGCGCGGGAGACTTCCGACCGCGAATTGCGAATTGCCAGGGATATCGCGCGGGCGCTCGGCGGTCGGATCGAGCAGGGTTTCGGCGCGGAATTCACCTCGATTGTCCTCTCGTTCCCGCTGACCGAGCGTGAGCGCGGTGCAAACTGGACCATTGCGACGCGCCAGATGAAGGCACCGCGCCGCACGAGAGCCATTGCTTCAAACGACGCAGTGCTCACCGCAAGCGCGGCGGCCGATCACCACGAGCCCGCTGTCGAGGCCGACCCCCTTGCGGGACTCCTGCGCCAGCAAGAACGCGAAATGGTCGTCCCCCGCCAATCCGCCGATGCGCTTGGCGGGCTGTTGTCACCTTCCCATCATACGGACGCGTCATGACAAGCCAATTCTCCAGCCCCGTTCGAACGGCTTATGTGGGGAAGGCCCTCGCCGCAACGACCGTGCTCGTCAGCATTGTGTTGACCGGTTGCAACGATCATGCGGCGCAGACGGCCACACGGGCCACGCTGGTCCGGACCACGATCGTGCAGCCGCGCGACCGGCAAGCCGCCATCACGTTGACGGGCGAGGTTCAGGCGCGCTTCCGTGCCGATCTTTCGTTCCGTGTCAGCGGACGTGTGATCGCTCGTACCGTTGACGTCGGTGATCACGTCAACAAGGGCGACGTCCTCGCCCGTCTCGATCCCGCCGAGCAACAGGCTGATGTCGATGCTGCGACGGCGGCAGTGGCTTCCGCGGAAGCCCAGCTGCGCGTGGCGAAGGCAACGTTCGAGCGACAGAAAGCGCTGATCGCAAGCGGCTTCACCACCCGGACCGTTTACGACCAGGCCCAGGAAGGTCTGCGAACCGCAGAGGGTGTGCTGGAGGCGGCCAGGGCGCAGCTGGGTACCTCGCGCGATGCGCTCGGATATACCATCCTGCGTGCTGAAGCGGACGGCGTCATTACCGCGCGAAGTATCGAGGTCGGCCAGGTCGTTCCGGCTGCCCAACCCGTGTTCTCGCTCGCGCAGGACGGGGAGCGGGATGCGGTCTTCGAGGTCTACGAATCAGTTTTCCTGGGCCAGACCGACAGCCGCCGCGTGACGCTGGCGCTGGTCTCCGATCCCAGCGTGGCAGCAACGGGTGAGGTGAGGGAGATTTCACCGGCCATCGACGCGAAGAGCTCCACGATCCGCGTCAAGGTGTCCATCGAGAACCCGCCGGCTCAGATGACGCTGGGCAGCGCCGTCTCGGGAACGGTCAAGGCGAAAGCTCAGAAGGAGATCACCTTGCCCTGGAGCGCGCTGATGGCCGCGGGCAGCAGGCCTGCCGTCTGGACCGTCGACCCGAAAACGCAGACAGCGTCGCTGAAGCCGGTCACGGTCGGCGCCTATGAAGCCGGTCAGGTGCTGATCAAGGGGGGCCTCGAGCCCGGCGAGCGCGTCGTCGTCGACGGCGGCAAGCTTCTGAGCCTGGGCCAGTCGGTCACTGAGGAGGGAGGTCGGTCATGAAGCGACAGGTCATGATGATCGCCGGCACGCTCGCGGCGGCCTCGTTGCTCACCGGCTGTCAGCAGGAGACGAACGCGCCGGAGCCCGTGCGCCCCGTGCTCTCAATGGTGGCCAAGCCGAATAGCGGTGACAGCACGATTGCCGTGGGCGTCGTCGAGCCGCGCTACAAGACCAACCTTGGTTTTCGCGTACTCGGACGGCTGACTTCGCGCCCGGTCTACGTTGGCGACATCGTCAGCGAAGGACAAATCATCGGGACGATTGATCCCACCGCACTCGATCTCGCCGTTCGCGCGGCCAAAGCCCAGCTTGCGAAGGCCGAGGCGCAGCTTGCGACGGCCAAGGCCACGGAGGAGCGGCAACGCATGCTCATCACCAGCGATGCGACCACCAGGCAGACGCTGGACAATGCCGAGCAGGCCCGCGCCGGCGCCGAAGCAAGCGTTGCGCAGGAGCAGGCGAATTTGACCAAGGCGATCGAGCAACTCGGCTATGCCCAGATCAAGGCCGACTTTGGCGGCGTCGTGACCGCCGTCGGCGCGGAAGTCGGTCAGGTGGTCTCGCCCGGTCAAGCCGTGGTGACGGTGGCGCGGCCGGACATTCGGGAGGCGGTCGTCGATATCGGGGAAGACGTCGCCGTGCCGCTCGAAGTCGGTCTCCCGTTCACTGTCGGCCTGCAGCTCATTCCCGCCGTTCAGGTCGAGGGCAGGATCCGCGAGATTGCGCCGCAAGCAGATCCCGTGACGCGGCTGCGGCGAGTCCGGATCGCGCTCGACAACCCGCCTGAAAGCTTCCGTCTCGGCGCGACCGTCACGGCAAAGCTCGGCAAGGACCAAGCCAAGGTCTTGCGCTTGCCGTTGTCGGCGGTGCTCGCGAAGGACGGGACTGATTTCGTCTGGGTGGTCGATAAGGCCACCAACACCGTCTCACTGCAGAAGATCGATGGTGTCACCGAACAGGCGGGTATCCGCGTCACCGGCGGGCTTGCCGCAGGCACCCGCGTCGTCACCGCCGGAATTCACAGCCTCAAGCCGGGACAGCACGTCCGCATCGAACAGGATCAAGAGCCATGAAGTCGTTCAACCTTTCTGACTGGGCGCTCGGCCATCGCTCCCTCGTCTGGTATTTCATGATCGCCTTCATGGCGGCCGGCCTGTTTGCCTATCTCCAGTTGGGGCGCCAGGAAGACCCTGATTTCACGATCAAGACCATGGTGATCCAGGCGCAGTGGCCGGGCGCCTCGGCCGAGGAGATGACGCGCCAGGTCACCGACCGCATCGAGAAGAAGCTGGAGGAGCTCGAATCGCTCGACTACACCAAGAGCGTGACGGTCGCGGGCCAGACCACCGTCTTCGTGTACCTGCGCGATTCGACCAAGGCGGCCGACGTCAAGCCGACCTGGGTGCGCGTCCGCAACATGATTGCAGACATCAAAGGCGATTTCCCGCAAGGTGTGATCGGACCCGGCTTCAACGACCGTTTTGGCGACGTGTTCGGCAATGTCTATGCCTTCACCAGCGACGGCCTGAGCCAGCGGCAGCTCCGCGATCAGATCGAGGACATCCGCGCCAAGGTGCTGACCGTGCCCGATGTCGGCAAGGTCGATATTCTCGGTGCGCAGGACGAGGTCATCTATCTCGAATTCTCCACCCGCAAGATCGCTGCCCTCGGCCTCGATGTCCACGCCATCATGAATTCGCTGCAGGGCCAGAACGCGGTGGCGCCCTCCGGCGTGTTCCAGGAGGGGCCGGAGCGGATCAGTGTCCGCGTGAATGGCCAGTTCACATCGGAGGCTAGCCTCAAGGCGGTCAATCTCCGCATCAACGATCGCTTCTTCCCGCTGACCGATGTTGCGACCATCGCGCGCGGCTACGCCGATCCGCCGTCGACGCTGTTCAGATACAACGGTCAGCCCGCCATTGCGCTCGCGATCGGCATGAAGTCCGGTGCCAACCTGCTCCAGTTCGGCGAGGCGCTGAAGGAGGAGATGACGAAGATCGTCGCCGACCTGCCGATCGGCGTCGGGGTCCACCTCGTTGCCGACCAGCCCGTCGTGGTCGAGCATGCCGTTTCGGGCTTTACCGAAGCGCTGTTCGAGGCCGTGATCATCGTGCTCGGTATCAGCTTCCTGAGCCTGGGCTTGCGGGCGGGGCTCGTGGTCGCCATCGCTATTCCGCTCGTGCTCGCGATCACCTTCGTCGTGATGGCCTATTGCGGCATCTCGCTGCAACGCATTTCGCTGGGGGCCCTGATCATCGCGCTCGGCCTCTTGGTCGACGACGCCATGATTGCGGTCGAGATGATGGTGGCGCGGCTTGAGATCGGCGATCCCCTCGAAAAGGCGGCAACCCACGTCTATACGTCGACGGCATTCCCGATGCTGACGGGAACGCTTGTCACCGTGGCCGGCTTCATCCCGATCGGGCTCAACAGCAGCAACGCCGGCGAGTTCACCTTCACCTTATTCGTGGTGATCGCGGTATCTCTGATCGTCTCTTGGATCGTGGCCGTCTTGTTCACGCCGCTTCTCGGTGTCACCATCCTGCCGGCCAAAATGAAGGGACATCACGAGCAGAAGGGCCGCCTGGCGCAGATGTTCGCACGCCTGCTCCTGTTCTGCATGTATCACCGCTGGAGCACCGTCGCCGTGACGGCCGGCGCGTTCCTTCTCGCCCTGTTCGGCTTGCAGTTCGTGCAACAGCAGTTCTTCCCCTCGTCCGACCGTGCCGAGCTGGTGATCGACTGGAACCTGCCGCAGAACGCTTCGATCACCGAGACCAACACGCAGATGGCGCGCTTCGAGCGCGAGCAGTTGCAGGGCAATGGTTCGGTCGAGCACTGGTCCACCTATGTCGGCACCGGTGCGCCGCGCTTCGTGCTGTCGTTCGACCTGCAGACCGCCAACACCTGGTTCGGCCAGCAGGTGATCGTGACCAAAGGCGGCATCGCCGCGCGCGACAAGCTCAAGTCGCAGTTCGAGGACTATTTGAGGAAGTCCTTCCCGGGCACCGACACCTACGTCAAGCTGCTCGAGGTCGGCCCTCCCGTCGGCCGTCCGGTGCAATACCGCCTGAGCGGCCCCGACATCGCCAAGGTCCGCGACCTCTCGCAGAAGCTTGCCGGCGTCATTCGCAGCAGTCCTGACCTCGGCAACGTGGTGTTCGACTGGATGGAGCCGGCGCGCGTCGTCAAGGTCGATGTGCTCCAGGACAAGGCGCGCCAGCTCGGCGTGACCTCGGAAGACATCGCCACCACCCTGAACTCGGTGCTCCAGGGCTCGCCGATCACGCAGGTGCGTGACAGCATCTATCTCGTCAATGTCACGGGACGAGCGACCGCACCGGAACGCGCCTCGATCGACACGCTGCGCGACTTGCAGATGACCGGGCTCGGCGGCCAATCGGTGCCGCTCGGGGCCGTCGCCAATTTGCGTTACGAGCTGGAACAGCCCACGATCTGGCGGCGCGCGCGGATTCCGACGATCACGCTGAAGGCCGGCGTTATCAGCAACGTTCAGCCGAAGACGATCGTCGACCAGCTCGCGCCGAGGGTGGCGGAATTTACAAAGCAGCTGCCCGCGGGCTACTCGATCAAGATCGGCGGCTCAGTGGAAGAAAGCGCCAAGAGCCAGGGGCCGATCATCGCGGTCGTACCGTTGATGCTGTTCGTGATGGCGACCGTGCTGATGGTACAGCTGCAGAGCTTTTCGCGCCTGTTCCTGGTGTTCGCGGTCGCGCCGCTCGCGTTGATCGGCGTCGTCATGGCCATGCTGCCGAGCGGCGCGCCGCTGGGCTTCGTCGCGATGCTCGGCGTGCTCGCTCTCATCGGCATCCTGGTCCGAAACTCCGTGATCCTGATCGTGCAGATTGAAAATCTCAAGAAAGAAGGCAGGCCGGCCTGGGATGCCGTGGTAGAGGCAACCGAGCACCGCATGCGCCCGATCCTGCTCACTGCCGCCGCCGCAAGTCTCGCGCTCATTCCAATCGCGCGGGAGATTTTCTGGGGCCCGATGGCCTACGCCATGATGGGCGGCATCATCGTCGGCACGCTGCTGACCCTGCTGTTCCTGCCGGCGCTGTATGTCGCGTGGTTCAGGATCCATCCAAGCCATGAGGATGGATCGCTTCCCCACGAACGCAAAGCTCCCACGTACGAAACTGGCGCCGAACGGACGGTTGCTCACGAAGCGCCTGAGCTTGTGCTTGAGACGCAAATCTAAAGCGTGATGGCATTAGGTTCGATAACCTGAATTTTCGAGATAGTTCGCGCATTCTTCAGAGGTGAATGCTGGC
>NZ_JBVBEF010000083.1:0-32525 GCF_055456055.1 Bradyrhizobium sp. LeoB3
GCCCACCCCGCCGCTCCAACAACAACCGCCGAGAAGACGAAAACTCTCCATTTTAAGGTTTTTCAGCAGACTGCTAGCGGGGCGAGGTGAAGCCGAGCTCGCCCCTCGGCCTGCTCAAACGCCGAGATACACCTGCCGGATATATTCGTCGCCGGCGAGTTCCTTGGCGCGGCCTTCGCGGACGGTGCGGCCGTGCTCGAGCACGTAGACGCGGTCGGCGATGCGCAAGGTCGCGGTGGCGTCCTGCTCGACGATCAGGATCGCGGTGCCGTCCTTCCTGATCTTCTCGATGGCGTCGAAGATCAGGCCCTTCAGCCGCGGCGCGATACCGACCGAGGGCTCGTCGAGCAGCAGCAATTCCGGGCGGCCCATCATGGCGCGACCGATCGCCACCATCTGCTGCTCGCCGCCCGACAGCGTGCTCGATTGCTGCTGCTGGCGTTCCTTCAACACCGGGAACAGCGCGAAGACGCGTTCGAGGTCTTCGGCGATCTCGGCCTTGTTGCTCCTGAGATAGGCACCGAGCTGCAGGTTCTTCAGGACAGATAGTTCCGGGAACAGCCGCCGCCCCTCGGGGCAGTGGCAGATACCGCGGGCGACGACGTCATAGGGCGGCAGACGCTCCAGCGTCTCACCCTTGAATTTCAGCGTGCCGGTCGAGCCGATCGCCCGCGAGATCGCTTTCAACAGCGTGGTCTTGCCGGCGCCATTCGGGCCGAGCACGCCGACCAATTCGCCCTTGTCGACGGTGACGCTGACCTGCTCGACGGCCAGCGCCTTGCCGTAGCGGACGCTGAGATCTCTGACTTCAAGCAGAGGCATGCGCGGCCTCCGTCTTCCCGATATAGGCCTCGATCACGCGCGGGTTGCGCACGATCTCGGCCGGCGGCGCGATCGCGATGATCTCGCCGAAATCGATCGCGATGACGCGAGAGACCAGCGCCATGAATTCGCGCAGCTTGTGCTCGATCAAAAGGATCGTCAGCTTCTGCTCGCGGTGCAGCCGCTTGATCAATTGCGCCAGCGGCTCGATCTCGCTGCTGCCGAGCCCCGCGAAGGGTTCGTCAAGCAGCAACAGGTTCGGCTTGGTCGCAAGCGCACGCGCGATCTCCAGCCGCCGCAGATCGCCGTAAGGCAGCGTCTCGACCGGCTCGCGCGCCTTGGCGCCGAGCCCGACCTGGTCGAGCAGCTCCTGCGCACGCGCCTCCTTGTCATGCGCATCGCGCGCCCGCGGCGACAGACAGGCGACGACGACATTCTCAAGCACCGTCATACCGAGGAAAGGACGCGTAAGCTGGAAGGTGCGGGCGACGCCGCGGTTGACGATCTTGTGCGGCGCCAGCCCGCGGAGTTCCTGCCCCTCGAACAGGACGCTGCCGGTATCAGCGGCGATGAAGCCGGTGAGCAGGTTGAACAGCGTGGTCTTGCCGGCGCCGTTCGGCCCGAGAATGCCGGTGAGTTCGCCGGGCTCCAGCGAGAAGCTGACGTTCTTGGTGGCCGTGAGACCGCCGAAGCGCTTGGAGAGGTCTTTCACTTCAAGAATGGCGCTCATCGGAAGCGCTCCGTCAGCCGCCGCCATAGCGGCGCGATCAGCCCGTTGGGCAGGAAGAACAGGATCAGCATCAAGGTCAGCGTATAGACCCAGAGCCGGTATTCGCCGAACGAACGCAGGAGCTCGGTCAAGAGCGTCAGCATGATCGCCCCGAGCGCCGGCCCATAGATCGAACCGATGCCGCCGACATAGACCATGATGATCACCGTGATCGACACCACGACGGAAAATAGCGGCGGGCTCACCTGCAACTGGTAATGCGCGTAGAGCGCGCCGCCGAGGCCTGCGAAGGCCGCGCTGATGGTCAGCGAAGCGATCTTGTAGAAGGTGACGTTGATGCCGGCGGCCTGACAGGTCGCTTCGTCGCCGCGGATCGCGCGCAGCAACAGTCCCCAATGCGACTGCGCAAGCGCGGTGAGGATCGCCACTGCCGCGACGAGGATCGCGAGCACAAACCAGTAGTAGTGCAGCGGCGACTGGATCAGCGGATCGAGGCCGTAAAGTCCTTCCTCACCACCGCTATACTCCCAGAAGATCAGGCAGAGCCGCTGCATGATGGCGGAGGCCGACAGCATGGCAAGCGCAAAATACGGCCCGCGCAGCCGCAGCGTCGGGAAGCCGACGATCAGGCTGAAGGCGACCGCGACCACCACCGCCGTCGGCAGGCTGTACCAGGGATTGGCGTACCAGGCGGTGGCGAGGAAGCCCGCGGTATAGGCGCCGGCGCCGATGAACAGCGAGTGTCCGAAATTCTCGCGGCCGGTGAGCCCGGACATGAAGTCCCAGCTCGCCGCCCAGATCGCGTAGATCACGCAGACGGTGAGGACGCCGGTGAAGTAGCTGCTGTTGAGCAGCACCGGCGCGAGCGCCAATAGCGCCACGACGACGATGGCGCCGGAAAGGTCGACAATAGAAAGCTGCTTCATCAGAACGCCGCCCGCCGACCGAGCAATCCGGACGGCTTGATCATCAATGTCGTGACGACGGCGACCAGCGACACCAGTTCGGTCCATGAGGACGAAATGAGGTAGGCGACGATGGTCTCGGAATAGCCGAGCAGAAGCGCGGCCAGGATGCTGCCCGGGATCGACCCGAGCCCGCCGACGATGACGATGGCGAAGGCCTTCACCATCGGCAATAGGCCCATGGTCGGCTGCACCGTGAGGAACGGCGAGACCAGCACGCCCGCGAGCGCCGCGGTGCCGGCCGATATCGCCATCACCACCGAGAAGATGCGGTTGGTGGGGATGCCCATATATTGCGCGGCTTCCGGATCCTGCGACACCGCGAGGATGGCAGCCCCAAGCCGCGTGCGCTGGATGAACAGCCACAGCAGCAGGAGCACCAGCACGCCCGCGATCAAGGCAAGCAGCCGCTGCCCGCCGATGTCGACGCCACCGATGGAAATCTTGTCCGCCACGAAGGACGGCACGTTGCGGTATTCGGAACCGAAGGTGATGAACAGCCCCTGCTCGACCGCGAGCGACACCGAAAGCGTGATCATGAGGACCGCGAGCTGCGAATAGCGCAGCGGACGGACCAGGAAACGCTCCATCAACACGCCGAACAGCGCAACCACCAGCACCGCGAGCGGTGCCGCGATGAGCAATGGCCAATGCAACAGGCCGGTGAAGACATAGGCGGCATAGGCGCCGAGCGCGTAGAACGCGCCATGGGCGAGGTTGAGGATCCGCGCCACACCGAAGATCAGCGTGAAGCCGACCGCGAGCATGGCATAGATCGCGCTCGACACCGCGCCATAGATCAGAATTTCAAGCATGCTATCCCTGTCGAACGTCGCGAGTCGGGGCGACCGGCCACACCACTAGGTGAGCCGATCGACCAACGAGAACAGACGCGATCAGTTGCTCATCCAGGGCGGAGCGATCATCTTGCCGGTGGCCGCTTCCTTCGGCCAGACCACGACGCGCTCGCCATTCGGCTGCCACTGCACGAACAGCAGATTTTGCAGGCCGGGGCCGGTCTTCACGTCATGCAGCTCGTCGAACACCAGCTTGCCGGCGATACCGACATGGTCGGTCTTCTCGAGCTCCTTGATGACGGCGTCGGCCTCGGTCGACTTGGCGCGGGCAACCGCGTCGGCATAGACGTAGACCGCGTCATAGACGCCGATGCCGGTGTAGACAGGCGCGGTGCCGTAGCGTTTGACGAATTCATCCCAGAACGGAATGGTCTTCGGCGTCAGCGGCGCGCGGATCGCGAACATGCCAACCGTTTCGCTGTTGGCCTTGCCGCCGACGCGGGTGAAGAAGTCGGCATCCTGGCTCTTGACGTCGATACCGCCGATCGGGATCGGCACCTGCGCGTCATGCCACTGCTTGACGAACACGTCCGACGAGGCGTGCGACAGGATCACGATCAGGTATTGCGCGCCGCTGTCCTTGACCTTGGCAAACAGCGGCGAGAAGTCCGCGGTCGAAGTGTCGAAGAATTCGGCGAGCTTCACCTCGGTGCCTCCGTCGATCGCGCCCTTCTTGAGGATCGGCACCAGATCCTGCACCCATTTCGCGTTCTCGCCGACGATCGCGATCTTGGTGTACTTCATGTCACCCTTGAGCTTGCCGTTGATGAAGTCGACAAGCGCGCGGGCCTGGTGCGCCGCGTTGACCGGGAAGGCGCGGAAAATATATTTGTAATTGTCGTAGTCGGCCTTCACCTTCGCGGTGATTGCGGGCGAAGCGGCACCGACGCCGATATAGATGGTCTTAGCGCGCGAGATGTGCGGCAATTGCGCCAGCGTGACGCCGGAGGTGTAGCCGCCGATCAGCACGTCGACCTTGTCGTCGGCGGTGAGTTTCTTAATCGCGGCGATCCCCTGCTCCGGATTCTCGGTTTCGTCGGCAACGACGATCTCGAGCTTGCGGCCGAGCACGCCGCCCTTGGCGTTGATCTCGTCGGTTGCCAGCTTCGCTGCATTCTGCGTGTCGCGCCCGACCTGGAGCTGGATGGAGGTCGGCACACCGATACGGATGGGCTGCTGGGCTAAAGCGGTTTGGGCGGAAAAACCGAGACCGAGAATGCTCGCGGCTGCGAGCCATTTCAAGAATGGCTTCATTTCTAAACTCCCTGCCGCAACAGGCCTTTTTTGCCTGATGCGTTTGTTTTTCTTTTAATTGGACCAACAGTTTGCCCGCGACGCAAACGGCAAGTCAAGGACGTAGGTTGGGCAGCCGCCGCGCAGCGACGAAAGCGGCGACGAAATCTTAACGAAACAATTCCTTACCCCCACGAAACCATTTTGGCGATTTCGTGCAAACGTCCCGAAACGCTTCACCTGTATTGGATCACATCAACGAGGCGCCAAACCGCAAGCGGCGCCGCAGGGTGTAGTCAGACAGGGGTCGATAATGTTTAATTCCATTAAGCGAAACTCGCGTCTCGCCGCCGCCGCATTTGGCGCGCTGGCGATTGGCACCATTGGTTTTTCTACATCGAGCGCGGCCGCACCGCTGCCGTTCTTCCCGTTCCTCATGACGCCGCCGACCGAAGCCGCGCCGCCGCCCTCCGTCGAGGCTGCGCCGCCGCAGGGTGAGGGCCGGTTCGAACTGCCCGCGCGCCTGCGCCGTCAGGTGGTCAATTACGCGACGCGTGAAGCGCCCGGCGCGATCATCATCGATACCCCGCACACCTATCTCTATTATGTGCTCGGCAACGGCCAGGCGCTCCGCTATGGCATCGGTGTTGGCCGCGACGGCTTCACCTGGTCCGGCGTCCAGACCATCACCAAGAAGGCGGAATGGCCGGATTGGACCCCGCCGCCGGAAATGATCGCCCGCCAGCCCTACCTGCCGCGCTACATGGCCGGCGGCCCCGGCAACCCGCTCGGCGCCCGCGCCATGTATCTCGGCGGCACCGTCTATCGCATCCACGGCACCAATGCGCCGGAGACGATCGGCACCCACGTTTCCTCCGGCTGCCTGCGGCTGATCAACGAGGACGTGATCGACCTCTATTCTCGGGTCAACGTCGGAACCAAGGTGATCGTGCTGCCGATGACCGACCGCCGCGCCGATCTCGGTACGACGGTGCGATAAGCGCTGAAAGACTGGATTCAAGAGCGGCTCCGGCATTGGCCGGGGCCGTTTTCATTTCGCGGGCCTCTCGTAGCCGGGGTGGAGCGCAGCGCAACCCGGGACGCCTGCATCCGCGCCGCAGGTCCCGGGTTACGCTGACGCTTCACCCGGGCTACGGACGGCCATGTTCAACCAAACGGCGCGCGACCCAGAAACGCCGCAACACGGACACCGACCCGCCGCACTGGCGCATCTTTCCCCTTCCCTATAATAAGCGAATCAGGGGTTTCTCGATCCGGGGGAATGATGCGTCTGCCGATGCGTCCGAAGACGATAGTGATTGGCGTCGTGGTGATTGCGGCGTCGTTCCTGATCAGCCTGAAGGCTATGGACTGGCTGTTGCCGCATGCCGCGGTGCCGGCACCGCCGCTGGCCGAATTGCCGCCGCTGCCGCCGGCGCCGCGCAGCTCGGTGGTGATGGCGCCGGTCGCCATTGCGCTGTCAGCGATCCGCGACGTCGCCGACCGCGGTACGCCGAAGAATTTCAACGGCAAGGCCGACAATCCGGTGCCGCAGATCCTGCAGAATGCCGATATCGGCTGGACCGCCTCGCGTGGGCCGATCGCGGCGACCGGAGCAGAGGACGTGCTGTCGCTCACCACGCCGCTGACGGGTGCGCTGAACGTCACAGGCTCGCTGTCGGCAAAGGCGACGGGCGCGATCGGCGACGTGCTCGGTAGCCTGCTCGGCGCCAATGCGGCCAAGCAGATCGGCGACATCAACATCAAACAGATCAATGCCAACGCCGAGATCAAAGGCAATGTGGTCGTCACCTCGCGGCCCCGGCTGGCCGCAGCCTGGCGTATCGAGCCAAACCTGCAGGCGCAGGTCAATCTCGGCGACACCGGCCTGTCGGTCGCAGGCGTCCGCGTCAACGTGCCGGCGCAGGTCAAGCCGCTGATCGACAAGACCGTCGCCGACCAGTTGACCGCCGTGCAGACGAAGATGCGCAACGATCCGACCTTCGAGCAGAATGCGCGCGCGCAATGGGCGAAAGCCTGCCGCTCGATTCCGCTGCAGGGCGCGGGTGCCGTCCCGAACATGCCGCCATTGTGGCTGGAGCTTCGCCCGATCCGTGCGCTGGCGGCGCAGCCGCGTGTCGACGCTTCCGCGGTGACGCTGACGCTCGGCATCGAAGCGGAGACCCGGATCACGGAGGCGCCGACCAAGCCGGACTGCCCGTTCCCGGCGACGATCCTGATCGGACCGCAGACGCCGGGCCATGTCAGCATCGGCATGCCTGTCGACATGTCCTTTGTGTCGCTGACAAAGCTTTTGGAGGCGCAGCTCGCCGGCAAGACCTTCCCGGAGGATGGCTCCGGTCCGGTCGACGTCACGGTGAAGCACGCGAGCGTGGCGGCCTCCGGTGATCGCCTTCTGATCTCGCTGCTGGTGAACGCAAAGGAGAAGAAGAGCTTCTTCGGCTTCGGCGCCGAGGCCACCGTGCACATCTGGGGACGGCCGGTGCTGGACCAGGCGCAGCAGATCGTGCGGCTGACCGATATCGAGCTGGCGGTCGAATCCGAGGCCGCCTTCGGCCTGCTGGGTGCTGCGGCGCGCGCCGCCGTGCCGCAGCTGCAGCGCGCACTCGCGGAGAAGATGACCGTCGACCTGAAGCCGTTCGCGAGCAACGCCCGCGAGAAGCTCGCCGCCGCGATCGCCGATTACCAGAAGAACGACGACGGCGTGAAGGTTTCGACTGAGATCACGAGCCTGCGACTCGCCGGCATCGCCTTCGATTCCAAGACGCTGCGCGTGATCGTGGAAACCGAAGGCGCGATCGACGTCTCCATCAAGAAGCTGCCGACCCTTTGAGGTTCTCCCTCGCCCCGCTCTTGCGGGGACCGCCGTAGCCCGGGTGGAGCGGAACGCGTAACCGGGGGCCGCTCGTCAATGCTGATACAGACGTCCCGGGTTGCGCTGCGCTCCACCCGGGCTACGGGCTGCGCGTGAGCAAACCTCCCCTGCGGCCTTGTTCGCGGTCCAGGGCTTTGCCGCCGTGATGGCACCGGATAGAACTGGCGGCGTTAATAAAAATCCTCAACAAGAAGTTAGGGAGAAGAAACGATGAAACCGCTTGCGGCCGCCCTTGCGGCGGGTCTCGCGCTTGCCGCTTCCGCCGGCGCGGCCAACGCCCAGATTTCCGACGACGTGGTCAAAATTGGTGTGCTCACCGATATGTCCAGCCTCTATGCCGATGCCACCGGCAAGGGCTCGGTCGCCGCGGTGCAGATGGCGGTCGCCGATTACGGCGGCAAGGTGAAGGGCAAGCCGGTCGAGGTCGTCTTTGCCGATCACCAGAACAAGCCGGATGTCGGCGTCGCCATTGCCAGGAACTGGTACGACAACGAGAAGGTCGATGCGATCTTCGACGTGCCGACCTCCTCAGTCGCGCTGCCGATCTCGGCGCTGACGCGCGAGAAGAACAAGATCAATATCAATTCCGGCGGCGGCACGTCCGACCTCACCGGCGTTGCCTGCTCGCCCAACACCGTGCACTGGACCTACGACACCTACGCACTGTCGAACGTCGCCGGCAAGGCGATGGTCAAGCGCGGCGAGGACACCTGGTTTTTCGTCACCGCCGATTATGCGTTCGGCATGGCGCTCGAGCGCGACGCTGCCAACGTCGTCAAGGAAAGCGGCGGCAAGGTGCTCGGCGAGGTGCGCCACCCGCTCAACACCTCCGACTTCTCCTCCTTCCTGTTGCAGGCGCAGGCCTCGAAAGCCAAGGTCGTGGCGCTCGCGAACGCCGGCGGCGACACCACCAATGCGCTGAAGCAGGCCGCCGAATTCGGCCTCACCCAGGGCGGCCAGAAGATGATCGCGCTATTGCAGGAGATCACCGACACGCATTCGCTCGGCATCCAGGCCACCCAGGGCCTGATCGTGACGGATGCCTTCTACTGGGACATGAACGACGAGACGAGGGCCTTCTCGAAGCGCTTCAATGAGAAGGTCGGGCACATGCCGACCATGATCCAGGCCGGGCTCTATTCGGCGACGATGCATTACCTCAAGGCGATCGAGGCCATCGGCACCGACGAGGCGCCAAAGGTGATGGCGCAGATGCGGGTGACGCCGGTGAACGATTTCTTCGCCAAGAACGGCAAGATCCGCATCGACGGGCGCATGGTGCATGACATGTACCTGTTCGAGGTGAAGAAGCCCTCGGAATCCAAGGGCGAATGGGACCTCTACAAGCTGCTCGCCACCGTGCCCGGCGACGAAGCGTTCCGTCCGCTCGACAAGGGCGGCTGCCCGCTGGTGACGCACTGACGCGCACGACGTAGGCGAATGGCGGATGGACCGCCCCATCCGTCATTTGCGCATCACGCCAACCGGTATGTTCCCCCGATCACCGGATCGCCGTCGGTCCTGACGATCCCTCGGGCGACCAGATCCTCCAGATGCGCCAGCACGGAATAGCCGGCAGCGCCGGTTAGCCGCGGATCGAGGCCGATATAGATCGCCCGCACCATGGTCGGGATGTCGGCTTCGCCCTTGGCGAGGCGATGCAGGATCGAGGCCTCGCGCGCCTTCCGGTGCCGCGCCAGGAAACGGACGTAGCGCGGCCCTTCGGTGATTTCGGGGCCATGACCCGAGAAATAGAGTTCCTCCGGCCGCTGCTCCAGCCGTTCCAGCGAAGCCATGTAGTCGATCATCGATCCGTCCGGCGGCGCCACGATCGAGGTCGACCAGCCCATCACGTGATCGCCGACGAAATTGATGCCGCGCTCGGGCCAGGCGAACGCGAGGTGATTGGCGGTATGACCCGGCGTCGCCACCGCCTCCAGCGCCCAGCCGGAACCTTCGATCACGTCGCCGCTCTTGACCTCGATGTCCGGCCTGAAGTCGCGGTCGGCACCGGACTCCGGATTATGCTTCTCGCTCTCGAACCGCGGCCGCGAAGCGCGGTGCGGGCCCTCGGCATAAACGGGCGCGCCGGTCGCCTGCTTGATCCGCGCGGTGTTCGGCGAATGGTCGCGATGGGTGTGAGTGACCAGGATGTGCGTCACGGTCTCGCCGCGCACGGCATCGAGCAGCGCCTTGGCATGCGCTTCATCATCCGGGCCGGGATCGATGATCGCGACATTGCCCTGGCCTACGATGTAGCTGACCGTGCCGGTGAAGGTGAACGGGCTCGGATTGTTGCAGAGGACGCGCCGCACGCCGGGGCGGGCTTCGTCGACCACGCCGGGCTTGAGCGGAAAATCGCGGTTGAACGGGATGTCGTCGTTGTCGGCCATGGCTGTACACCTGATGCTGATTTCGTCGTGCCCGGGCGAAAGCGCGAAGCGCGTCTTCGCGCAGATGTCCCGGGCATCCACGCGCTTTCTTTCCGGAAGCTCACACGTGGATGGCCGGGACAAGCCCGGCCATGACGGAGCAAGGGGTTACATATCGCTCCACAACATCAGCGCTTACGAAAACGCCTGGATGCCGGTGATGGCGCGGCCCAGGATCAGCGCGTGCACGTCGTGGGTGCCCTCATAGGTGTTCACAGTTTCCAAATTCGCGGCGTGGCGCATCACATGATACTCGATCTGGATGCCGTTGCCGCCGTGCATGTCGCGCGCCATGCGGGCGATGTCGAGCGCCTTGCCGCAATTGTTGCGCTTGACGATGGAGATCATCTCCGGCGCCATCTTGCCCTCGTCCATCAATCGGCCGACGCGAAGCGAGGCCTGCAGGCCGAGCGCGATTTCGGTCTCCATGTCCGCAAGCTTCTTCTGCACCAATTGCGTCGCGGCGAGCGGGCGGCCGAACTGCTTGCGGTCGAGCGTATATTGCCGCGCGCGGTGCATGCAGTCCTCCGCGGCGCCCATCGCGCCCCAGGAGATGCCGTAGCGGGCGCGGTTGAGGCAGCCGAACGGCCCCTTGAGACCGGAAACATTGGGCAGCAGCGCACTCTCCGGAACCACCACACCATCAAGCACGATCTCGCCGGTGATGGAGGCGCGCAGCGACAGCTTGCCACCGACCTTCGGCGCGGAGAGGCCCTTCATGCCCTTCTCCAGGATGAAGCCGCGGATCTGGTTGTCGTGCGCGGCCGACTTCGCCCACACCACGAAGACGTCGGCGATCGGTGCGTTCGAGATCCACATCTTGCTGCCGGTCAGCCGGTAGCCGTCGGAAACCTTCTCGGCGCGGGTCTTCATGCCGCCGGGATCGGAACCCGCATCCGGCTCGGTCAGGCCGAAACAGCCGACCCATTCTCCGGTGGCGAGCTTGGGCAGATATTTCTTGCGCTGGTTATCATCGCCATAGGCATAGATCGGGTACATCACCAGCGAGGTCTGCACCGAGTTCATCGAGCGATAGCCGGAATCGACCCGCTCGATCTCGCGTGCGACGAGGCCATAGGCCACATAGCTCGCATTCGCGCAGCCATATTCCTCCGGCAGCGTGACGCCGATCAGGCCGAGTTCCCCCATCTCGTTGAAGATCTCGCGATCCGTCTTCTCTTCCAGATAGGCGTTGATGACGCGGGGCAGCAGCTTGTCCTGCGCATAGGCGCGCGCGGTGTCGCGGATCATGCGTTCGTCTTCGGTGAGCTGGTCATCGAGCAGGAACGGATCATCCCACTGGAAAGAAGCCGCAGCCGGCTTGTCCTTGGCCTGGGGGCGCACGCTCATGAAGATCCCTTTCGTCTCGTCGTTTCGGAATTACCCGATAAATTAAAGCGCCGTGAGTGGAAGCGCAATTGCATTGGGTTCCCCTGGTCAGCTTTCGAGTTTCTCGTTGGAGACAATCTCGATGCCGAAACCGGACAATCCCTTGTAGTCATGCACGGATGAGGTGAGATTGCGGATCGAGGTGACGCCGAGATCGCGCAGTATCTGTGCGCCGACGCCGACCTCGCGCCATTGCCGGTTGCGATCGGCCTCCGCAGTCTGCGTGCCAACGGGCTCAACGGGAACACCGGCCGCGCCGTCGCGCAAGTAGACCAGCACACCGCGGCCAGCGTTCTTGAATTGGCGCAGAACGGCTTCCATGCGTGCCCCACCGGTGAAGATGTCCTTGACGATGTTCGGCTTGTGCAGCCGCGTCAGCACGTTCTTGCCGTCGCCGATGCCGTTATAGACGAAGGCGGCGTGCATGATCTCGTCGAATGGCGAGCGGTAGGCATAGCCCTGCAGCGGGCCGATCGGGCTGTCGGTCGTGAACGTCGCGACCCGCTCGATCAGCTTCTCGCGGGCCTGGCGATAGGCAATCAGATCGGCGATCGTGACGTGCTTGAGCTTGTTGGCGGCGGCAAAGCGGGCCACCTGCTCGCCCTTCATCACCGTGCCGTCGTCGTTCATCAATTCGCTGATCACGCCGACCGGCGGCAGGCCGGCGAGCTTGCAGAGGTCGACCGCGGCTTCGGTATGGCCGGAGCGCAGCAGCACGCCGCCGTCGCGGGCGATCAGCGGGAAGATGTGGCCCGGCCGGGCAAAATCGTTGGCGCCGGCATTGGGATTGGCGAGCGCGCGGCAGCAGGAGGCGCGCTCGTCGGCCGAAATGCCGGTGCCGCCATCGGGCTTGTAGTCGATCGAGACGGTGAAGGCAGTGGTGTGGCTGGAATCGTTGTGCGCGACCATCGGGTCGAGCCGCAGCCGCTTCGCGTCGTCGGTGGTGATCGGCGCGCAGACGATGCCGGAGGTGTGGCGGATGATGAAGGCCATCTTGTCGGCGGTACAGAGCGAGGCCGCGACGATCAGATCGCCCTCGCCTTCCCGATCCTCGTCATCGGTGACGACGACGAGTTCGCCCTTCGCAAAGGCTTGCAACACTTCCTGGATCGTATCGGCCATGTGTCAAAATCTCGCTTCTTGCTGCCAGTGCATTAGCCGGAACCGGCAGCCCGCGCCAGCATCAATCCGCATGGTAGCAGGCATACCAGCATGCATTCCGCCCACCAGCATCTAGGGCAACACCTCGCGCCGCTCGGCGAGCTGCACATCCATCTCGGCGCGCTTCTCTGCCAAGAGACCGGCGTCCGCCGCTTCGATCACCGAGAACAGCTCGCTCGCGTCGCTGATCCGCGTCACCGTCACGTAGTCGGCTCCGGCGGCGTAGAGATCGTTCACGTCAGCCAGGAAATCGGCGGTGGCGACGATCTTGGCGGTCGGATTGAGGCTCCGGACATGGCGGACCAGCTTCTCATTATTGGCGCCGACCAGGAGCGAATCCGGCACGCTCAGGATGATGATCTCGGCCTTGCCGATGCCGGCATGCACCAGCGTATCGACGTTGCTGATATCACCATAGATCACCTGCAGGCCGCGGTCTTTCAAGGTCCTGAACACCAGTGGGTTGAAGTCGATGACGTTGATCTGCTCCAGCAGCGCCTCGTTCTGCCGCTCGATCTGGCTGAGCAGGGCGCTGGCGGCGCGGAAAAAGCCGAGGATGACGATCCGGCGGGGCGCGCCGTGGCCGCCCTCGGGGCCATCCGCTTCCACAGGGTGGGCCTGATCGAGGTCGCGAAGCCCGATCCGCTTCAATGGCCCGATCAGGGATCGGGTGATCTCCCCGCTCCTGGTGATCGCGAAGGTGCTGAGCACCGCCAACACCACGAAAGCGAAGGAGGCGGCGCTCGAGGTCGCGGTGGAGATGTGCCCGGCGGCAACGCCGGTCTGGATCACCACCAGCGAGAATTCCGAGATCTGCGCCAGGTTGATCGCCGGCAGCAGGCTGGCCCTCAAGCCCTGCTTCATCAGATAGAGCGGCGTGAACGTCGTGACCAGGCGGCTCACCACGGTGAACGCCGCGATCAGCAGCGCAAGCCCGATCACCGAGAGACCGGGAACCGGGATCGTCATCCCGAGCGCGACGAAGAACAGCGTGATGAAGAAATCGCGCAAGGTGGTGACCTTGGCGGTGACGTCGAGCGCATACGGGAAGGTCGACAGCGATACGCCGGCGACCAGCGAGCCCATCTCGCGCGATAGATGCAGGCGTTCGGCAACCTCGCCGATCAGGAAGCACCAAGCAAGCGCGCCGAGCAGGATCAGCTCGGGGCGGCGTGCGATCTGCTGGAACAGCCGCGGCAGCACGTAGCGGCTGAGCACCAGCGCGGTCGCCACCAGCACCCCGACGCGCACGATCGAGAGCAGGACGATGCCGATCTGGAGGTTGTCGAGGCTCGGCTGCACGGCGAGGAACAGGATCGCGAAGATGTCCTGCAGCACCAATACGCCCAGCGTGATCCGGCCGGGCAGCGTATCGAGCTCGCGCTTCTCGTAGAGCACCTTGACGATGATCACGGTCGAGGAGAGCGCGCAGGCGACGCAGAGATAGAGCGCGTCGAACTTGCCGCCGCCGCCCATCGACAGGCCGATGCCGACGAAAAACAGGATACCGAGCAGGCAACCGCCCAGGAGCTGGCCGCCGGCCGCGAACAGGATCACCTTGCCGGCGCGGACGATCTTCTTCAGGTCGATCTCGAGCCCGATCATGAACAGCATGAAGATCAGGCCGAGCTCGGATATGACGCTGATCGATTCCTGGGACTTGACCAGGCCCGTGCCGAATGGACCAATCAAAAACCCGGCGATAAGGTAGGCCAGGATCAGGGGTTGCCGGGAGAAATGAGCTAACAGGCCGAGCACCCAGGCGAACAGGATGCTTAAAGTAATATCACCTATAAGTTCATGCATGTCTTGGGGCTTCTCCTCAGCGCAACCTAGAGACCCAAGCACGGGGGTCAAACGAGCAATCTGTCACATCCGCGCCCTTAGCCTGTTTCTGGCGATTCTGGCATCGCTGACCGCATCCCGCCCCTCTGTGGCGCAAAGCGGCAGCATCGAGCAGGGTTTTGCGAGTTCGCTGACGGCTGTTCCCGCCGAGAATCTCGTCGTTTTCGGCTCTTTCTACGTCCCAGTCTATTCCAGTGTTTCGATGAGCCAAGGCAGGCTCAGGGCCGATTTCTCGGTGACATTGAGTGTCCACAACACCTCCGAGACCAAGCCCCTTGTATTGAAGCGGATCGCCTATTTCGACACCGAAGGCAAGCCGGTTGAAAGCTACCTCAAGGCGCCGATCGCGCTGAAGCCGTTCGCAACCATCGAGGTCTTCATCCCCACCTCCGACGTGCGCGGCGGCACCGGCGCCAATTTCGTGGTGGACTGGGCGGCAGCCGGCGAGATCGCCGAACCCGCTGTCGAAGCGCTGATGGTTGGCAGCGTCGGCCCGGGGCACTATGCCTTCATCAGCCAGGGACGACCGATCAGGATCGTCAGTAAGAACTAGCAAGAGGGCCATCGACTTTCTCCGGGCCTTCTCAACGACAACAACACGGGAGTGAATGTCCATGTCGTCAGCCCAATTCGATTTCGCGCCGCTGTTGCCCGCCGGCCTGCCGGCGCCGGCCGCCAAGTGGACCGGGCTTGCCAAGTACAGCTTTGTCGGCGGCAACAACGATCCGGACGGGGTTCCGGTCGACGGGCTGATCGAGGCGGTCAACGCGGTGCTGAGGCGCGAGGGCAAGGCGCTCGCGACCTATAACCTCGCCCACGGCCCGCAAGGGTATCGGCCCTTGCGCGAATTCCTGATCCATAAGCTCAAGCGCGATGCCGGCATCGACTGTACGGCCGATGACATCTTGATCGTCTCCGGCTCGCTGCAGGCGCTCGACCTCGTCAACCACACGCTGCTGGCGAAGGGCGACACCGTGCTGATCGAGCAGGAGACCTATCAGGGCTCGCTGAACCGGCTCACACGGCTCGGCATCAATGCCGTCGGCATTCCCCTCGACCAGGACGGCATCCGGATCGATGCGCTGGCTGCCGCGCTCGCCGACCACAAGCGGCGCGGCATCACGCCGAAATATATCTACACCATCCCGACCGTGCAGAACCCGACCGGCACGATCCTGCCCGAGAGCCGCCGCGCCGAGATGCTGAAGCTGTCGCGCGACTATGGCGTGCCGATCTTCGAGGACGATTGCTACGCCGACCTCACCTGGAGCGGCGAGCGTCCGCCCGCGATCTATGCCATGAGCCAGCACGGCGGCGTGATCCATATCGGCTCGTTCTCGAAATCGATCGCGCCCGCCTTGCGCGTCGGCTTCATCGTCGCGCCCTGGGAAGTGATGTCGCGGATGCTGGCGCTGAAGACCGATGCCGGCTCCGGCGCGCTGGAGCAGATGGTGCTCGCCGAATATTGCGCGCCGCATTTTGCGACCCATGTGCCGGAGCTGACGCGCGGCCTGCGTGCCAAGCTCGATACGCTGATGGAGGCGCTGAGCGAGCAGTTCGGCACCGTGGCGGAATTCGAAGAGCCGAAGGGCGGCATCTTTCTCTGGGTCAAGCTTCCGGATCATGTCGATACGCTCAAGCTTTACCGGGCGGCGCTCGCCGCCGGCGTCTCGATCAATCCGGGACCGGAATGGTCGACCAACAAGGCGTGGTCCGGCAGCCGGCTGCGGCTGTGCTTCGCGAGCCCCTCGCATCAGCAGATCCGCGAAGGCGTAGCCGTGCTCGCCGACGTCTGCCGTCGCGAATTCGGCGTGCCGACACGCAGCGGCAATATCGAACGCGCGCAAGGCTGAACGCATTCGCGTGGCGATGACCATCGGCCTCTGCCCGTCATTGCGAGGAGCGAAGCGACGAAGCAATCCATGCATCCGCGAACGTGGATAGATGGATTGCTTCGCTCCGCTCGCAATGACGGCCAAGGGTCTCATCAGCATGAGCGCAAGCTGAACAGTTGTTCAGGATTCTCCTGCAGTTCCTGCGGAACGTTTCCGCGGGAAGTGCCGTTTAGTTCAGGCACATGGAGGAGGACATCATGAAGAAACTTGCTTATGTCTTCGCAGCGCTCGGCGCGATTGCCGTTGCAGCTCCGTCGATCGCCAATGCAGAGACCGTCGTAATCAAGCGTGGCGACCATCATCATCACTGGCGCGGCGCCCACGCCGAGATGCGCGGGCCCGGCTGGCATCATCGCCATCACGACAAGGTGGTGATCATCAAGAAGCATCATCACAACTACGGCTACTGAGGCGTGAACAGAATGGCTCCGCAAGGGGCCATTCTTTTTTGCAGCGATCCTGCGTAGGATGGGTAGAGCGCAGCGAAACCCATCGCGATAGAGCAAGCCGCACGATGATGGGTTTCGCGCCGCTCTACCCATCCTACGATTCCCGCTGAACCTCGCACCGCTGTCGTCCCCGCGAAGGCGGGGACCCATAACCACAGGGGAGAGTTCTGATTCAGATTTCAAACAGCCGAGGGGATGTGAGTCCGCATTCTCGCGGCGTGAAATGCCCGAGGTTTGCATCGTTTCCGCCCTCCTCGATATCAGAGGGCGCAGGGAAAGCCGGGTGCTGGTTGCACCCGTGGGTCCCGTGCAACAAAAAGCACGGGGGTAGGACCACAGGTCAACCGAAGCATTCCGGCTTTCCCTGCGCGATGGTGTTACGGTTTCCTTCGCGCTCTCCCCGGTGACCGGGCTTTCTTGCCACCGTCATCTCTCGCACGAACTTCTTCGCGCAAAAAACTTAGCGCCAGCGTCGGGGCGCCAGGACCACACGACTTCGCCGTCCGTAATGCGCGCGCTCGTCAGTCACACCCATCGCGTCCACCGCATCTCACCGCAACGTTCGTGACGATCGCGAGCCGCCCCTCATCCGCCGTGAGACGCGCGGAGTTAAATCACTGATTTGCCCGACGGCGAAAGCGGAATATTTTTCGCGCAGGGGATGGACAGACTTTGGGCTGATTTGCCCGTCGAGTTGATTTGTCGCACCCAAAGCATCCACGTCGTCACTGCGAGCGGAGCGAAGCAATCCATAGCGCCACTTGTGGAGACGTGGATCGCTTCGCGGAGCCTGTCGTCGGGCGCGCGTTCGCGCGACCCGTTGGCTCGCAATCACAAGGGGCTGCAGCCGGAATGGATTCCGGGCTCGTCCTTCGGACGCCCCGGAATGACGGAGGGAGTCAGATGTGCTCTGCCATGATCTCGCCCGGCCGCGTATCCGGCCGTGGCTCGATATCGACCGACCAGAGATCGCGGTTGTCGACGTCCTTCAAGGTCACCGTCATCACCCCGGTCGCACCATCGATGTCGACGCGGCCGAAGAATTGCAGGCCGAAGCAGGGAGCGAGGTTGTCGCCCTGCTCCGCGCTGCAGCCTTTCTGATACATCGCTTTGGGGCCGAAAGTGTTGTCGAGCACGCCCGGCGACCAGGTGCCGGCGTGCAGCGGGCCGGAGACGAATTCCCAGAACGGCTCGAAATCCTGGAAGACCGCACGGTTCGGGTCGTAATGATGGGCCGCGGTGTAGTGCATGTCGGCGGTGAGCCAGACCGTGTTGCGGATGCTGGCACGCTTCATGAACGACAGGAGATCAGCGATCTCGTGCTCGCGCCGCTCCGGCGGGCCGTCGCCGAGCGCGACCGCATCCAGGCTGATGAGGCCGATCGGCAAGTCCGCGGCGATCACCTTCCAGGTGGCGCTGGAGGCGACCAGCTCGCGCTTTAGCCAGGCGAGCTGCGCCTTGCCAAGGATGAAGCTGTCGCTGTTGCCATCGCCTTTATTCCACGTGGAATCGCGGTAAGAGCGCATGTCGATGAGGAACACGTCGAGCAGCGAACCATAGGCGATCCTGCGATAGACGCGGCCGTCCTGCGCGAGAGTAGTGCGCATCGGCATGAATTCGTGAAACGCGCGCCGCGCACGCGCCACCAGACGCGAAGAGCCGTCCTCGGCATAGCCGGTCTCATCAGCGCTGCCGATCGGCGACCAGTCGTCGGCGACCTCGTGGTCGTCCCATTGTGCGAACGTCGGCACTTCCGCATGGAAGGCGCGGAAGTTTGCGTCACACCAATTGTATTTGTAGTTGCCGCGAAATTGCGCGAGGCTCCTGGCGACCGCCGACTTCTCTTCGGTGACGATGTTACGCCAGAGCGTGCCGTCCGGCAGCCGCAACTCAGATGGCACCGGGCAATCGGCGTAGATGTGGTCGCCGGAATGAATGAAGAAGTCGGGACGGTTCGCCAGCATCGTGCCGTAGCTGCGCAGGCCGCCGCGGGAGGGATCGATGCCCCAACCCTGCCCCACCGTATCGCCGGACCAGACGAAGGAGATCGATTGGCGCGTCATCGGTGCCGTGCGGAAACGGCCGCCCCTCGCCTCGCCCGCAAGCCCATCGGACGATTCAAAGCGCACCCGATAGAAAATGTCCTGTCCCGGCGGCAGGCCGTCGATGAGGAGCTTTGCGGTGAAGTCGGTTGAAGGCAGCGCGTCGCTTGAGGCCGCGCGCAAAATGGTCTTGAAATTCTCGTCGGCTGCGCATTCCACCTGCATCCGCGCGGCACGATCGACACGCGACCAGATCACAGCGGCATCATCAGAGACGTCACCGGATTGAATCCCGCACCGAAGCTTCGGGCGATCGGCGGCGCGGCTGAGATAGGGCTTTGCGAGAGTGCCGAGACTTGCGAGTGCGGCGGTCGAGCCTGACCGGATCAGAAACTGGCGTCGGGTCAGGCCGCGCCTGGCGCGTGTCGCAATCGCCATGGGCAGGATCTCCGTCGAATCGCGACGAAGGTTGCCTGCGCTGCTTGACTCCCAGCCTACGGTTTTACGACAGGTGGATGACTCGTACTAACCGCACTACCTCGTCATGCCCGGGCTCGTCCCGGGCATCCACCTCTTGCAGACGCGCAAGCGGTTCGTGGATGGCCGGGTCAAGCCCGGCCATGACGGAGAATGTGTGCGCCAGTGGTGCTCTTAAGACTTTGTCGGGCGCGCCCGTCAGCGCCAGTTGCAGATGCCGCCGGAGCGGCAGGGCCAGGTCTGGATGCGGGTGTCGCGGGCCTGGGCGTCGAGCGGGTTGCCGTGGCGGCGGGCAAGCTTGGCGCGGGCGGGAACGCGCCGCTCGGTGCGCACCGACCGCTCAGGCACAGGCGCAGCACGCGCGGCCCTGACCCTTTTCGTCTCTACCGGCTTCGGTTCCGCGACCACGTGTGCAGCATCATTGTGATCGCTTTTGGCTTCGACGGGAACCGGTGCGAACTCCGTCGGCGGACCGAGCCGCTTAGGCGACAGCACGGCCTTGGAGAGGTCGAGATTGAAATAGTCGCCGGGGCGATAATCGTCCGCCATCGCCGGGACGCTCAGGACCAGGGCGGCGGTGGCAACGGCGGCCAGAACTGCATTTCTGGAGCTCACCGAACGCCTCCGAAATGACTCCAAGTGGACACGCCCATCATGTAGGAAGCCGGCCGGACAATTCCAGCCGATCCTGTGGGCACGGTTACCGATCAACGAAAACAATGGCCGCAGGTTGCTTCCTGCGGCCCAAGAATAGGCTCAAGAATCAGCCCAAGCACCGGACCGGATCGGAACCTACTCGGCCGCCTGCGCGACCGGCTGACCGATCGCAGCTTCGAGCCGCTGGCACTCCTGGCGATAGCGAGCGACGTTCGCTTCCTTGACGTGGCCGTAGCCGCGTACCAACTCCGCAGCCTTCGCCAGCGCCACCAAGCGCGGCAAATCGAGCGGCTTGTTGCCGAGATGGCGCAGGATCATCGCCGAATATTCGCCCGGCAGCGCCCGCTCCATCCGCCGCTCGGCGGTGTAGCCGAAGATATCGAGCGCGGAACCACGCAAGCGTTTCAGCCGCGCCAGCAGCCTGAACGCGCTGAACACCCAGGGCCCGAACTCGCGCTTCTGCAGATGTCCGGTGACCTTGTCGCGACGCGCGAACAGCGGCGGGGCGAGCAGCACCTTCAACCCGGGCTCGCCGTCGAACTGCTCCTTCAACGCCCTCGCGAATTCGCCATCGGTATAGAGCCGCGCGACCTCGTACTCGTCCTTGTAGGCCATCAGCTTGAACAGGCCTTTTGCAAACGCCTCCGTCAGCTCATGTGAGCCGGGGGCCGCTGCCGTCTCGGCGGCCCGCACCCGCGCGACGTCGGCGAGGTAACGCTGCGAATAGGCCTCGTCCTGATAGTCGGCGAGGAACTTGGCGCGGAAGGCGATGATCTCGTCGAGCGTGCGCCGTGCCGGCGCCGCGCTCGACGTTTTGAAGCGCGCGGCGCTGACGACGCGCGCCAGGTCGTGCGCGGCGAGCCGGCCCCATGAGAAGGCCATCTTGTTCATCTCGACGGCGGCGCCGTTCAGCTCGATCGCCTTCATCAGCGCCTCCAGCGACATCGGCACCGCGCCGCGCTGGAAGGCGAAGCCGAGCAGGAAGGCGTTGGTGGCGATGCTGTCGCCCATCAGCGCGGTGGCAAGGCCGGTGGCGTCGAGGATGTCGAGGTCGGACGAGGTGACGGCCCCGCTCAGCGTGTCACGCATCGCGCCCGCCTCGAAATCGAGGTCGGGATTCATCACGAAGCTCGCGGTCGGCAGCAGGTCGGCATTGACGATCGCGCGCGTCACGCCGCGTTCGGCCCGGCTGAGCGCCGCGACGCTGGTCGCGACCACGATGTCGCAGCCGAGGATCAGATTGGCGCCGCCCGCGGCGATGCGGACGCTGGCGAGATCCTCCGCACGCGGCGCAAGGCGGACATGGCTCATGACCGCGCCGTTCTTCTGCGACAGGCCGGTGAAATCGAGCGTCGAGCAGGCGAGCCCTTCGACATGGGCGGCCATGCCGAGCAGCGCGCCGATGGTGATGACGCCGGTGCCGCCGATACCGGTGACGAGAATATTGTAGGGGCCGGACAGCGCCTGCGGCTTCGGCGTCGGCAAATCCTTAAACAGTGCCGACGGATCGGTAGCGGTGCGGTCGGCCTTGCGCAGCTTGGGATTGTGGACGGTGACGAAGCTCGGGCAGAAGCCCTCGATGCAGGAGAAATCCTTGTTGCAGTTGGACTGGTCGATGCGGCGCTTGCGGCCGAACTCGGTCTCGAGCGGTTGCACCGAGACGCAGTTCGACTGCACCGAGCAATCGCCGCAGCCCTCGCAGACGCGCTCGTTGATGAAGACGCGCTTGGGCGGATCGGGATAGAGCCCGCGCTTGCGGCGACGGCGCTTCTCGGCCGCGCAGGTCTGGTCGTAGATCAGGACCGTGAGGCCGGCGATGTCGCGGAGCTCGCGCTGTACGGCGTCGAGCTCGCGGCGGTGATGGATGGTGGCCCCAGTGGGGAAATAGTTGGCCGGATATTTGGTCGGATCATCGGAGACGATGGCGATGCGCTTGGTGCCTTCGGCGGCGACCTGGTGCGCGATCTGCGACACCGTGAAGCTACCCTCCGCGGGCTGGCCACCGGTCATCGCGACCGCATCATTATAGAGGATCTTGTAGGTGATGTTGACGCCGGCGGCGGCCGCGGCGCGCAGTGCGAGCAGGCCTGAATGGGTGTAGGTGCCGTCGCCGAGATTCTGGAAGACGTGCTTCTCGTCGGTGAACGGCGCCTGCCCGATCCAGGCCACGCCCTCGGCGCCCATATGCGAGATGGTGGCGGTGCGGCGCGCCGGGATCGACAGCGCCATGCCGTGACAGCCGATGCCGGCCATGGCGCGGCTGCCTTCCGGGATCTTGGTCGAGGTGTTGTGCGGACAGCCCGAGCAGAAATAGGGCGTGCGCTGCAGTTTTGCGGCGCCGATGCCCTCGGCCGGCCGATCGAAGGCCTCCAGCTTGGCGAGGCGTTGCTCCAGCATCGGACTGCGATGGCCGAGCCTGCGCAGCCGCGCGACGACAGCGGCAGCGACCATGGTCGGCGTCAACTCCCCTTCGCTCGGCAGCAGCACCGCGCCGCTCTCATCGCGCTTGCCGACCACCGACGGCCGCCTGGAAGCATCCACATTGTAGAGGATGCGGATGAGCTGGTCCTCGATGAAGCCACGCTTCTCCTCGACCACGAGCACGTCCTGCAATCCTTCGGCAAAGGCGCGGGCGCCGGATTCCTCCAGCGGCCATGTCAGCGCGACCTTGTAGATGCGAAGGCCCAAGGCTTGCGCCTCGGCGTCTGATATGCCGAGCTCGGCGAGCGCCTGGCGCAGATCGAGATAGGCCTTGCCGGTCGCCATGATGCCGAGCCGCGCCGGCTTGGAGTCGAGCACGATGCGATCGAAGCGGTTGGCGCGGGCAAAGGCGGCGACGGCCTGCATCTTCGAGCCGTGCAGGCGGCGCTCCTGTTCGAGCGGCGCATCCGGCCAGCGAATGGAAAGGCCATCCGGCGGCATCTCGAAATCATCCGGCGTGATGATCCGGATGCGGTCGGGATCGCTGATGATCGAGGCCGAGCTCTCCACCGTCTCAGAGATCGCCTTGAAGCCGACCCAGCAGCCGCTGTAGCGCGACAAGGCGAAGCCAAGGATGCCGAGGTCGAGATAGTCCTGCAGCGTGGCCGGATTGACGACCGGCATCAGCGCCGATGCGAACACCTGCTCGCTCTGATGCGCCAGCGTCGAGGACTGGCAGCCATGGTCGTCGCCGGCGAGCGCGATCACGCCACCGTTCTTTGACGTGCCGGCGGAATTGGCGTGCTTCAGCGCATCGAGCGAGCGGTCGACGCCGGGTCCCTTGCCGTACCAGATGCCGAACACGCCATCGACCTTGGCGCCCGGAAACATGCCGACCTGCTGGCTGCCCCACACCGCAGTCGCGGCCAGATCCTCGTTGAGGCCAGGGACGAAGGCGATGTCGTGCTGCTTGAGGAAAGATTTCGCCCGCCACAATGTGTGGTCGTACATACCGAGCGGCGAGCCGCGGTAGCCGGAGATGAAACCCGCTGTGGTGAGTCCCTGCGCACGATCGCGTTCGCGCTGCAGCATGGGAAGCCGCACCAGCGCCTGGGTACCGGAAAGAAAGATGCGTTTGACGTCCAACCGGTACTTGTCGTCCAGGCCAACTTCCATCAGCGACATGCTTCGCTCCCCGTTCGTGCAAGCTTTTTATGGCTGCATAAAATGCACCGTTTTGCTATGCGTTGAAGGGCCTGCATTCATGGCCTGACAGCATATCTCCCGCCCCCTTGCCGGCCCCGCGCATCTTTGAAACGCTATCGTCAACGGGGAGAACCCCGATGGACAAGAACGAAAAGCGGGAGTGAAGCAGAGATGCGCCTTCAAGATCGTGTCGCCATCGTCGTCGGCGCCGGCCAGAGTCCCGGCGAGGGCATCGGCAACGGCCGCGCCACCGCCCTCACTTTCGCGCGCGAGGGCGCCAAGGTGCTGTGCGTCGACCACCATTTGGATTCGGCGCAGGAGACCGTCGACATGATCGCGGCGAAGGGCGGCACCGCTGTCGCCTTCAAGGCCGACGTGACGAAGAACGCCGAGATCAAAGCGATGGTGGCGGACGCGCATCGGCGCTGGGGCAAGGTCGATATCCTGCACAACAATGTCGGCGTCAGCCTCGCAGGCGGCGATGCCGAACTGCTTGAGATCAGCGAAGAGGCGTTCGACCGCTGCGTCGCGATCAACCTCAAGAGCTGCATCCTCGCCGCCAAGCATGTGATCCCGATCATGCGCGCGCAGAATAGCGGCGCCATCATCAATATCTCCTCGATGGCGGCGATCACGACCTACCCTTACGTCGCTTACAAGGCGACGAAATCGGCGATGATCGCCTTCACCGAACAGCTTGCCTATCAGAACGCGCAATACGGCATTCGCGCCAATGTGATCCTGCCCGGCCTGATGAACACGCCGATGGCGGTCGACACCCGCGCCCGCGAATTCAACAAGAGCCGCGCGGAAGTCGAGGCCGAGCGCGACAGCAAGGTGCCGCTGCGCCAGAAGATGGGCACCGGCTGGGACGTCGCCAACGCCGCGCTGTTTCTGGCGTCAGATGAAGCGAGCTTTATTACCGGAGTAACCTTGCCTGTGGATGGCGGCGCCAGCGTCCGGCGCGGCTGATCGCGAAAGGCGCGTAGCCCGGGTGAAGCGCCAGCGTAACCCGGGACCGCTTGCGAATGCGGGCGCAGGATGCCCCGGGTTACGCTGCGCTGCACCCGGGCTGCACGTCAGAAGTGCTGCTGTATCACCTGGTTAAGATTCAATGGATGGCTTGAAAATATTGAAGAATTCCAGCCACACGATGATGTGACGGTCTATCCCCGTAATTCGAAATCCTGACTCGTTCTGGTCGCATGTTCTTCACGAGGGCTGGGTAATACGCGCCCCGTCGATGGTTAACGAATCCGAGGGACCATGAACGACGAATTCGACTACGAGCTGACAACCGATCAGTGGGAAGTTCTCAAGGCGTTGCGTGCACCTGCAGCAAACCCTTCGAGGATAAGCAGGTTTGCGGTCGATAGCCTGATCACGCTGGGGCTCGCCGCGATGCGGGGCGATTCGCTGGCGTTAACGCCTGCCGGACGCAAGGTGCTGGTGCGCGGCTCGTCGAAACTGCTGCAGGACCTCGCCGCTTGAGGTGAGGACCGCAGCGGGATGATTTTTCCTCGAAACCATCCCGCTTCATCTTTTTGTAATGCGTGATCACGCTCCGGGCCCGCGCGGCGTCATGCCGCGTGGGCCTTTGTTGGAATGGTCGCTTCGCCGTGATGCGTCAGCGGCTTCATGCCGGTGGCGCTGCGGAGCAACACATAGAAGACCGGCGTCAGGAACAGACCGAAGATCGTGACACCGATCATGCCGGAGAACACTGCGACGCCCATCGCGCGACGCATCTCCGAGCCGGCGCCGGTCGAGAGCACCAGCGGCAGCACGCCCATGATGAACGCCATCGACGTCATCAGGATCGGGCGAAGCCGCAAGCGGCTCGCCTCGATCGCGGCGCGGATCGGCGAACGGCCGGCGAATTCCAACTCGCGCGCGAACTCGACGATCAGGATCGCGTTCTTCGCCGACAATCCCACCAGCACGATCAAGCCGATCTGGGTGAAGATGTTGTTGTCGCCGCCGGAGAGCCAGACGCCGAACATCGCAGCCAACAGTCCCATCGGCACGATCATGAGGATCGCGAGCGGCAGCGTCAGGCTTTCATAGAGCGCAGCCAGCACCAGGAAGACCAGCAGGATCGCGAGCGGGAAGACCCAGAGGCCGGAATTGCCGGCGATGAACTCCTGATAGGTCAGGTCGGTCCATTCGAAGGCAAAGCCCGGCGGCAGCACTTCGGCGGCGATCCGCGTCGCCGCTTCCTGCGCCTGGCCGGACGAATAGCCGGGCGCCGCAGCGGCGTTGATGTCCGACGACAAAAAGCCGTTGTAGCGGATCGCGCGCTCTGGCCCTGCGCTCTGGCGGATCTTCAGCAGCGCCGATAGCGGCACCATGTCGCCGGAGGCCGAACGCACCTTCAACTGCCTGATGTCGTCGGCGCGGGCGCGGAACGGCGCGTCGGCCTGGACATAGACTGAGTACGTACGACCGAATTTGTTGAAGTCGTTGACGTAGTACGAGCCCAAATAGATTTGGAGCGTGTTGAACACCTCCGTCACGGGCACGCCGAGCTGCAGCGCCTTGGTGCGGTCGATGTCGGCATAGAGCTGGGGAACGTTGACCTGGAAGCTCGAGAACAGGCCGGCGATCTCCGGCGCCTTCGACATCGCCGCCATGAACGCCTTGGTCGCCTCGTTGAGCGCGTCATAGCCGAGGCCAGCGCGATCCTCGATCTGCAGCTTGAAGCCGCCGATGGTGCCGAGACCGTTGACCGGCGGCGGCGGGAACATCGCGATGAAGGCTTCCTGGATGCCGGCATATTTCTTGTTGAGCTCGGCGGCGATCGCATTGCCGCTGAGCGAAGCGTCCTTGCGCTCGTCGAACGGCTTCAGCGTCGAGAACACGATGCCGGCGTTGGAGGAGTTGGTGAAGCCGGAGATCGACAGACCCGGGAACGCCACCGAGCTTTCGACGCCGGGCTGCGTCAGCGCGATGTCGCTCATCTTGCGGATGACCTCCTCGGTGCGATCCAGCGTCGCGCCGTCGGGCAGCCGCGCGAAGCCGACCAGATACTGCTTGTCCTGGCCGGGAACGAAGCCGCTCGGCACCTGCTTGAACAGCACGGCGGTGACGCCGATCAGGAGCACATAGACGCCCATCACGGCGGTCTTGCCGAAGATCACCTTGGTGACGCTGCGGCCGTAATTCTCCGAGGAGCGCGTGAAGACGCGGTTGAAGCCCCGGAAGAACCAGCCCAGCCCCTTGTCCATGATCAGCGTCAGCCTGTCCTTGGGCTCGTGATGGCCCTTCAGCAGCAGCGCCGAGAGCGCCGGCGACAGTGTCAGCGAGTTGATCGCCGAGATCACGGTGGAGATCGCGATCGTCAACGCGAACTGCTTGTAGAACTGCCCGGTGAGGCCGGAGATAAAGGCGAGCGGCACGAACACCGCGATCAGGACCAGCGCGATCGCGATGATCGGGCCGGACACTTCCTTCATCGCCTGGTAGGTGGCCTCCCGCGGCGACAAGCCGGACTCGATATTGCGTTCGACGTTCTCGACCACGACGATGGCGTCGTCGACGACGATGCCGATCGCGAGCACCAGGCCGAACAGGCTGAGCGCATTGATGGAGAAGCCGAACACATGCATCACCGCGAAGGTGCCGACGATCGACACCGGCACCGCGAGCAGCGGAATGATCGAGGCGCGCCAGGTCTGCAGGAACAGGATGACCACCAGCACGACCAGCACGATCGCTTCTAAGAGCGTGTGCACCACCGCCTCGATCGAGGAACGCACGAACTGCGTGGGATCGTAGACGATCTTGAAGTCGACGCCATCGGGCATGTTCTTCTTGATCTCGGCCATGGTGGCGCGGACCTTGGTGGAGATATCGAGGGCGTTGGAGCCGGGCGCCTGGTTGATCGGGATCGCGACCGCCTGCTTGTTGTCGAGCAGGGAGCGCAGGCCATATTCGGAAGCCCCTAACTCAATGCGCGCGACGTCACGCAGCCGTACCACCTCGCCGCGCGCGCCGGTCTTCACCACGATCTCACCGAACTGCTCTTCGCTGGCGAGCCGGCCCTCGGCGTTGACGGAAAGCTGCAGGTCGATGCCCTTGACGCTGGGCGAGGAGCCGACCACGCCGGCGGCGGCTTCGACATTCTGCGCCTGGATCGCCCTGACGATATCGCTCGCGGTCAGGCCGTGCTCGGCGGCCTTCTGCGGATCGACCCAGACCCGCATCGAATAGTCGCCGGCGCCATAGAGCTGGACGTCGCCGACGCCGTCGATCCGCGCCAGCCGGTCCTTGACATTGAGCACTGCGTAGTTGCGCAAATACGTCATGTCGTAGCGGCTGTTCGGCGACAACAGATGCACCACCATGGTGAGGTCGGGCGAGCTCTTCTTGGTGATGATGCCGAGCTGGCGCACCACCGCCGGCAGGCGCGGCTCGGCCTGCTGCACGCGGTTCTGCACGAGCTGCGTCGCCTTGTCGGGGTCGGTGCCGAGGCGGAAGGTCACCGTCAGCGTCATCGCGCCGTCGGTGGTCGCCTGGCTGCTCATATAGAGCATGTTCTCGACGCCGTTGATCTGCTCCTCGATCGGGGTCGCGACCGTTTCCGCGATCACCTTCGGATTGGCGCCGGGATAGGTGGCGCGCACCACGACCGAAGGCGGCACAACATCGGGATATTCCGAGATCGGCATCGCAAGCAGCGAGATCAGGCCGGCGAGGAAAATCAGGACCGACAGCACGCCTGCAAAGATCGGGCGGTCGATGAAAAATTTCGAGAGATTCATGGGTGTGCCCCCGCCTGTGCGGAGCCTTCCAATGCGATCAATTCAGGAGTTGGGGAGTTTCTCCTTCTCCCCGCACGCGGGGAGAAGGTCGGGATGAGGGGAGCTTCCGCAAACACGGTGAGAGATAGACTCGTGGAGAGGTTCCCCCTCACCCGGATCGCATCTTCGATGCGATCCGACCTCTCCCCGCAAGCGGGGCGAGGTGGAGTCCGGCGGATCGATCGAGCGCCAAGTCATCAGGCATCACTGCTGCGCCAGATGCTGATTGTTGCTATCGGCAGCGGCCTGCTGGGTGCCCCGCGCGCCCATTTCGGCGATCTCCAATTTCAGGAGAGCGCCGGGGCGCACGCGCTGCAGGCCATTGACGACGATGCGCTCGCCCGCCTTCAGGCCCGAGGTGACGATACGCAGGCCGTCGACGGTGCCGCCGAGCGCGACCGGACGGTAGACTGCGCGGCTATCCTCGCCGACCACCATCACGAATTTCTTGTCCTGGTCGGTGCCGATCGCGCGCTCATCAACCAGCACAAGCGTCTGCTTCTGCGGCTGGCCCATGCGCACGCGGGCGAACTGACCCGGGATCAGGCGGCCGTCTTCATTGCGGAACACCGCCCGCACGCGGATGGTGCCGCTCTGGCCGTTGACCTGGTTGTCGATGAGCTGGATATGCCCTTTGGCGGTGGTGCCGCCGGACGTCGTCATCTCCACCGGGATCCGGTCGAGATTGCCGCGCGTGCCGGAGGCATCTGCGATCGAGTTCAGCGCGCGCAGCACCACCTCTTCGTCGGCGTCGAAGCTGGCATAGATCGGATTGACCGAGACCAGCGAGGTCAACACCGGCGACGCGGTACCGGCGGCGACGAGATTGCCGACGGTGACCTCGAACTTACCGACGCGACCGTCCACGGGCGCGCGCACCTCGGTATAGTCGAGATTGAGCTTAGCGGTTTGCAGCGTCGCCTCGGCGGCCTTGACGTTGGCAATCGCTTCGCGATTGGCATTGTCGCGCTGGTCATAGTCGCGCCGCGTCACGACGGCGTTGCCGACGAGCTGCGCGCCGCGCTCGAGTTCGCTGGTCGTGAACACCACGCGCGCTTTGGCGGCCTCGAGCTGCGCCTTGGCCTTGTCGACCTCGGCGGCGTAAGGCGCGGGATCGATCTTGAACAGGACGTCACCGGCCTTCACCAGCGAGCCCTCGGTGAAGTTGGTCGAAAGGATCGCTCCGGCGACACGCGGCCGGACCTCGACACGGTCGATGGCCTCGAGGCGGCCGGAGAAATCGTCCCACAGATTGGCCTGTCGGGGCTCGATGGCCGCGACCGTCACGGCGACGGCCTGCTCCGGTGCGGCGGCTGCACTGGTCGCCTGCGCGGCATAAAAATAGCGGCCGGAAAGGACCGATCCGGCCGCCACGACGGCGCCAACGATCACAATACCGCCAACGATGCGTCGGAATCGGCCAGAACGGGGGGTAATACGGGCGGGGGGCATTTGCGCGCTCCATAATGTAGTGAGCGCTACAAATGTGGATCTGGACGCCGGTCCGCAAGATACTTATGTAGCGCATGTTAAGAAATTTTCAGGGAGCACGCAATGGCGATGGGCAGGCCCCGGGCGTTCGACGCCGACGCGGCGCTGGACCAGGCGATGGAAGTGTTCTGGCGGCACGGCTATGAGGGCGCGACGATCGCGCAACTCACTGAAGTCATGGGCATAAATCCGCCGAGCCTGTACGCGGCCTTCGGCAGCAAAGAGGGCCTGTTGAAGGCTGCGCTCGATCGTTATAGCGCCAAACGGGCCTGCTGGATGGAAGAAATCGTGAGCGCGCCGACCGCCCGCGGGGTGGCCGAGCGCATGCTGATGGGCACCGCCGATACCCAGACCGACCCGGCCAACCCACCCGGCTGCCTGCTGGTCCAGGGCGGTCTTGCCTGCGGCACCGGCTCGGCAAACGTTCCATTCGAACTCGCCGCCCATCGGGCGCAGACCGAAAACCAGCTCCGCGAGCGCTTCGTCAGGGCGAAGGCCGAGGGCGACCTGAAGGAAACCGCTGACCCCGCCGCGCTCGCGCGCTATCTCTCCGCAGTCATCGCCGGCATGGGCGTGATGGCCTCGTCGGGCGCCGACCGCGAGGCACTGCGGCAGGTCGCCGCGGTATCGGTGAAGGCGTTCGAGGAGCAGAGTAATTCGTAAGTCGCCTGCCCCGCTCCGTCCGCCCAGCTTGAACCTCTGCCCGGTTTGATCCGAGAATGGTGCGAGCCCGACCGGGTTGGGGAGTGACCGGCAATGAAGCATTGGAGCCGCTGGCTGCCAGGTCTCGACGCCATCCGTCGATATGAAGCGGCGTCGCTCCGCCATGATGTCTTCGCCGGGCTCGTGCTGGCGACCATGCTGGTCCCGGTTGGGATTGCCTACGCGAAAGCATCGGGCTTGCCTGGCATCTACGGTCTGTACGCAACGATCGTACCGCTGCTGGTCTACGCGTTGTTCGGGCCCAGCCGCATCCTTGTGCTGGGACCGGACTCGGCTCTCGCAGCCGTCATCCTCGGCGTCGTCGTTCCGCTGTCGGGTGGCGATCCTCTGCGCGCCGCAACCTTGGCCGGCGCAATGGCGATCGTATCCGGGACGGTATGCATTCTGGCAGGCATTGCGCGTCTGGGTTTTGTGACCGAGCTTCTCTCCAAGCCGATACGCTACGGTTACATGAACGGAATTGCCCTGACCGTGTTGGTCAGCCAACTGCCAAAGCTGTTCGGTTTCTCCATCGAGAGCGAGGGACCGTTGCGGAGCTTGTGGGCAATCGCCGATGCGATCCTCGACGGCAAGACCAACTGGATCGCGTTCGGGATTGGACTCGGCAGCTTGATCATTATTCTCCTGCTCCGGAACAACAAGCGTCTGCCAGGTGTCCTGATTGCAGTGGTCGCGGCGACGGTCATCGTCGGTGCGCTGGGTCTCGGACCGCATTACGGCGTCACCGTTCTGGGTCCTCTTCCGCAGGGATTGCCGGGCTTCGCCGTTCCCCTGATCGGCACCAATGACATAGTGCCGGTCGTGCTCGGCGGCTCTGCCGTCGCGCTGATATCGTTCGCCGACACCAGCGTGCTTTCGCGCGCCTTTGCGGCACGATTGGGCACGCACGCCGATCCCAACCAGGAGATGGTGGGGCTTGGCGCCGCCAATCTGGCAGCCGGCTTTTTCCAGGGCTTTCCGATCAGCAGCAGCAGTTCGCGCACGCCGGTTGCCGAAGCCGCCGGCGCCCGCACCCAACTGACTTGTGTCGTCGGCGCGCTGGCCATCGCCCTTCTGCTGCTGGTAGCGCCAAACCTGCTTCAGCATTTACCCAACGCCGCGCTCGCCGCCGTCGTCATCGCCGCCGCGATCGGGTTGTTCGAGGTCACCGACCTCAAACGGATCTATCGCATCCAGCAATGGGAGTTCTGGCTGTCGATCGTCTGCTTTGTCGGTGTGGCCGCGCTCGGGGTGATTCCGGGAATTGGCCTCGCCATCGCCATCGCCATCGCCGAGTTTCTATGGGACGGGTGGCGCCCGCACTCGGCCGTGTTGGGCCGCGCCGACCGCGTCAAAGGTTATCACGACATCACCAGATATCCGGATGCACGCCAGGTCCCGGGGCTGGTGCTGTTTCGGTGGGACGCGCCTTTGTTCTTCGCCAACGCCGAATTCTTCAACGAGCGCATTATGGACGCGGTGGCGAAATCACCGACGCCCGTGCGCTGGCTGGTCGTTGCCGCCGAGCCGGTCACCAGCGTGGACGTCACCGCCGGCGATACACTTGCCCAGTTGGACGAGACACTACACGCGCGGGGTATCGAGCTTCGCTTTGCCGAACTCAAGGATCCCGTAAAGGACAAGCTGAAGAAATTCGGATTACTGGCGCAGCTTGGTGAGGACAGCTTCTTCCCGACCGTCGGCGCCGCCGTTTCCACCTATCTGGAGATCAACAATGATGTTGAATGGGAGGATTGGGAGGACCAAGACGGCCGCTAGGGTTGTGTACTCATAGGCGTACACGTCAGCTTCGTTCGGCCAAGCGGAAATCTTATGATCAGTCGGAGCATTACCGCTCATGGTGGAGTCGAGATGTGGCGCGGTGGCTTTAGGCTACACATATCTGTTCCCGCCCCTTTCGTCTGGCGGTGCCTTAGTGGTGTAGCCGTGACTCCGTTTCCACATCCCGCTCGTCGAACCGGACAGGCAGATCTCCCGCATCCGGCTCTCGGACAAGACCTCACGCCTTCGCCCACGGCCGGTCGCGGCCAAG
>NZ_JBVBEF010000084.1:0-32240 GCF_055456055.1 Bradyrhizobium sp. LeoB3
TCCCTCACACCCGCCCCGAGTCAATCCGCCGCACCGCACCACATCTGTGCATGCCCTAGTGCTTTCGCAGGGACGACACCGTATATGTTGCCCTGGCGCAATCCTGTCATGCGCTGTTCCGGTTGACCGCGCGCCCGGCGCCCGCCACGGTGATGCCGTTCCCCGCCCCCGCGATTCTTGCGCAGATGCTAACGATTTCCTGGCTCTGGATTCCTTTCACCATCGTCGCCGCGCTCGGGCAGGTTGCGCGCAATGCGATGCAGCGGTCGCTGACCGGGCCGCTCGGGACCTGGGGCGCGACCAATATCCGCTTCCTGTTCGGCTTTCCGTTCTCGATCCTGTTTTTTGCGCTGGTCATCGTGGTGACCGGCGATTCCGCTCCGTGGCCGCCGGTGGCGTTCTGGCCGTGGCTGCTGCTCGGTGCGCTCAGCCAGATCGTCGGCACCGGCCTGATGCTGCTGGCGATGAACGAGCGGTCCTTCGTGGTGACGACGGCTTATCTGAAGACCGAGGCGATCCAGACCGCGATCTTCGGCTTCGTCTTCCTGGGCGATCATCTCACCTTGCTGAAGGTGATCGCGATCCTGATCGCGACCGTCGGGGTCGTCATCACCGCGCTGCGGCCCGGCGGCGAGAAAGGATTTGCGGAGCTGAGGCCGACCATCATGGGCCTGGTCGCCGCGGCCGCGTTCGCGCTGTCTGCGATCGGCTTTCGCGGCGCGATCATCGCGGTGCCCGGCGTCTCCTTCGTGACGGCGTCGTCCTATACGCTGGTGTTCGGCCTGTTCGTGCAGACGCTGGTGCTGTCGATCTATCTGTTGCTGCGGGCGCCCGGGGTGCTCAAGGCGATCCTCGGATTATGGCGGCCATCGATGCTGGCGGGCTTCATGGGCGCGTTCGCCTCGCAATTCTGGTTCCTCGCCTTCGCGCTGACGGCGGCGGCGAACGTGCGCACATTGGCCCTGATCGAAGTCTTGTTCGCGCAGGGCGTAGCGTATTATTCGTTCAAGCAGCCGATCTCGCCGCGCGAGCTTTCCGGCATCGTCCTGATCGTGATCGGTGTGGCGCTATTGATCGCGGCGTGAGGATCAGTTGCGGTCGTCCGGCAGCACCGGCAGCGGCGAGACCTCGACGCCTTCCTCGATCAGCGAGCGGGCTTCCTCCGGCGAAGCCTCGCCGTAGATCGGACGGTGCTCGATATCGCCGTAATGCATCTTGCGCGCCTCGTTGGGGAAGCGGTCGCCGACATTGTCGGCGTTCTTGACGATGTGGTCGCGCAATTCCTTCAGCTTGGCGCGCAGTTCGCGCTCCTGCGCCATCATCAGCGGCGTCGATTCGGCCGGCGCGGGCGCCGGCTGCTCGGCGGGTGCGGGCGCTGCGGTTTCACGGCCCTTCTTGCCGACGATCTGTGGCGCCATGATCGCCTTCTCGACCTTGGACGAGCCGCAGGTCGGGCAGGCCACGAGCTTGCGGCGGACCTGAGAATCGTAAGCCGACGAATTCTGGAACCAGCTTTCGAAAGCGTGGCCCCGTTCGCAGCGCAGGTTGTAGCGGATCATGCTGAGCCCCGGACGAGGTGCAGATGCTCCGGACCTGCCTTGGGGTCGGCGACGGTGAAACGCCGTCCGTGCTGCAGCGAGGGAATCGCCCTGCGCGCGGTCTCGACCTTGGCCGGATCGATCTTCGCCAGGAACACGCCCGGCTCGACGCCGCCCTCGGCGAGGATCTCGCCCCAGGGATCGATGATCAGCGAATGACCATAGGTCTCGCGCTTGTTCTCGTGCAGGCCGGCTTGCGCGGCGGCAAACACGAAGCAGCCGGTCTCGATGGCGCGCGAGCGGAGCAGAATGTGCCAATGCGCCTCGCCGGTCTTGCGGGTGAAGGCGGACGGTACGGTGAGGAAGGACGCGCCGCTTTCGGCCAGCGCGCGGTACAGCGCCGGGAAGCGCACGTCGTAGCAGATCGTCAATCCGATCCGGCCCCAGGGCAGATCGGAGATCACAGCAGTCTCGCCCGGCTGGTAATTGGCCGATTCGCGGTAGCTCTCGCCGCCGGGCAGATCGATATCGAACATATGGATCTTGTCGTAGCTGGCGAGCAGATTGCCGTCCGGACCGATCAGGAAGGACCGGTTCACGGCCTTCTCCGGCGAGAAGCGCAGTGCCAGCGAGCCGATATGCAGATGGATCTTCAATTCGGCTGCGAGCGCGCGATAGGCCCTCAGCGACTTGTCGTCCTCTTCCGTCGCCAGATGCTCGAACAGCGCCTTGCGGTTCAATTGCATCATGTTGCTCACTTCGGGTGTGAGCACATAGTCCGCGCCTTGCGCCGCCGCCTCGCGCACCAGCTTCATGCCCTGCTCGAGGCTCGGCTCCGGCAGAAGCGAGGTGCGCATCTGCACCATGGCTGCGGTGAAGGTGCTGTCGGCACTCATCAGGCCACGCCTTCGCTGGCTAAGAGGCCATCGAGCTTGCCCTCGCGGTCGAGCGCATAGAGCTCGTCACAGCCGCCGACATGGGTGCTGCCGATGAAGATCTGCGGAAAGGTCGAACCGGCGCCGGCCCGCTTGTACATCTCGTCGCGATAGGCCGCGTCGCTGGCCACGTTGAATTCGGTGAACGCCGCCTTCTTGCGGGTCAGAAGCGACTTGGCCGCGCTGCAGTAGCCGCAGCCCGGGCGGGTATAGATTTCAATCGCAGTGGTCATGGTGCGCTCGGTTGTGATTTTGTCCGGGATTATATGGGAGTTTTGTGGCTATCGACAACCCGGGCGAACACCAGCACATCGACCTGTGCCGCCTTGGCGCGCAGAAGCGCCCGCGCGCAGGCGTCGACCGTCGCTCCCGAGGTCAGGACGTCATCGACCAGGATCACGCGGCGGCCCTGGACTTCGGCCGCGCGGTCCGGCCCCACTTTGAAAGCACCCTGGACATTGGTCGCCCGCTGCGCCCGCGACAATCCGACCTGCTGCTCGGTCGAGCGCACCCGGCGCAGCGCATCGGGGGCGAGCGCGACGCCGCTCTGGCGCGAAATGACGCGGGCAAGCGCGCCGGATTGATTGTAGCGGCGGCTCCAGCCGCGCCGCCAGTGCAGGGGAACTGGTACCAAAATATCGGCGTCGCGAAGCAATTCCTTCCCCGCGCGCGCCATCCAGCGGCCCATTGCTGGCGCGAGATCCGTGCGGTCCTGGAATTTCAATGCGTGCACCAGCGTGCGCGCGACGTCGTCATAGCGCACCGCGGCGCGGGCGCGCTGGTAGGCCGGCGGACTGGCGATCGCCTCCATCGACAACAGCTCCGGACCGGGGTCGTAGACGAAGGGAATGCCGAGCCGCGGGCAGAACGGTGGTGCAATGAACGACAATTTGGCCCAGCAGGCGGCGCAGACGCCCTCGCCATCGACCGGCTCGCGGCACGAAACGCACAGCGTCGGCAGCGCGATGTCGAGCATCAGCCGTGCTGCATGCGTCCATGCTCCCTGCGCAACGCTCAGCGCGCCGCGCAGATGGCCTGCAATGGAGCGGGATGGTGATGCCTCGGCGCCCATGGACCGAGGCTAGCCTCATGATCGTGTCAGCTCAAGCATTGCGTTGCCAGAGGCGAAGGCAGGGCGTAACCAGCGGGCATGGCCGCAAATCCGACCACACCTGTGTTGTTCGATCGTTCGCTGCTCGCGGCGCGGCTGAAGCGCGCGCGGCGCGATGCGCCGGTCACCTTCCTGCTCGAGCGCGTCGGCGAGGACATGGCGGAGCGTTTGCAGGCGGTCACGCGGGAGTTTGCCGATGCCGCCGACATCTGGACGCCGGGCAATGCGCTCCATGATCTCTTGCGCGCACGATGCAAGTCCGTCCGCGAGGTTGCGTTCGAGGCTGCCGAAGTCCTTCCGCTGCAGCCGGCTTCGCTCGATCTTGCGGTCTCCGCGCTCGCTTTCCAGTTCGTCAACGATCTTCCCGGCGTGCTCGCGCAGGTACGTCGCGCGCTCAGGCCCGACGGGCTGTTGCTCGCGGCGATGATCGGCGGCGATACGTTGACCGAGCTTCGGCAATCCTTCGCCGCGGCCGAATCCGAATGCGAGGGCGGAGTGTCGCCGCGCGTGGCGCCATTCGCCGATTTGCGCGACATCGGCGCGCTGTTGCAGCGTGCCGGCTTCGCGCTGCCGGTGACCGACGTCGACCGCATCGTGGTGCGCTACGCCAACGCCTTCGCGCTGATGCAGGAATTGCGGCGCATGGGCGCCACCAATATCCTGGTCGAGCGGCGCCGCGCGCCAACCCGCCGCGCCACGCTATTGCGGTTGGCGCAAATCTATGCCGAGCGCTTCGCCGATCCTGACGGCCGCATCCGCGCCACCTTCGACGTGATCTGGCTGTCCGGCTGGGCACCGCATGAAAGCCAGCAAAAACCGCTGCGGCCGGGTTCGGCGAAAGCGAGCTTGGCAGAGGCGGTGAAGCGGGCAGGGAAAGCCTGAGCCAACTGCCGCCGTCATGCCCGGCCTTGTGCCGGGCATCCACGTCCTTTCCTGAGCGTTCCAAGACGTGGATGGCCGGGACAAGCCCGGCCATGACGAGTGCGGGGCCTACAACAGCAGATCAATCAGATGCGGGATCAGCGGAATGTCCGCCGCCGGCATTTCGTACTCGCGCAATTTGTTGGCGCGGACCCAGGCGAGATTCTGTCCCTCGCGCGCCGTCACCATGCCGTCCCAGCGCCGGCAGATATAGAGCGGCATCAGCAGGTGAAACGTCTCATAGGCGTGGCTCGCGAAGGTCAGCGGCGCCAGGCAGGGCTCGGCGACGGTGATGCCGAGTTCTTCATGCAATTCGCGGATCAGCGTCGCTTCCGGCCGTTCGCCGGCCTCGACCTTGCCGCCCGGAAATTCCCAGAGCCCCGCCATCGGCTTGCCGGCAGGCCGCTGCGCCAGCAGCACGCGCTTGTCGGCATCGATGAGCGCGCAGGCAACCACGAGGGTGAGTTTGATATCGGTCATGCAGTCCGCCCGAACTCCGCTGTCGTCCCGGCCTTGCGCCGGGACCCATAACCACAGGGTTTAGCGATGTGCTCCGCTACAACCACTTGCGCGCGCCACAACGCCTCCCTGTGGTTATGGGTCCCTGCTTTCGCAGGGACGACGGTGTCCTATGACCTGTAATCGCCGTTGATCGCGACATATTCCTTGGTGAGATCGCAGGTCAGCACACGGTCGCGGCCCTTGCCGAGGCCGAGATTGACCTTGATCTGGATCTTCGGCGCTTTCATCGCCTGCGACACTTCCGCCTCGTTGTAGGAGGGATCGCGGGCGCCGCTCTTGGCGACGCGGATGCCGTTGAAGGAAATCGAGAGCTTGTCGCGGTTGGCGGGCTCGCCGGCCTTGCCGACCGCCATCACCACCCGGCCCCAATTGGCGTCCTCGCCGGCGATCGCGGTCTTGACCAGCGGCGAGTTCGCCACCGACATCGCGATCTTGCGAGCGGAAGCCTTGGTCGTCGCGCCATCGACGATGATCTCGACCAGTTTCCGCGCGCCTTCGCCGTCGCGCGCCACCTGTTCGGCAAGGTTGGCGAGCACATCGCGGAACGCCTTTGCGAATGCTTTCAGGCGCGGGTCGCTGGCGCGGCTGATCTTCGGTGCGCCGTTCGCGGCCGCGGTGCCGGTCGCGAATGCCAATAGCGTGTCGGATGTCGAGGTGTCGCCGTCGATGGTGACGGCGTTGAAGGTGTCCTCGACCCCGCTCTTCAGGAGCTGCTGCAGCGCGGCTGATGACAGCGGCGCATCGGTGAAGATGAAGGACAGCATCGTCGCCATGTCGGGCGCGATCATGCCGGCGCCCTTGGCCATGCCGTTGATCGTCACCTTGGCCTTGCCGAGCTTCACGGTCGCGGTCGCGACCTTCGGGAAGGTGTCGGTGGTCATGATCGCCTTCGCCGCGCCCATCCAGTCGTCGGGCCCGGCTTGCTCGGCCAGCGTCGCCAGCACGCCGTCGAACTTGGTCGCATCGAGCGGCTCGCCGATCACGCCGGTGGAGGCCAAAAACACCTCATTGACGCCGCAGCCGACCGCCTTGGCGGCGATCTGCGCGGTCAGCGCGGTCGACTGCTTGCCGGTTTTGCCGGTGAAGGCATTGGCATTGCCGGAATTGACCACCAGCGCGCGTGCAAATCCTCCCTTAGAAGATCCGCCTTTGCCGAGCTTGGCGCGGCACCACTCCACCGGGGCTGACGGGCATTTCGACTTGGTGAAGACACCGGCGACGGTGGTGCCCTTGTCCATCACCGCGAGCAGCACATCGGTGCGCCCCTTGTAGCGGATGCCGGCCGCCGCCGTCGCAAGCCTGACACCCGCAATCGCGGGCAAATCGGGAACGTCTGTCGGGGCGAGGGGAGAAACGGCGGTGGACATGGCGGATTCCAATCAGGCAGGCGCAATCGTCATGGCCGGGCTAAAGCGCGAAGCGCGTCTTCGCGCAGGATGTCCCGGCCATCCACGTCCTTTTCCCGGCCGGCGAGGCGCCAAGACGTAGATGGCCGGGACAAGCCCGGCCATGACGAGTGTAGATACTATTGGCTTCGCTGAAGTGACAGCGAATTCTTACTTCTTCGCCGGCGGTGCCATCTTGGAGTCGGACGGCTTGGCGGCGGGCGCCGCGGCGTCCGGCTTGGCGTCGCTCTTGGCGGTCTCTTCCGGCTTGTCCGTGCGCTCGATCTTGGCAGCCTCGCGCAGCTTGGCGACATAGTCGGCCTGTGCCTTGCGGGTCACATAGGTCTCGATCTGGCTCTTGACCTGGTCGAACGGCGGCGCGGTGCGGTTGCGCTTCTCCTCGACCTTGATGATGTGCCAGCCGAACTGCGACTTCACGGGGTCGGAGATCTTGCCCGGCTCGAGCGAAAAGGCGACGGCGGAAAATTCCGGCACCATCTGTTCCTTGGTGAAGAAGCCGAGGTCGCCGCCATCGGAGGCGCCGGGATCCTTCGACTTCTTCTTGGCGAGCTCGGCGAAATCGGCGCCCTTCGCGAGCTCGGCCTTGATCGCCTTGGCTTCGTCCTCGGTCTCGACCAGGATGTGGCGGGCATGCACTTCCTGTTCGCCGGTGATCTGCTTGGAGGCCTCCTCATAGACCTTCTTCATGGCGTCATCGGTGGTCGCAGCCTTGCCCTCGCTGGCAAGCAGGCTATCCATCAGGAGGCGGTTGCGGGTGAAGGCGAGGCGCTTCTTGAACTCGTCGGTATTGTCGACCTTCTTGTCCTCGGCGGCCTTGGCGACGATCTTCATGTCGATCAGGAAGGCCAGAAGGTTATCCTTCCGCGTCGCAGGGTCCATCTGCTGCAGGCTCGGCCCAAGTTCCTCTTCGGCGATTGCCACATCGCTCTGGCGGATCTCCTGCCCGTTGACCTTGGCAAGCACCGGGTTGGAATCCTCAGCGCGGACCGGCAGACCGAAGGCGAGAACCGCGGCGATCGAGCCGGTCACGGCCAGGGATGCGAGGCCGATACGCAAGCCGGGTTTCATTTCCGCGAACGACGTGGTCATGCAAAATCCTTAACTTGTCTCGAACAGGGGAACTTCTCTTGAGCGGGGCGGACACTCGCCCAATCAAGCCGCCTTGGCAACGCGAAAAGTCTGACAAAATGATGAATTCCTTGACATCCTGCCGAGCGTTGACAACCCCCGGAGCGGGCCATATCTCTGGCCCATCGTGTCAATGGCGATAGCGCTCATTTTGCTTACGTTTTTGGCCGTTGAACCTTGGATTGCTTGCTTCCCACTTAATTGGCGGATCGGGCCCCAGGTTGGGGCCGTTGCCGGGGTGCGTCACGGTGAGTTGATAGACAATCGGCGGCACCACGCTCTGGTTGCAACGCAGAAGAACAGGAACTACGCATGATCGGCGCGCTCGCCCGCAAATTGTTCGGCTCCGCCAACGACCGGCGGGTGAAGGGCTATCAGGCCCGCGTCAACGCCATCAACGCATTGGAGCCCGAGCTCGCAAAGCTCTCGGACGAGGCGCTGAAGGCCCGCACCGCCGAATTCCGGCAGGAGCTGGCGAACGGCAAGACGCTCGACGACCTCCTGGTTCCGGCCTTCGCCACCGTCCGCGAAGCAGCCAAGCGCACCCTCGGCCAGCGCCATTTCGATGTGCAGCTCATCGGCGGCATGGTGCTGCATGAGGGCGACATCGCCGAGATGAAGACCGGCGAAGGCAAGACGCTGGTGGCGACGCTCGCGGTCTATCTCAACGCACTTGCCGGCAAGGGCGTCCATGTCGTCACCGTCAACGATTACCTTGCCCGCCGTGACTCCGGCTGGATGGGCCAGATCTATTCCTTCCTCGGCATGAGCACCGGCGTCATCGTCCACGGGCTCGATGATGCCGAGCGCAAGACGGCCTATGGCTGCGACATCACCTACGGCACCAACAACGAATACGGCTTCGACTACCTCCGCGACAACATGAAGTACCGCCTGGAGGACATGGTCCAGCGCGGGCACTATTACGCCATCGTCGACGAAGTCGACTCGATCCTGATCGACGAGGCGCGGACGCCGCTGATCATCTCCGGCCCGCTCGACGACCGTTCGGATTTCTACAACACCATCGACACGTTCTTTCCCAAGCTCGACAAGTCGGACTACGAGGTCGACGAGAAGCAGCGCACGGTGACGCTGACCGAAGGCGGCATGGAAAAGCTCGAAGGGCTGCTGCGCGATGCCGGCCAGCTCAAGGGCGACTCCCTCTATGACGTCGAGAACGTCTCGGTCGTTCACCACGTCAACCAGGCGCTGCGCGCGCACACGCTGTTCACCCGCGACAAGGATTACATCGTTCGCGACGGCGAGGTCGTCATCATCGACGAGTTCACCGGACGCATGATGCCGGGGCGCCGCTACTCGGAAGGCCTGCACCAGGCGCTGGAAGCCAAAGAGCACGTCCAGGTCCAGCCGGAGAACCAGACGCTCGCCTCGATCACCTTCCAGAACTATTTCCGGATGTACGAGAAGCTGGCGGGCATGACCGGCACGGCCGCGACCGAAGCCGACGAATTGTTCGACATCTACAAGCTCGAGGTCGTGGAGATCCCGACCAACCTGCCGGTGGCGCGCCTCGACGAGGACGACGAGGTCTATCGTACGCAGACCGAAAAATACGCCGCGATCCTCGCTGAGATCGAACGCGCCAACAAGCGGCTGCAGCCGGTCCTGGTCGGCACCGCCTCGATCGAGAAATCCGAAGTGCTGGCCGAATATTTGCGCAAGCACGGCTACAAGCAGATCGACTTCAGCAATCACGGCGCGCTCGACAAGCTCTATGCCGCGGCGCGCGCCGGCAAGCCGGCCAAGCTGTTCGCGGTCTTGAATGCGCGCTTCCACGAGCAGGAAGCCTATATCGTCGCCGAAGCCGGCGTGCCCGGCGCGATCACGATCGCGACCAACATGGCCGGCCGTGGTACCGACATCAAGCTCGGCGGCTCGCTCGAGATGCGGATCCAGCAGGAGACGGCTGCGATCACCGATGAAGCCGAGAAGGCGCAGAAGATCGAGCAGATCAAGGCCGACATCGAGCGCTTCCGCGAGATCGTCTTGAAGGCCGAGGAGATCGTCGAGGTCGAGCCCGCCAAGGGCAGCAAGCCTGCGAAGACGGTGACCAAGCCCGGCGGCCTCTACATTATCGGCTCCGAGCGGCATGAATCCCGCCGCATCGACAACCAGCTCCGCGGCCGTTCCGGCCGCCAGGGCGACCCCGGCCGCTCGAAATTCTTCCTGTCGCTGGAAGACGATCTGATGCGCATCTTCGGGTCCGACCGGCTCGACAGCATGCTGACCCGGCTCGGCCTGAAAGAGGGCGAGGCGATCATCCATCCCTGGATCAACAAGGCGCTGGAAAAGGCGCAGCAGAAGGTCGAAGCGCGCAACTTCGACATCCGCAAGAACCTGCTCAAATTCGACAACGTCCAGAACGACCAGCGCAAGGTGATCTTCGACCAGCGCGTCGAACTGATGAAGGACGAGAGCGTCGCCGAGACCGTCACCGACATGCGCCACGCCTTCATCGAGGATCTGGTGGCCAAGCATATCCCGGAGCATGCCTATGCCGAGCAGTGGGATGCGGCTGGTCTGAAGGACGAATTGAAGCGGGTGCTCGATATCGACCTGCCGGTCGACGAATGGGCCAAGGAAGAGGGCATCGCCGACGAGGAGCTCTTGGCGCGGATCGAAAAGAATGTCGACGAGCGCATGGCGGCCAAGGTCGCGCAATGGGGCCCCGACGTGATGCGCTACGTCGAGAAGACGATCCTGTTGCAGACGCTCGACCATCTCTGGCGCGAGCACCTGATCATGCTCGACCATCTGCGCCAGGTGATCGGCCTGCGCGGCTATGGCCAGCGCGATCCGCTGCAGGAGTACAAGACCGAAGCCTTCAACCTCTTCCAGGAGATGAGCTCGCATCTGCGCGAAGCCGTCACCGCGCAATTGATGCGGGTCGAGATCATCCCGCCGGAGGAGCAGCAGCCGGTGTTGCCGGCGATGGAAGCGCACAAGCTCGATCCCAACACCGGCGAGGACGAGATGTCCTTCGCCAACGCCTCGCTGGTGCCGAAGGCCGCCCCCTCCGACCGCGATCCCAACAACCCCGCCACCTGGGGCAAGGTCGGCCGCAACGAGGATTGCCCTTGCGGCAGCGGCAAGAAGTACAAGCACTGCCACGGCCGGTATGCGTGAGATGAGCTGCCCGTAAGCGGGCAGCATTCCGCTCTCTCGAAAATAACGGACCTCATCCCGAGGAGCCGCGCTAGCGGCGTCTCGAGGGATGGGCCACGGGCTCCTCACTATCCGTCATTCCGGGGCGCGCGCAGCGCGAACCCGGAATCCATTTCGCCGCATGCTCTGCGGTTGGATGGATTCCGGGCTCATCGCTTTCGCGATGCCCCGGAATGACGGAGAGAAATTCGCGAGCGATTTCAACCTGATTTGCTCCGTCCAGTCCTCGCGCAAAAAACATTCCGCTTCCGTCGTCGGGCAAATCAGTGATTTAACTCCGCGCGTCTCACCCAAATGAGGGGCGGCTCGCGATCGTCACGAACGTTGCGGTGAGATGCGGTGGACGTGATGGATGTGACTGACGAGCACACGCATCACGGACGGCGAAGTCGTGTGGTCCTGGCGCCCCGACGCTGGCGCTAAGCTTCTATGAAGTGACGGTGGCAAAAGAGCCCGGTCACCGGGGAGAGCGCGAAGTAAGCCGTAAACCATCGCGCAGGGAAAGCCGGAATGCTTCGGTTGAACCTGTGGTCCTACCCCCGTGCTTTTTGTTGCACGGGACCCACGGGTGCAACCAGCACCCGGCTTTCCCTGCGCCCTCTGTTCAATGAGAGGGTGGAACGAGACGCAAGCTCGGACGCAACGTGCCGCGAGAATGCGGACTCACATCCGCCGTTTGAATCAGACGTAGGATGGGTAGAGCGAAGCGAAACCCATCATTCGTGCCGCTTGCCGCCGAAGCTGATGGGTTTCGCTTCGCTCTACCCATCCTACGGAATCGCTGTTTGACATTTGAATCAGAACTCTCCCCGCGTCGTCCCGGGCTTGCGCGCCGCGGCGAAGCCGGGACCCGGGACCCATAACCACAGGCGTCTGTTGTGTGCTCCGTCGCAACCGCTTGCTCGCGCCACAACGCCTTCCTGTGGTCATGGAACCCCGCTTTCGCGGGGACGGCGGCGGTGCGGATGTTGGGAGGATCGCAGGCGGGTAGAACGCCGCGCCGCTTCTACCTCATCGCTCCGAAGCGGTTGTCGAAGGAGTTTGGCTGCACGATCGGCTGCGAGCCTGAGAGCTGCGTGTCCCTGGCGGCCGGCGCGGCTGCGGCGGTCGAGGTGGCCGGCGCATCGGTGACGGTCGGCTTGAGCGCCGGCTTGGCGGCAGCGAGCTTGGTTTCGGTGGGCTTCGGTGCGACGCGAACGACCGATTGCGACTTGGTCTGAGCAGGCTTGATCTCAGCAGACTTGGCCTCAGCAGACTTGGCCTCAGCAGACTTGGCCTCAGTAGCTTTGGGCTTCGCGGCGGCCGCTGGTGCGGAGGGCGGCACGCTGGTGGCGGCGGCGTTGGCGTCGGCCGTGGCGCCGATCCCGACCTTGCGGGCGATGCTGGAGAAGAGGCCTTCCGACTGCTCACCCGACTGCGTGGCGGAAGCGACGCGGGCCGATGACGTCGCCGACGTCGTCGACACCGCCACCACCGGCTCTTCCGGCTGCGCCAGGTTCGGCTTCGGCGGATTGACGGTGGACGGGATCGTGCCGGGCGCGCGCGCCAGCGACAGTGATTGCAGGCTCTGGCTGTCGCCACCCTCGGAGAGGCCGGTGCTGCCCTCCGGCAGCTTGGAGGCGAAGATCTTGTTCATGCCGCCGTCGATGCCGGTGTTCATCCGCGCCACCGGCGTGCCCTTGGAAATCAGCTTGGCAACCTCGGTCGCCTCTTCCTGCTGCTTCTGGCGGACCGCTTCGGCGATCTGGTCGGGAATCACATAGGCCGGGCATTTGGCGGACGCATCAAACACCGGATCGCGGGTGGCGCCCGGCGGCTTGGCGGCGTCGAAGACATATTTCTTCTCGCAGAAGTCGACCTTCGGCTCCTGCTTCGTCACTTCGAAATGATCGTAGCCTTCCTTGATCATCTTCCAGAAAGGCATGTTCGGGTTGTTGCGGTGCTTGGCCATGTTCACCGGCGTCATCCGGAACGGATAGGCCTGCAACTGGAATGCCTTCTGGCCGCCAAAGAACGACTCGCGGCCGAGCGAATAGATCTCCGCGATCTGCTCGTCGGTCATCGCGTAGCAGCCGCGCGAGGAGCAGTCGCCATGCACCATCAACTGTGAGCCGGTGCGGCCGAGCGCCTTGTCGAAGGCGTTGGGGTAGCCGGTGTTGAAGGAGAGGTAGTAGGCCGATTGCGGGTTCATCTGGCCCGGGCTGATCGTATAGAAGCCCTCCGGCGCCTGGCGATCGCCCTCGCGGATCTTCGGACCGAGATCGCCGGACCAGCGGCAGATCGGATAGGTCTTCAAGAGCGCGAACCTGCCGGAGCGGTCCTGCTTCCAGACTTCGAGCTCGGCTTCCTGCTTGAACAGGCGGATCAGGATCGGCGACTGCAGATCCATGTCCTTTTCGGTGATTGCCGCGACCAGCTTCGGCGGCACCGGCTGGTTGGCCTTGGCATTCGATGCGAGTGAGATGTCGTCGCTATTGCAACCGGCGAGCAATACAGCGGCCGCAAGGGCAGCCGAGGCCAGAAGCGCGCGAACCAGCGTGCGGTGATTCAAGTCCAAGCTCCACACCCACCAGGCATTTCGGGCAACCCCAAATCAACCCTTATGCCTTGAAGCGATCGTTAAAATACTAACCTTTGGACTTCCCACCCGCAACCTGAACGGGGCCCGGCGGGCCGGAACCATGACAGGCATGGTCAAGCAAGAGTTAAAGACCGGCCCCGGGGCCGAATTGCGGCCAAACCGGCCGACCCGGAGCAAAATGCCGCGATTGCCGGTTAGCTAGGCGAGCTTGCGGCCGATATCGAGAAACTTCTGGCGGCGCTGCTTGCGGATCGCGTCCGCATCAAGATTTCGTAGGTCGCTGAAGGCCTGGGCGATGGCATCGCCGGTGGATGCGATCATGGCGGCGGGATCGCGGTGGGCGCCGCCCGGCGGCTCCTTCAGGATCTCGTCGATCACGCCGAATCGCAGCATGTCCTGGGCGGTGATCTTCATGCTGTTGGCGGCTTCCTGCGCCTTGGTGCCGTCCCGCCACAGGATCGAGGATGCCGCCTCCGGCGAGATCACGCTGTAGATCGCGTGCTCCATCATCAGGACGCGGTTGGCCGTGGTGATCGCGATCGCGCCGCCCGACATGCCCTCGCCGGTGATGATCGCGACATTGGGCACCCCCAGTGACAGGCAGGCGTCGGTCGAGCGCGCGATCGCTTCGGCCTGTCCGCGCTCCTCCGCGCCGATGCCGGGATAGGCGCCGGCCGAATCGACCAGCGAGAGTACCGGGATGCCGAAACGGTCGGCCATTTCCATCAGCCGGACCGCCTTGCGGTAGCCTTCGGGGCGGGCCATGCCGAAATTGTGCTTGATCCGGCTCTCGGTGGAGGCGCCCTTTTCCTGGCCGATCACGCAGATGCTCTCGCCGCGGAAGCGGCCGAAGCCGCCGAGCAGGGCTTCGTCGTCGGCGAATTTGCGGTCGCCGGCCAGCGGCGTGAATTCGGTGATCAGCGCGCTGACGAAATCGGTGAAATGCGGTCGCTGCGGGTGCCGCGCCACCAGCGTCTTCTGCCAGGGCGTCAGGTTGGCATAGAGGTCGGCCAGCGCCTGGCCGGCCTTCTCCTCGATCCGCGCGATCTCGTCGCCGATGTCGCTGCCGGACGCCGCCAGCGCGCGCAATTCGTCGATCTTGGATTCAAGCTCGGCGACGGGTTTTTCGAAGTCGAGGTAACTGCGCATCTGATCCGGCATTACGGCAATATAGGAAGGAACCTGGCGGGCGGCGAAGCGGGTCTGGGGTCTGGAAGAGAAGTTTTGTATCTTCAACAAGTTAACACGCAGCCAAAGCCGAGGCGCGTGGGCTGACCGCAAGCGGTGACGCTCTTTCCTGTGAGAAGCCGCCGAAGTCAAGGCGTAACCCATAGCCCGGCCTGGAAGCCTAATCCGGGGATCGACCGGGCTAAGCCTTCTCTGCCAGCGGATGCAGGTCGCGCACCAGGCTCTTCAGCCGCTCCTCGACCACATGGGTATAGATCTGGGTGGTGGAGATGTCGGTATGGCCGAGCAGGGTCTGGACGATGCGCAGGTCGGCGCCGTTGTGCAGGAGGTGGCTGGCAAAGGCATGCCGCAGCACGTGCGGGGAGACGAGCCGCGGCGCCAGGCCGGAAGCGGCCGCCAACTCCTTGAGGTCGCGGGCAAAGTGCTGCCGGGTCAAATGGCCGCTTTCGCCGAAGGAGGGAAACAGCCATTTCGACGGCGCCGCCTTCTTCTCCGGCTTCATGACCTGCACCGCAGCGAGATAGTCGGCCATCGCCTGGCGCGAGGCCTCGTTCAGCGGCACCAGCCGCTCCTTGTTGCCCTTGCCTCGCACCACGATCATGCGGGCATCGCGCCGCGCCGCCGATAGCGGTAGCGAGACCAGTTCGGAGACGCGTAGGCCAGTGGCGTACAGCACCTCCAAGAGGCAATGCAGCCGGAGCGCGCGCAGCCGCTGCGCCGGTGTCGCGTCGATTTGCGTGAGTTCCTTGGCCCGCGTCAGCATGCGGTCGACGTCGGCGATCGACAGCACCTTGGGCAGGCTGCGGCCGCGCTTCGGGCCAGAGAGGATCGCGGCAGGATCGTCGCTGCGGATGCCCTCGTTGAGCAAGAATCGGAACAGATGCCGCATCGACGAAAGCCGGCGGGCGACGCTGGTTGATTTGAAACCGCGGGTGTCGAGGTCGGCGAGGTAGTCGCGCAGCGTCTGGGTGTCGGCGCCGGCAAAGCTCTTGCCGGCATGGGTGAGGAATTCGGAGAGGTCTTCGAGGTCGCGGCGATAGGCGTCGAGCGTGTTTTCGCCCGCGCCCTGTTCGGCCGCGAGCATGTCGAGGAACAGGCTGATCAGCCCGGCATCTGATGTGCTACGTGTCTTGGAACGCATCCCCTGACCATAGCGGCTATTTCTTGAGGAACTTATCCGGCGGGATCGTCACCGTCATTTCCCTCGATTTCGGGGTCACGAAATTGGCCAAGGCGAAGATGATCCCGTAGCCGATACCGCCGATCACGGCGAGGACCGTCAGGAAGCGGAACAGGCTCGGCATATCGAAGGCTCGGGCGGCGAATTAACCATTGGCATCATCCATCATGTTCCCTCAGCCGTTGCAAGGCTCTGGCAACGGTATTGGCGGGGGTAGTATAGGTGACCGGAACGCCGCAAATTCGCCGAGAGACCGAGCTTTAGATGCCAGACAGCGCCGCACCGCTCCCTGTGCTCCCGACCCTGGAGGCCGACATCCTGGCCGTGCTGGGGTCGAGGACGATCGTGCTGGTGGGCATGATGGGCGCCGGCAAATCGACCATCGGCCGGCGGCTGGCCGCGCGGCTGAGGCTGCCCTTTACCGATGCCGACACCGAGATCGAGGCGGCGGCGGGCATGTCGATCCCGGAGATTTTCGAAACCCATGGCGAGGCCTATTTCAGGGACGGCGAGGCGCGGGTGATCGCCCGCCTGCTTAGCGACGGGCCGGCGGTGCTCGCCACCGGCGGCGGTGCGTTCATGCGGGAGGAGACCCGCAACTGCATTCGTGCCAAGGCGATCTCGCTCTGGCTGCGCGCCGATGCCGATGTCATCATGCGCAGGGTGCGGCGCCGCGCCGACCGCCCGCTGTTGCAGACCGCCGATCCCGAGGGCACGGTCAACCGTCTGCTCGGCGAGCGCGAGCCGGTCTACCGGAGCGCCGATCTGACGATTTCGTCGCGCGACGTGCCGCATGACCGGATCGTCGAGGAGTGCTTAGAGGCGCTGCATGCCTATCTCTGTGGCAACGGCACGGCACAACCGGCAACCAACGGAATTAGCCTCCCATCATGACTGCGCCATTGAAACACTCTGATCCCATCACCGTCGATGTCGCACTCGGCGACCGCGCCTATGACATCGTGATCGGGCGCGAGATGCTGCCGTCGCTTGGCGCACGGATCGCTGCGCTCCGCCCGGGTGCGCGCACCGCCATCGTCACCGACCGCACGGTGGCGAAACATTGGCTGGAACAGGCCGAGGCGTCGCTTGCCGCGGCCGGCATCCCGACTTCGCGCATCATCGTCGAGGAAGGCGAGGGCTCGAAGAGCTATGCCGGTCTGACAGAGGTCAGCGAAGCGCTGATCGCGGCCAAGATCGAGCGCAACGATCTCGTCATCGCGCTCGGCGGCGGCGTGGTCGGCGATCTCGCGGGCTTTGCCGCGGCCATCCTGCGCCGCGGCGTCGATTTCGTGCAGGTGCCGACCTCGCTGCTGGCGCAGGTCGATTCATCGGTCGGCGGCAAGACCGGGATCAACTCGCCGCAGGGCAAGAACCTGATCGGGGCGTTCCACCAGCCGGTGCTGGTCGTCGCCGACACGTCGGTGCTCGACACGCTGTCGCCGCGCCAGTTCCGCGCCGGCTATGCGGAGGTTGCCAAATATGGCGTGCTCGGCGATGAGGCCTTTTTCGCCTGGCTGGAAGCCAATCACGCCGACATCTTCTCCGGCGGCGCGGCGCGCGAGCACGCGATCGCAACCTCGTGCCGCGCCAAAGCTGCGATCGTCTCGCGCGACGAACGCGAAACCGGAGAACGCGCGCTGCTTAATCTCGGCCACACCTTCGGTCACGCGCTGGAAGCGGCGACGGGCTTTTCCGACCGGCTGTTCCACGGCGAAGGCGTCGCTATCGGCATGACGCTGGCGGCGGAGTTCTCTGCTTCTCTGGGCATGATTGCGCAAGCGGATGCGGCGCGCGTGAAACGCCACCTCACTGCGGTAGGGTTGCCGACCCGGCTGCAGGATATCGGCGGTTTCGCCCAGGAAGGACTGGCTGATGCCGACGCATTGATGGCGCTGATGGCGCAGGACAAGAAGGTCAAGCGCGGCAAGCTGACCCTCATTCTGCTGGAGGCCGTCGGCCGCGCCGTGATCGCGCGCGACGTCGAGCCTGCGCCGGTGCGTGACTTTCTGAAGGCAAAACTGGCCGAGAATTAAAAACGCTCTTCGGATGACGTAGCTTGACCTGGGTTTCGTTCTCAATCGTCGTCGTCTGCCTGTTGGTCTCCGCCTTTTTCGCGGCGAGCGAGACCGCGCTGACCGGCGCTTCGCGCGCCAGCATGTTGCGGCTGTCCAAGCAGGGCAATCGCGAGGCTGGCGTGGTCTCCAGCCTGTTCAACATGCGCGAGCGGCTGATCGGCGCGCTGCTGCTCGGCAACAACATCGCCAATATCGGCGCCTCGGCGCTCGCAACCGGCATCCTCACCGCGTGGTTCGGCGACGTCGGCGTGCTCTATGCGACCGCGGTGATGACGGTGATGGTCGTGATCTTCGCCGAGGTGCTGCCCAAGACCATCGCGATCAACGCGCCCGACCGGATATCGCTCCTGGTGGCGCGGCCGATGAAGGTCACGGTCTATCTGCTCGGACCGTTTCTGACCGTGATCGAGTTCATCGTGCTCGCCTTGATGAAACTCTTCGGCATCAAGGTCGGTGCCAACCAGGCCATCCTGTCGCCGACCGAGCGACTGCGCGGCGCCGTCGATTTGTTGCATCACGAGGGCAAGGTCGAGAAGCAGGACCGCGACATGTTCGGCGGGCTGCTCGATCTGCGCGAATTGCAGGTGTCGGACGTGATGGTCCACCGCACCGAAATGACCATGATCAACGCCGATCTGCCGCCGGAGGAACTGGTGCGCGAGGTGCTCGCCACCGAATACACCCGCATTCCGCTGTGGCGCGACAAGCCGGAGAACATCATCGGGGTGCTGCACGCCAAGGATTTGCTGCGCGCGATCCGCGCCGCCGACGGCGACACGTCGAACATCGACGTCGCCACCATCGCGTTGCCGCCGTGGTTCGTGCCGGAGATGCGGCCCGTCTCCGAGCAGCTCAAGGCGTTCCGCCGCCGCAAGACGCATTTCGCCCTCGTCGTCGACGAATACGGCGAAGTCGAAGGTCTGGTGACACTGGAAGACATCCTGGAGGAGATCGTCGGAGACATTTCCGACGAGCACGACGTAGTGGTCGCGGGTGTTCGTGCCCAGCCCGACGGCTCCGTAGTGGTCGACGGCTCGGTGCCGATCCGCGATCTCAACCGTGCGATGGACTGGCATTTGCCGGACGAGGAAGCCACGACGGTGGCGGGTCTCGTGATCCATGAAGCGCGCTCGATCCCCGAGCGCGGTCAAAGCTTCACCTTCCACGGCTTCCGCTTCCGCGTCCTGCGTCGCGAGCGCAACCGCATCACGGCGCTGCGCATCACCGCGCTGCCGCGCGAAGCCGAGGCCGAGGCCGAGGAGCCCAGGCCGAAGCGTGCCGGGACGGCGTTCTAGCACAGGCGCGTCGATCCTCCGTCATGGCCGGGCTTGTCCCGGCCATCCACGCCTTTCTCGCGGCAGCCAAGAACGTGGATGCCCGGCACAAGGCCGGGCATGACGGGCCTGGATGTTGGCGGCCTATTCAATGTCGATGGTGACCCCGGAAAGCTTCCAGGTGCCGTCGGCGGGGATGAAGGCGAGCTGATACTTCACCTGCTTCGGCGTGGTCTCGAAATGGCCCTTCAGGCGCAGCACGCCCTTCTCGTCGATCTTCGCCTCCTCGTCGGCGATGACAGGCTTTGCCACCACGGCGTCGAACACCGCGTGCTTGTCGACGAGATCCTTGAAGACGGCCTGCAGCTTCTCCGGCGGAAACTGCTCGGCGAAGGGCTTTGACATTTTGGCGTGCAGGACGGTGAAATTATTGGCGGCGACGGCATCGCTCAGCGTCACCAAAATGCTTTTCACGAGCACTTCCTGAACGAGCGGGCCCGGCATGGCCTGTGCTGCAGCCGGTACGGGCGCAGAGAGCGCCAGCATTGCCATCACGGCCGCGGCCAATCGCAGATGTGCCCAGTGAACCATCTGACAGCCCCTCGCTACAGGTGGCGATGGTGCAATGAGCCTGCCCAATTCCAATGGAACTGTCCATCGCCCAGGCCGCTATCCCTGATAAAGGAAAACAGCCGTGGCGTCTTGCGCGACGTTGATCAAAACCGCAGTTCGGTCGTGTTCTTCAGCTAAATTTCCAGGCGGCGCCCCTCAGCGCGGTCGTTCCGCTGGAGCTTGCGCATGGATCGCGAGCGCATGCACGCCATCCGCGAGTTCCTGGGCGAGTGCCGCATTAATCATGCGATGGCGTGCGATCCGGCTCTTCCCTTCGAACGCTTGAGATACAATATAAACACGGAAATGCGTCTCGCCGCCCGGCCGATGCCCCGCGTGGCCCTCATGCAGATGTGATTCATCTTGGACCTCGAGGCTTTCGGGCAAGAAAGCTTCACGCAACTTGTTTATAATAACGTCTCTTGTGCTCATGGCGGCGGCAATAGTTCGAAGGCTGCATTTCGTCAATGGCACATCCGAAGCAGAGGTATTCGCAATGTCAAGACTTGAAGCTTTTTGCATTGCGTAGTCAAAGTCAGTCATGGCGATCGATTCATCAAAATTCTTCGACTCCATTCGCATCAAGCCGACGAAGGTGAGTGCGAAGCGCCAGGCGCAGGCTGGTCAGGAAGCCATCACCTGCGAATGGGCCGGCTGTCAGAACAAGGGTTCGCACCGCGCGCCGAAGGGCCGCGAGAACTCGCGCGAGTATTGGCATTTCTGCCTCGATCATGTTCGCGAGTACAACCAGTCTTACAATTTCTTCCAGGGTATGAATCCTGAGGCGGTGGCGCGCTACCAGAAGGATGCGCTGACCGGCCATCGCCCGACCTGGAAGATGGGCGCCAATACCAGCGCCAAGCACGGCAAGGGCAACGCCGAGGACGATCTCGGCGGCGCCGCCGATCCCTTTAATGTGTTCTCCGAACTCAATGGCCGCGCTGGCTGGCGGCCGGGGCCGGGCGCGCAGGCCAAGACGGAGACGCGCACGGTGATGAATGCCGAGCGCAAGGCGCTGCAGGTCATGGGCCTCACCGCCGAGGCGACGCTGGAAGACGTCAAGGCGAAGTACAAGGCGCTGGTGAAGCAGCACCATCCCGACGCCAACGGTGGCGATCGTTCCACCGAAGACCGCCTGATCGAGATCATCAAGGCGTATAACTATCTCAAGACCGTGGTCCGCGAGGCGTAGCCCTCGTCGTCCCGGGCTTGAGCCGGGACCCATAACCACAGGACGCTGTGGTTACGAAAAGATGTCGGCCAGTCTTCGCTTCAATTCATATCGGTGGTTATGGGTCCCGGCTTTCGCCGGGACGACGGCGGAATATGTGGTCCCGCCGTCGTTCCACTGACGCGCATTGCGGGTTACACCTTCGGCATCGGCCCCACATAAGACGAGCTTGGCCGGATCAGCCGGCCGGTGCGCTGCTGTTCGCGCGCATGCGCGGTCCATCCGGCCGCTCGCGCCACCGCGAAGATCGGCGTGAAGGCCTGCCGCGGAATGGAAAGCGCGTCGAGCAGGATCGCGGTGAAGAACTCGACATTCGTTTCCAGCGGCCGGTTCGGATTTTTCCGCCGCAACGCCTCGCGGATATAGGCCTCGACCTCGCCGGCGAACGGCAGGTCGGCGCCTTCGGCGGCCAGCCGCTCGATCGCATCTTTCAGCACATCGGCGCGCGGATCGCGTACGCGATAGACGCGATGGCCGAATCCCATCAGCCGCTCGCCGCGCGCCAGCGCCGCATCGACCCAGGGCCTGATGCGTTCGCGCGTGCCGATCGCGTCCAGCATCTCAAGCACCGGCTCCGGCGCGCCGCCATGGAGCGGGCCGGTCAGCGCGCTATAGCCGGCGGTGACGGCCGCGAACAGGTCGGCTTGCGTCGAGGCCACCACGCGCGTCGTGAAGGTGGACGCGTTCATGCCGTGATCAGAGACCGTGACGAGATAGGCATCCAGCGCCGCGACTTCGCGCGGTTCGGGCTTGCGGCTCAGCAGCATCGTCAGCGTATCCGCAGCGTGGCTGACATTCGGATCGGGCGCGAGCGGATCGTGGCCCTTGGCCCGCTGCACCAGCGCGCCGGCGATCACGGGAAAAGCGCCGACGATCGTCGCTTCATGCTCGAGCCCGTTTTCGGCGCGCAAGCCCGCGACTGCGGCGCGGAAGCCGTCCACAATCGACATGCCGCGCGTCGCCGGCAGCAAGTCGGGCAGTCGCGCGAAGGCGCGTTCCCGCGCGGCGCCAAGCTTGGCGCGCACATTGGCCTCGCTGAGCGTGCTTCCGGTTGCCGCATTCCATAATCGTGCGGTGACGCCCTCGAAGCTCGATGTCGAGGCGAGCACGCTGACATGCTCGCCGGCGATGATCAGTTCGCCGCGCTCGCCGTCGACATGGCTGAGCACGGTTTCGGCGGCGGCAATGCCGTCCAGCCCGATCGGGCTTTTGGTCACCTGAATATTCATGGCGGATCTCCTTTCGTGATCAGGAGAAAGTCGATCCTCTCGACAGCTTGATCAATCTTGATTAGCCTAATCAATATGAAAAAATCCGATGGCCTTTATCTCTCCGCCCGCGAGGCGGCGGCCGAGCTCGCGATCTCGCCGGCTACGCTCTACGCCTATGTCAGTCGGGGCCTGATCCGCTCCGAGCCTTCGGCGGATTCCCGCAGCCACCGCTACCGGGCCGAGGACATCCGCGGGTTGAAGGAGCGCCGCACCCCGTCGCCGGAGCCGCGCGGCCTGCGCAGCTTCGATGCCGATTTGCCGGTGATGGATTCGGCGATCGCAACCATCACCGAGGACGGGCCGATCTATCGCGGCGTGAACTGCGTCGATCTTGCCGAGAAGGATACGCTCGAGCACACGGCGACGCTGTTGTGGGATGTCACGGGCGTCGATCCCTTTGCGCCGAACAACTGCCCGTTTGTCTCTGGGGAGATGCGCGCCATCGCCGAGGCCGCGCACCGCGCCGCGCCGATTGACCGCGCCATCGCCGTGCTGGCGCTCGCCGCAAGCGCCGATCCGCGCGCCTTCACCCGCGCGCCCGACGGCCGCGCGATGGTCGGCGCGCGCATCGTCCGGCTATTGGTTGCGACCATGCTGAACCGCGAACCCTCGTCCGAACCGCTGCATGTGCAGATCGCCGGCGCCTGGGCATCCGGCAACAAGCATGCCGCCGACCTGATCCGCCGCACGCTGGTGCTGCTCGCCGATCACGAATTGAACGCTTCGACCTTCACGGCGCGCTGTGCCGCTTCGACCGGGCTCAATCTCTATGACGCAGTGATCGCCGGCCTGGCGGCGCTCAAGGGTCCGAAACACGGCGGCGCCGGCGTATTGGCATCGCGGCTGGTGAAGACCTTGGTCGATCAGGATGTCGAGCCGGTGATCCGCGAGCGCGTCGCGCTCGGCGAGCGCTTCGCCGGTTTTGGCCATGGCGTCTACCGGCGCGGCGATCCCCGCGCGCAGTCGCTGTTGGATGCGCTCGCGCGCGCCGGCGCCGCGCGCAAATTCACCAGGGAGGTTCCAGAGCGGATCGCGGAGGCGACCGGCGAGTTCGTCAATATCGACTATGCGCTGGCCGTCCTGGTGCACAGCCTGCGGCTTCCGCTCGGCAGCGAGCTCGCGCTGTTCGCGATGGCACGCAGCGTCGGCTGGATCGCGCATGCCAGCGAGCAATTGCAGCACGGCCGGCTGATTCGCCCGCGCGCACGATATGTCGGGCCGGCGCCCGGACGCAGCGCGGCGGCCAAGAGTATCTGACGTAGCCCGGGTGAAGCCAACCGGGCGCGCATTCGCGCGACCCGTTGGCTTCGCCCGGGCTACAGGCTACGTGTGCGGCTTCGCGGCCGGCTCGATCACGCCGCGCCGGCGGCGGATGATCCAGGTCGCAAGCGCCACGACCAAGGCGCCGGCGATCACCGCCAGGATCCAGATATGCTTGCCGGCATGATGGTGGTGATACGGCAGCCCGCCATACTCGTGCAGCGCAGAGACCGCGAGCACGCCCGGCAGCACGTGCACGGGTGCCCAGAGCAGGACCGCGGGGATATTGACGCTGTAGAAGCGCGCCGGCGGCATATCCAGCGCGCCGGCGGTGAGTGGCACGAAGGCACGGAACGGCGGCACGAAGCGCGCAAAGAACACCGCGAGTATGCCCCAGCGATGGAAAAACGCCTCGCTCTGCTCGACCACGCGCGGATAGCCCGACAGTGGCCATGCAGCCAGGATCTCGCGCTGGCGGCGATGGCCGATCCAGTAGGCGGAGCCGTCGCCGAGCAGGGCACCTGCTGCGGCGGCGGCCAGCACCGGCCACAGCTTCAGCTCGCCGCCGGGGATCAGCGCCCCCATCGCCACAATGATCGTTGAGCCGGGCACCAGCGACCCCGCTACCGGGACCGCTTCCAGAAAGGCGGCGACAAACAGCGTCAGATAGGCAAGCCACGCATGGGCCGAAACGAAGGTGATCAGGGGGTCGAGGAATGTGGTCACAAAATTCCCGCAGCTCAGGTCTTGCCTGACCTTGAGAGCTAACAACTCGCCCCCGGCCTGGAAAGGGATCGCGGGGGGCCCTCGCGGCAAAGTGCGGCGCGATTCGCAGGGCAGCCCTCCAAAAACCGCGTCCAGCACCTATCTTTATGAAAGAACAACGGAACTTTGATCGCGCCGCGGGCTTCTGCCGGCGGGTGCAGTCTGCTAGGCTTGTGCATAGCACCCAATCCGCAGCCAAACGAATAATCTGGTTTCGGGATTCCCGGGACCTCGGAGGACGAATGACGACCGCCGCCCAGACCACATTGGAAGACACCGCCGGCTTGCCCGACATGAAAGTATCGGTCCGGCAGGTGTTCGGCATCGATAGCGACCTTGAGGTGCCGGCCTATGCGGAAGTCGACCCGCACGTGCCGGAGGTTGATGCGGATTACCGCTTCGACCGCGCCACCACGCTCGCGATCCTCGCCGGCTTCGCCAGGAACCGCCGTGTGATGGTCACCGGCTATCACGGCACGGGCAAGTCGACCCATATCGAGCAGGTTGCAGCGCGGCTCAACTGGCCCTGCGTACGCGTCAATCTCGACAGCCACATCAGCCGTATCGATCTGGTCGGCAAGGACTCGATCGTGGTCCGCGACGGCAAGCAGGTCACCGAGTTTCGCGACGGCATCCTGCCCTGGGCGCTGCAGCACAATGTCGCGCTGGTGTTCGACGAATATGACGCCGGCCGGCCCGACGTGATGTTCGTGATCCAGCGCGTGCTGGAAGTCTCGGGACGGCTGACGCTGCTCGACCAGAACAAGGTGATCAAGCCGCATCCGGCGTTCCGTCTGTTCGCGACGGCCAACACGATCGGCCTTGGCGACACGTCGGGGCTCTATCACGGCACCCAGCAGATCAACCAGGGCCAGATGGACCGCTGGTCGATCGTCACCACGTTGAACTACCTCGCCCATGACGAGGAAGTTGAGATCGTGCTCGCCAAGGCGAAGCACTACCGCAGCCAGGAAGGCCGTGACATCGTCAACAAGATGGTGCGGCTCGCGGATCTCACCCGCAACGCCTTCGCCAATGGCGATCTGTCGACGGTGATGAGCCCGCGCACGGTGATCACCTGGGCGGAAAACTCCGAGATCTTCGGCGATATCGGCTTTGCCTTCCGCGTCACCTTCCTCAACAAGTGCGACGAGCTCGAGCGGCCATTGGTGGCGGAATTCTACCAGCGCTGCTTCAATGCGGAGCTGCCCGAATCCGCCGTCAACGTAGCGTTGAGCTAGGGGGCATGTCGTCCCGGACAAGCGAAGCGCGATCCGGGACCCATAACCCCAGGATGCAGTCGTTGCGAAGATTGGGGCTTCCTCCGCGCTCAATGATTTCTTCCTGTGGTTATGGGTCCCCGCTTTCGCGGGGACGACGGTGAGAGCGAGATGACCGCATCATCCAACAGCAAATTCCGCAACACGAAGGAAGCGCCGACCGAGCCGTTCAAGCGCGCGGTGACGTCGTGCCTGAAGGCGATCGCGAAAACGCCGGAGCTCGAAGTCTCCTTCGCCGCCGAGCGACCGGGGCTTGCGCCCGGCAAGGCGCGGCTGCCGGAGCCGGCGCGCAAATTGACCAAGCGTGACGCTGCGATCGTGCGGGGACACGCGGACTCCATCGCGCTGAAGCTCGCCTGTCACGATCCCAAGGTGCATCGCAAGCTGATCCCGGGCAATCCGCAGGCGCGCGGCGTGTTCGAGGCGGTCGAGCAGGCGCGCGTCGAGGCGATCGGCTCGCGGCGGATGGCGGGCGTTGCGAAAAACCTCAACGCGATGCTCGACGATCATTTTCATCGCGGCAAGTATGACGAGATCACCGACCGCGCCGATGCGCCGCTGGCGGATGCGCTGGCGATGCTGGTGCGCGAGCGACTGACCGGATTGGCGCCGCCTCAGGCTGCGCGCAAGATGGTCGACCTTTGGCGCCCGCTCTTGGAAGACAAGATCGGCACGCGGCTCGACAAACTGGCGCGCTTCACCGAGGACCAGGCCAGGTTCGGCGACCTCGTGCATGATCTGTTGTCGGCGCTCGACCTCGGCGACGAGCGCGACATGGACTCCGACGAGGACGACAACCAGGATGAAAATCCGGATGGCGAGAGCGATCAGTCCGGCGCCGAAGGCTCGCCTGATTCCGATGCCGCGCAGGAGATGAGCGCCGACCAGGCGCAGACGACCTCGGAAGAGATGTCCGAGAGTGCGATGGAAAGCGCGCAGGCGTCCACCAGCGACACTTTCGACGACGGCGAGCTCGGCGACGATGAGACGCCGGGCGAGGCGACGCGGCCGAATACGCGTGGCGGCAATGAGCCGCGCGGTCCCGAATACCACGCGTTTGCACCGAAATTCGACGAGATCGTCGCCGCCGAAGACCTTTGCGACCATGACGAGCTGGAGCGTCTGCGCTCCTATCTCGACAAGCAACTCGCGCATCTGCAAGGCATCGTCGCGCGGCTGGCCAATCGGTTGCAGCGCCGCCTGATGGCGCAGCAGAACCGCGCCTGGGAATTCGATCTCGAAGAGGGGATTCTCGATCCCGCGCGCCTGTCGCGCGTCGTCACCGATCCCTATCACCCGCTGTCGTTCATGCGCGAGAAGGAAGCGACCTTCCGCGACACCGTGGTGACGCTGCTGCTCGACAATTCCGGCTCGATGCGCGGCCGTCCGATCACGGTCGCCGCCACCTGCGCCGATATCCTGGCACGCACGCTGGAGCGCTGCGGCGTCAAGGTCGAGATCCTCGGCTTCACGACGCGCGCCTGGAAAGGCGGGCAGTCCCGCGAAGCCTGGCTCGCCGCCGGCAAGCCGGCGAATCCCGGCCGGCTCAACGATCTCCGTCACATCATCTACAAGTCAGCCGATGCACCGTGGCGGCGGGCGCGGAAGAATCTTGGCCTGATGATGCGCGAAGGCCTGCTCAAGGAGAATATCGACGGTGAGGCGCTGGACTGGGCGCACAAGCGCCTGCTGGCTCGTTCCGAGCAGCGCAAGATCCTGATGATGATCTCCGACGGCGCGCCGGTCGATGATTCCACGCTGTCGGTCAATCCCGGCAACTACCTCGAACGGCATCTGCGCCACATCATCGAGGAGATCGAGACCCGCTCGCCGGTCGAATTGATCGCGATCGGCATCGGCCACGACGTCACGCGCTACTATCGCCGCGCCGTCACCATCGTCGATGCCGAAGAACTCGGCGGCGCCATCACCGAGAAGCTCGCCGAACTGTTCAGCGAAACTCACGGTCCTGCTCCCGCAGAACGCCGGCCCAGGCGGCTGCATTCTTGACCATCATGAAATGACGCGCCGCGCGACCGGATCGCCCCATCCCGAGGAGCGGCGTCGCCTCTCGGACGAGGAGGAAGCTGCCGGGCCTCATAGTTCGAGACGGCGCAAATGCGCCTCCTCACCATGAGGGACGGAGATCTTTCCCGCCGCCGCTTGCTGGGCTTCGCCGCGGCGGGGCTTGCGGCTGCTGCGCTGCCATGCGCGGCGCGGGCGCAAACCGTTCTCGAGCCGCCGACGAAGCCGATCCTGCCGAGCGAGTCCACGGTGGCGGCGCCGGTCTCGATCGACGTCAATGCGCGGCCGCTGTCGTCCTTCGACATCCGCGATCGCGCGCATGTCAGGTTCGGCGCGCTGGAATATCGCAGGGGATTGGTGCTGACTTCCTCCTTTCGCGGCTTCGGCGGCCTGTCGGCGTTGCGGCTCGACGCCAAGGGCGAACGCTTCATCGCCGTCAGCGACCACGGTAGCTGGTTCACCGGCCGCATCGTCTACAAAGGCCGCGAGATGACGGGACTTGCCGATGTCGAGGCGGCGCCGCTGCTCGGCCCCGACGGCAGGCCGATCACCGCGCGCGGCTGGTACGATTCCGAATCAATGGCGCTGGACGGCTCATTCGTCTATGTCGGGCTCGAGCGCGTCAACCAGGTGCTGCGCTTCGATTTCTCCAAGGGATTCACGCGCGCACGCGGCGAGGTGGTGCCGCTGCCGCCGGCCGCCAAACGGCTCCCGAACAACAAGGGGCTGGAGGCGCTGCTGATGGTGCCGCAAGGCCTGCCGCTGGCGGGAACCTTGATCGCGATCTCCGAGCGCGGCCTTGATGCGCAGGGCAACATCACCGGCTTCCTGGTCGGCGGCAAGACGCCGGGACAGTTTTCCGTTCGCCGCACCGACAATTTCGACATCAGCGACGCGGTGCTGCTGCCCTCCGGCGACCTGCTGCTGCTCGAGCGCAAATTCTCCTGGGTTGACGGCGTAGGCATTCGTATCCGCCGCATCGCACTTGCGTCCGTGATGCCGGGTGCCGTCCTCGACGGTCCTTCGGTCTTCAACGCCGATCTCGGCAACGAGATCGACAACATGGAAGGCATCGACGCCCACACCACGGCCGAAGGCGACACCGTGATCACCATGATCTCCGACGATAATTTCTCGATGATCCAGCGCACGCTGCTGCTGCAGTTCACGCTGGTGGAATAGAGGATTGGTCTCGGGGTTGGCAAACACACTGGCCCGCTCTGACGGAACGGTTCTTGCAACGCCGGGGCGTCAATCGAAACCGAGAGCCATGATGCGCAAGTTGTTCCCCATTCTCATCGCCGCGAGTTTGTTTGCCGCAGTTGCACAGGCGCAGACCTGGCCCTCGCGCCTGATCAAGGCGACGATCCCGTTCGGCGCGGGCAGTGCCACCGATGTGGTGCCGCGCCTGGTGTTCGATCGGCTCTCGGCAGAGCTCGGCCAGCCCTTCGTGATCGAGAATCGCGCCGGCGCTGGCGGCACGCTCGGCACCGGCCTCGTCGCCAAGGCGGAGCCTGACGGCTACAACGTGCTCGCGCATTCCTCCGCGCTGACCATTGCGCCGGCAATCTTCCCGAATCTCTCTTTCGACGCGACCAAAGACCTTTCATCCGTGCTGATGATCGGCTCCAGTGCCAATGTCATGATCGTGCCGAAGGAGCGGCCCTGGAAAACCATCCAGGATTTCATTGCCGACGCCAAGGCGAAGCGCGGCTCGATCTCCTTTGGTTCGGTCGGCGTCGGCAGCGCCGTGCATATCAGCGCGGAAAAATTCCTCCTCGCCGCCGGCATCGAAGGCACCCACGTGCCTTATCGCGGCGGCCCCGAAGTGATTGCCGACATCCTGGGCGGGCGCATCGATCTCTATTTCTGCCCGCTCGCGACCGCGCTGCCCCTGATCCGCGACGGCCAGGTGAAGGCGCTGTTGGTGTCGACGCCGAAGCGCGCGGCCGATTTGCCCGATGTGCCGTCTCCGTCGGAGATCGGTTTGACCGGCGCCGACAGCATGAGCTGGTTCGGGATCTTCGTGCCGGCGAAAACGCCGCGCGAGATCATCGAGAAATTTCATGCGGCAGGGATGAAGGTGTTGAACGATCCGGCAACGCAGGCAAGCCTCAAGAAACTTGGTGTCGAGCCGATGCCGATGACACCAGCCCAGATGGACGATTTCATCAAGCGCGAGACCGTCGCTAACCTGCAGTTGATCAAGGCTGCCGGAATCAATCAGTAGCCGGCAGGTTGAGGCGGGGCCGGGGCGTGGTTAGATAAGAAGGCAGTTTCCCTCCTATCCCTGGATCCCCGCATGAGCGCCCTGTTTTCCCCGATCGAGCTGCGCGGCCTGAAATTGCCCAACCCGGATCATGGTATCGCCGATGTGCCAATATTCGGCAGAAAACGGCGAGGCCAATGACTGGCATTTCACCCATATCAACATGCTGGCGCTATCGGGCGCGGCGATGTTCTGCATCGAAGCCACGCATGTGGAGGCCATCGGGCGCATCACGCCCGGCTGCCTTGGACTTTATAATGACGCCACTGAGGCCGCGCTGAAACCGATCCTGGCCTCGGTGCGCAAACATTCGAAAGCAGCGGTCGCGATGCAGCTTGCGCATGCCGGCCGCAAGGGGTCGAGCCATCGGCCCTGGGACGGCGGGCAGTTGATCCCTCTGTCCGAAGGCGGCTGGCGGACCGTGGCGCCATCGGCAGTGCCGCACAAGGAAGGCGAGGCGGCGCCGCTCGCGCTGGATGAGGCCGGGCTCAAGCGCATCCGCGACGATTTTGTGACGGCCGCCAAGCGTGCCGACCGGCTCGGCATCGACGCGCTCGAATTGCATGGCGCGCACGGCTATTTGATGCATCAGTTCTTGTCGCCGATCTCGAACAAGCGCACCGACCAGTATGGCGGTTCGCTTGAAAACCGCATGCGCTTTCCGCTTGAAGTGTTCGACGCGGTGCGTGCCGCATTTCCGGATCGCAAGCCCGTCGGCATCAGAGTGTCGGCGACCGACTGGGTCGAGGGCGGCTGGGACATCGCGCAGACGATCGAATTCGCCAAGGAATTGAAGAAGCGCGGCGTCGACTGGATCGATGTTTCCTCCGGTGGCGTTTCGCCATTGCAAAAGATCCCGCTGGGTCCGGGCTATCAGGTGCCGTTCGCGCAGGCCGTGAAAGAAGCAACTGGCGTCACCACCATGGCAGTCGGGCTGATCACGGAAGCGAAGCAGGCCGAAGAGATCGTCGCCTCCGGCAAAGCCGATATGGTCGCGCTCGCCCGCGGCATGCTCTACGATCCTCGCTGGGGCTGGCATGCCGCCGCTGAACTCGGCGGACAGGTTGACGCACCACCGCAGTATTGGCGCTCGCAACCGTCGACGCACAAAGCGCTATTCGGCGCGACCACGTTCGGAGCGCGGTAGTCATCACAGTTATTGCGAGCGAAAGTGAGACGGCCATCCCGCTCTGCAACGACGAAAGCCACTATTCCGCCGTAACCGAGGTAGGTACTCTCGCTTGTGCATGAGATGCGACGGCAAAGTCGCACCAGAAAACAAGCGAGAGGAAAGCCATGGAACTAGGATATTTCGCGATGCCCTCGCATCCGCCGGAGTGCGGATTGAAGGAGGGCCACGACTGGGACCTGCAGGTGCTCAGGTGGCTGGATGAACTCGGCTATCAGGAAGCGTGGATCGGCGAACACCACACCGCGCCCTGGGAGCCGCATCCGTCTCCGGATCTGCTGGTCGCGCAGGCATTGCTGCAGACCAAGAACATCCGCATCGGACCCGGCGGCTTCCTGCTGCCCTATCACCATCCGGCTGAACTCGCGAACCGCGTCGCCATGCTCGATCATCTCTCCGATGGGCGGCTCAATTTCGGCGTCGCTGCAAGCGGCCTGCCGAGCGACTGGGCGATGTTCAATGTCGACGGCATGTCGGGGCAGAACCGCGACATGACGCGCGAAGCGCTCGAAATCATCCTGAAGCTTTGGAGCGACGATGCTCCGTGGACCTACAAGGGCAAATACTGGACGGTGACGAAGCCGGACACGATGTTCGATTTCCTCAAGCCCCACCTCAAGCCGAAGCAGGCGCCGCATCCGCCGATCGGCGTCGCTGGCCTCTCCAAGAACTCCGATACGCTGAAGCTCGCGGGCGAGCGTGGCTTCATCCCGATGAGCCTCAACCTCAATCCCGCTTATGTCGGCAGCCACTGGGATTCGGTGGAGGCGGGCGCAGCGAAGACCGGCCGCAAGCCGAGCAGGCAGGATTGGCGATTGGTGCGCGAAGTCTTTGTCGCCGACACCGACGAGGAAGCCTGGCGGCTGTCGACCGGCGACATGATGGGACGGATGATGGGCGAGTACTTCCTGCCGCTACTCGGTCACTTCGGCTTCAAGGACTATCTGAAAGCGACGCCTGACGTGCCGGACAGCGACGTGAACGTCGAATATTGCGCCCGGCACAACTGGATCGTCGGCTCGCCCGCGACCGTGACCGAAAAGATCGAGAGGATCTATCAAGAGGTCGGCGGCTTCGGCGTGTTGCTCGTGTTCGGCTTCGACTACAAGCACAAGCCGGAAGCCTGGCACCACTCGCTGCAGCTGTTGAAGCAGGAAGTGCTGCCGCGGCTGAAGCATCTCGGCAGCGAGTTCGGCCGCGCCGCGTAGCGGCGTAGAGCCTGAGAACCAATTCGGTTTTCGGGTAGACGGCATCCGAAGTAGCGGATGTTGAAGACCTCGACGGTGG
>NZ_JBVBEF010000085.1:0-31296 GCF_055456055.1 Bradyrhizobium sp. LeoB3
GCCGGCCGATATCCTCAACTATCCGCTGATCCATATGGACAGCCGAACCGATTGGTCCAGGTGGCTGCAGGCGGCGGCCGTCAACGACACGAATATCATCCACGGCCCAGTGCTTAATCGGGCCAGCATGGTGATCGACGCGGCGATCAACGGGCAGGGTGTCGCGCTTGCCCGTACGACATTGGCGGCGTGGGACCTGATCAACGGACGGCTGGTGCGGCCGTTTCCAGAGGCGTTGCGACTGTCGAAGACCTACTGGATCATTTGTCCGAAGGCGACGGCAGCCCAGCCGAAGATCGTGACATTCCGCGATTGGCTCTTGGCAGAGGCTTCCAGGGATCTGCGTAAGCTCAACAAGCTTGGCTGGTCGCTGAATCCGCTCAAGGAGAGCGGAGACTGATCTGCCTTCGCGAGACGCGATGGAAGATCTGGCAACGGCTATCCCTTCCCTGATCACCGTCGCGACCAGGAATCGCCGCATAGAGGCGTTGCCCCTTGGGGCCGTCCTGCTCTATTCTCCTAACGGGGACGTCGCAGCCTCCCCGTAAAATGGTGACCCCATGCAAGCGCTGCTCGCTGTGGTATGGAGCGAGCGCATGGATGGGTTGACATTGGAGCTGCCACTTTTCCTGATTGCCACCTTCGCTGGCGCCTTCGTTGCGGGCCTCTCGGGCTTTGCCTTTGGCCTGGTCGCGGCTTCGTTGTGGCTTTACATCCTAACGCCTTTGCAGACTGCGACCCTCATTATTGGGTTTGGCCTGCTTGTGCAGGGCTATTCGGTCTGGAAACTCCGCGGCACGCTCGATTGGCGCAAGCTCTTGCCCTTCGTACTCGGCGCTGCCTTCGGCGTTCCAACCGGTGTCGCGCTATTGACCTGGTCCAATCCCCGAACCATCCGAACTGCAGTCGGCGTTTTCCTTATCGCCTACAGCGTTTACGGATTAATTCGTCCAAAGCTTGGGCCAATCTCCGGAGGAGGAAATGCTGCCGATGCCGTGGTCGGGTTCCTCAATGGCGTGCTCGGAGGGCTCACTGGTCTCGCGGGCATCCTTGTGACGATCTGGTGCAATCTGCGAGGTTGGCCGAAGGAGGTTCAGCGAACGATCTTCCAGCCGGTCGCGGTTGCCGTCTTTCTCATGAGCGCGCTCTGGCTCGGCGCGAAGGGAACCGTCACGGCCGAGACCGTTAAACTGCTCGTGATGGGCTTGCCGTGTGTGATGGCAGGAACATGGCTGGGCTTGAAGCTGTTTGAGTATATTGACGAAGCAGTGTTCCGAAAGATCATCCTCGGTTTGTTGCTGATCTCCGGAGCCATGCTTGTCATCTGAGAAGCGATTGACAGCGTAGCTGCGATCGGTTTACCGAGAAGTCTGGGGAAAGCGATCTCCCCACGAGGCGACATGCCCAAGAATCGCGTCCGAACTTCACCAAGGACGCCGCATGTCTGCCATCAGGTTCTCCTCTCGGATTCGACTTATCGTCCGTGATCCCGATTTTCGCGCAAACGATTTTCGCGCAAACCCGTCACGCGTCTGGATAGGGCGCCTGCTCGGGACAAGCCGAGTCAGCCTCCGGGCTCTCGCGATCTCAGCCGTGATACTTGCCCCTGCGCATGTCGCGTCGCGCCCTCTTGATTCACCGGCGATCAGTTTGGATCGTGACGCAACCCAGCAGGTCCTCACCACTCAGATCGACGATCTCGCTCCCGCGCTGGCGACGCGGGCAAGGCCGCAGGAGACGTTGCGAGGAGTCGTCGCGGAGGTGGACCAACGCCACGATCGGATCACCGTGCGCCTGACACCCGGTGCGACGGCGGACCTCAAGGTACAGGACGGCCTACTCTTTGATTCCGTTCGCTACGGCGACGATGTCGAACTCACTGTCGAGACCATCGATGGGGAGAAGACCATCGTCGGGCTCAGGAAGGAATAAGGCGGTGGCGCGTATTACAAGCATGCCTTGCCGGATGCGTCGCAGGCGCGCGTTCGGCAGAAATTGGAGACGCCTATCGCTGTCACTCCTTCTGGCAGTGCCGATCGGCGCGTCGACGTATAGCGTTGCCGCGGAAGCAGATGCTGGGAAGAACAAGGCAGAGGTCTGTACGGCATGTCACGGCGACAAGGGCGTCTCCACCACGGAGAACACGCCATCCTTGGCGTCGCAGCCCGATCAGTTCCTGCAATGGCAACTGGTTTTCTTTCGCAGCGGCGCGCGCAAGAATGAGGTCATGGGTCCGATTGCTGAACAACTCAGCAACGAAGATGTTCGCGACCTCAGCGCATATTTCGCTTCGCTCAAGGCTCCCGATTCGACGACGGCAAACGAGCCGGACGACCATCCTGACTTGACAGACGCCGGCAAAAAGGCGGCGGCAGTCGGACGTTGCGCCTCCTGTCACGGCGATAACTATGCCGGCAGCAAAGCCGTTGCCCGTATCGCCGGGCAACGCGAGGATTACCTTTTGAAGGCCCTCCACGACTACAAGGCCGGCGTTCGATCTGGCGGCGGCGTCGCCGCGATGGCCGAGGTTGCCTACCCACTGAGCGACCAGGATATCGCGGCGCTGGCGCACTACCTTGCGCGGCTATGACGAGGGCCACGTATTTCACTTCGCGCGAGAAGATGTGTTCGATTTGGGGGGCATTCGTCTCGACGAAAAGGAGAAGCGCAATGACTCGGAAATTTATCTGGGCGGCCGCCGGCCTGATGTTGGCGGGCATCGCCGGTATTGCAATGGTAGCGGCGGAACCGAGGCAAGGTCCCGCGTTCATTGGGGGTGATCAGCCGGTGACCGAAGACCAGATGCGTCAGAAGCTGCAGTCCGATGGCTGGTCGAACGTGCAAATTGTCCGCGACGGGCGATACTTCGAAGCTGTCGGTTCGAAGCAGGGCCAAATCAGCAAGATCGTCGTAGACGCGCAAAACGGGCGATTGCGCGTAATCGATGACGATGATGATGACTGAGCGGCGCCGCGCTTCGATCAGTCGATAAGCCTCGCGCGACGCGCGGCGACAACGGAAGTCGCCGCGCGGTCAGCGTGATCAATGCATTAACGGCACCAAGGTCGAGGGCTGGCTCGACGGCAAGTTCTACCTTGAGGACACGTTGGCGCAGCCAGTGTCAGGGCGCATCGGCCTTTGGTCAAAGGGGCCTGACCGCCACATGTACCTCAGCGACTACAGCATCACAGCAGCCGATTGAAGTCGGCGCCCTTGCTAGGCTACCGGGGATCGGAATGGGAGAGGGTCAGCTTCGCTGTCGTTCCAAGCGCTCCGTCCATCACGCTGCGGAGACTGGGCTCGTTCCGCATTGACAAGTTCGCGCTCTCAGCCTTATTTGCACGCATGGGGAAAGCGATCTCCCCACGAGGCGACATGCCCAAGAATCGCGTCCGGTTTTCACCAAGGGCGCATCATGTCTGCCGTTATTCGGGTCCCGTCCCGCAAGCTTTCTGATCTGACTGTGCCTTTGGCCGCCGGCGTTCCCAGCGCCCGGTTAGTTGCCGGTGCATGCGTCAGGAGGCTGCCATGACCTACACCATGAAACCCCTTTCCTGCGATCCGAGCCGCGTGCGCGGCATGTCGGAGCGAATGATCATCAGCCATTACGAGAACAACTACGGCGGCGCGGTAAAGCGGCTGAACCTGATCGATGAGAAGCTTGCCGAACTCGACTACGCGACCGCGCCGGGGTTCCTGCTCAACGGATTGAAGCGTGAGCAACTCATCGCGAGCAATTCGATGATCCTGCATGAAGTGTTCTTCGATGGCCTTGGTGATGAAAGCGAGCCCGGAACAAGCCTGAAGGATGCGCTCACGCGCGATTTCGGTTCATACGAACGCTGGCGTGCCGAATTCGTCGCCATGGGCAAGGCGCTCGGTGGCGGCTCCGGCTGGGTGCTGCTGACGTGGTCGCCGCGTGACCGGAAGCTCCTCAATCAATGGGCATCCGATCACTGCCATACGCTTGCCGGGAGCACGCCGATCCTGGCGCTCGATATGTACGAGCATTCCTATCACATCGACTACGGCGCCAAGGCTGCCGACTATGTCGGCGCGTTCATATCGGCCATCAATTGGTCTGCCGTCGAACGGTCTTACGAGGGCCTCTCAAAATGACGCTGTTCGCTCCTTCCAGACACGTTGCAGGCGGAGGCCCTTCTATCCAACCATGGAGGTTCACCATTCGTCTCAGATATCTTTTGGCCGCTTCAATTCTGGCGCTGTCATCCGCGTCAGTTGCGAATGCGCAGACCACCGACTGGTACATCTTCACCGAGCCGTTCATCTCCAGTGCGCGTGCCCAGGCAATCGAGTGGCAAAAGGTCGATGAGATACTCGGCCGGAAGCCGGCCGTCTCCGGCGAGGTGCATCGTTATGGATTCCCGCGCAGCGATCTGACCGTCACTTTGGTTGGCGTGACCATCAAGCCGACGCTTGCGCTCGGTGGCTGGGTTGCGTTCATGCCGATTCACGGTGAAGCCATGGTGATGGGCGACCTCGTGCTGCTGGAAACCGAGATCAATCCGGTCATGGCGAAGCTCATCGCAGGCGGGATCGAGATCACCGCCGTTCACAATCACCTGCTCCGGGCAAGCCCTGCGACTCTCTACATGCATGTCGGCGGTCACGGCGATCCCGTGAAGCTGGCTGCTGCCATCCGCGACGCGCTGGCAGTGAGCAAAACGCCGCTGGCGTCTTCGGCAGCGGCCGCGCCGCCCGCCATCGACCTCGATACCGCACAGCTCGATCAGATCATCGGCGCCAAGGGACAGAACAATGGCGGTGTCTACGCCTTCGCCGTTCCGCGGCGCGATCCGGTTAGCGAAGCTGGGATGCAACTCGCACCGGTCGGCCCGATGGGTGTGGCACAGTCCATCAACTTCCAGCCGACGGGGGGCGGCAAGGCAGCCATCATCGGCGATTTCGTGCTGACCGGCGACGAAGTCAATCCTGTGATCAAGGCGCTGAAAGCGAACGACATCGATGTAACAGCGATCCACAGCCACATGCTCGACGAGCAGCCGCGCCTGTTCTTCATGCACTTCTGGGCCAATGACGATGCGATCAAGCTGGCCAAAGGGCTGCGTGCGGCACTCGACAAGACCGCGAGCACCAAGAGTTAGGCGAGGAGGAGGCAACACACACACGAGTCGAGAGGGGGGACCGCGAATGAAGCGAGTTGTCGTTGCGTTGTCAGTGCTGGCAGGCCTTCTGGTCGCCGATCGCGCGGCCGAGGCGCAATCGTCCTGCAAGGTATGCGCCGAGCAGCACAAGGCGTGCATGAAGAACTACGCGGGCCATGCCTGCAAGACCGAGTACCAGATGTGCCTGAAGTCATGCAAATCGAAGCCGTAAACATAGGCAATCCTCGTGCCGGAATGCGCGTCGCATGTGCAGCCGTCGGATTGCTGACCTTGGTGACGCTCTGGAACGGCAGGGCAACGGCCAATTTAAGCGGCCAATCGTGGGATTGCCGCTTCGATCAATCGCAAGAATCGGGTGTTGCGTGTCCCCGCAACCAACTGAAAGATCGGCGGTCAAATCAATCCAGCCTCGGGGGCCAACCGTAGAATAAGCCCGGCTACGCCAGAAACGAACGGGCACAATCGTTTAGAACAGGATCAAAAATCTAGGTCTTTCAACGTTAGACGTAGCAAGAACCGGGTTCGCTCGGCTGCTGATGGCTGCGCACTGCGCCGCCTCCAGTGCGGCGCGGTCATGTTCTCGACCCCGGTTGAAGTGATGCTCTCGAAACTGGAGACGATCATACCCCTGATACGACGCGGACAAGACCATCGTCGTCCATGTATCCCCGTCGATCGGTACGCAGCGGCCATTGATCATGGCGTGCGCAGTCTCTTCCGGCCGTTTTCCGTAGCTCTGAATGGAACACAGCCACCGGCCTGCGGCGGACAAGTTCAACCCTAGCTAGAGGCATTATAGATTATTGTCGTTGCGAACGAATTTCTGAGTTTCTAACTGTTTCGCGTGCAGTGGGCGCCCTGATCAATCAAGAGGTTAGCGGGCCGAAGGGGCGGCATGACCGGGTCAAGAGTCATACAACGCGTTGGCCGGCAGGGCCCGACCAGTGTCATGGCCCAAGGGCGAATGGAGGCAAGGCCGGGACCGGGACGCGGCAGGATTGTGCGTGATCGGGGGAGAAGGCTCTGATGAAGGAAGGGCTTGATCCACGCTTCGCTCTGTATCTGTCCTATCGCGCCGTTCTCATCGACTACGCCTCGTACCTGCTCGGCTCTCGCGAGGGCGCCGAGGACCTGGTCCAGGAAGCATTCATCAAATTCATCCCGACAGGTGACGGGAGAACGCCGAGCGCCCGTCCACGATCATACCTGTTCCGTATCGTGCACAATCTGGCCGTTGACGTGCTGCGGCGGAAGCGGCTGGAAAATCTGCGAAGCGCCCACAATGCGCCGGTCTGGGCCAGCTCACAGGCCGCCCCCACGCCTGAGGAAACCGTTCTTTATTATGAGAGCGAGCGCCGAGCCATGGACATCATCGCCGGGCTGCCGGAGAAACAGCGCATTGCGCTGGAAATGCACAGGTTCGGCGGATACTCGGTCGAAGGGGTGGCTGCCCACCTCGGAGTCTCTGTTCCGACGGTCTACCGTCTCATCCAAGCGGCCGTAGCAACGGTCACGATTCGGCTCGAACAGGACTCGGACGGCCGCGAATAGTCTTGTAAAGAAACATGTGAAGCCAGCGACTTCGTTCGGGTTGACGGCTTTGTCTTGTTCATTGGTAGACGGCGACACAGCACCGCGACAGGGAACATTGGAACGTTGGCTGCGAAACACGATACGGAGCATCAGCTGCTCGAGGAGGCGACAGGCTGGATTCTACGATTGGAAGACGCGTCCCAGGGCTCCGCAGTATTCGATGAATTCAAAGCCTGGCTTGCGGCTTGCGAGCAGAACCGGCGCGCGTGGGAGCGCGCCAACAAGACATGGACCGTGCTCGGCGCGGTCAAACCCGCCTACGATCAGAAGGTTTGGGAAGACGTCGATCCGCGCTTGAAATTGCACGTGGCGCACACCTCCGCACCCGGCTTTTCTCCACGCTCCGGGACGGTGCGCAGATCATATCGTCGACCAAGCGAGATTGTTGTCGCCGCGGTTGTCGCGGCATGCGTGCTGTGGATTGCAGCTCCAGCAATCCTCATTGCCATCCACGCCGACTATCGTACCGCCGCCGGCCACACCGAACATATTCGGATGGCCGATGGCTCCGTCGTCGAGCTCGGCGGAGGCAGTGCGATCAAGGCCGATATCGGAACGACAGAGCGCCGCGTTACGCTGCTGGCAGGAGAGGTCTTCTTCGACGTCGCACCCGATACCAGGCGGCCGTTCCTCGTCGATGCGCGGGGCGTCGAAATCAAGGTGCATGGCACCGCCTTCAATATCCAGGCCTCATCGACAAGCACGAAAGTTGCGCTGCTGCGCGGCTCCATCGAAGCCACGCCCGCCGCGAAGGACGAACCATCTGCCGTTCTCAAGCCTGGCCAAATGTTCGTCGTCGATCACATGACAGGTAATGTAAGCATCGAGCCGGTATCCCTTGAGGAAATCGGAACCTGGCGTGAAGGAAAGGTCATTCTGTCCAACGTCACCGTGGAATCGGCCATCGAATTGATCCAGCGCTATTTCTCGGCCTCGATTTTGCTTCCCGACAGAAGCCTTGCGGGCCGCAAGGTGAGCGGGCTGTTCGATCTGCGCGATCCTGACCGCGCGCTCGCTGGGCTCGTCGAGCCCTTCGGCGGCAAAGTCCGGGCCCTGAGCCCGTTCGTGCGGATCGTGTCGCGTCTGTAATTGCTTCGCTCGCAAATCTTATAATTCCTCCAAAACGAGCGCTACCGTGAGAATCTTGCGGCAGCTGTACGTCTTTGCGGTCGGAAGTGCATGCCTACGGAGTGGCTGCGCAATGACAAGTGAAGACGAGCGAGTTGGTGCATACTGGGGGCGTAACAAATAGAATTGGATCGGTAACACAAAGTAGGTCGAAGCGCGCGACTATCCGATTGCTCCGGAGTGCTGGCGTCTGCGCGCTGTCTGCCGGGCCGGTATTATACGCGCACCTTGCTTTCGCTCAGATCGTGCAAACGCAAGATACGACCGCTCCGGCGCGTCAGTTCAACATTCCGGCTCAGCCGCTGACGAACGCGCTCAGCCAGTTCGGCCGCCAGTCCGGACTTCAGGTCGCATTTCCCTCCGAAGCGTCGCAGGGTGTGCGATCCAACTCCGTTGTCGGTAGCTTCACGCCGCAGCAGGCGCTCGAGCGGCTTCTGCGCGGAACCGGCGTGAGCTACCGCATCACCTCGCAAGGAACGGCCGTCGTTGGCGGGCGACCCTCAGCCGACGCATCAGACGCTGCCGGCCGGCCGGCGGCCGACGGTTCTCTTGTTCTCGATCCCATCAATGTGACCGCCAATCGTTCTACGACGAACGGCGATACGCCCTATGAGACCCCCGGATCGGTTTCGCACGTCTCGCGCGAGCAACTCGATCGCCTGCCGCCGGCGTCGGCCGGCGACGTGTTCATCGATACGCCCGGCGTAATCTCGGCGGGCAATCATGTCGGCACGTCGATCAATCCCAATATCCGGGGCCTGCAAGGCATGGGCCGCGTGGGCACGACGATTGACGGTGCGCGCCAGAACACGAGCTCCTATCGGGGCTATATCGGAAACCGCGACGAGACCTATGTCGATCCCGATCTGATCGGCGGTGTCGACATTTCCAAGGGACCGGGCAGCGGAGTGGGTGTTGGGAGCATCGGTGGCAACGTCAATTTCCGCACCCTCGAAGCAGGCGACATCGTCAAGGACGGCCAGACATTTGGTACGCGCGTCAAAGGCAGCCTCGTCACCAACGGGGTAGCGGAGCAGTCGCCAAGTTTCCTGTCGAACAATGCTGTCAACACGGCAGCCAATGGCCGGCCATCCTTTTTCAACGGCGACACATATTCGGGCAGTGCGGCCGTCGCCGCGATCAAGGAGAACTACGAATTCATTGTCGCCTATTCCAAGCACGTGCAAGGTAACTACTTCGCCGGAACAAAAGTCCCTGATGGAATCACATTCCGTCCTGCAAACGCGGTTACGACGACCGCAAATGCCAATTCGCTCGTAAAGCCTGGCCAGGAGGTCTTCAACACCTCCGAAAACACGGATTCGTTTCTTGCAAAAGGAAAGGTGAAGTGGGGCGACGGCCAGTCGCTTGAACTCGACTATCTCTCCTACAACTCCCATTACGGTGAGATTGATGAGCTGAGCTATCAGGCTGCGATAGTGTCGGGAATTTTACCCTACGGACAATTCCCGCTGTCCGAGACCCGTGTCGATACTTACACGGCCAAATATAAGTATGAGCCGTCGGACAGTCCGTATGTGAAAATGCGGGCCAACCTCTGGCTGACCGATCTTGCGTCGCAACGCCATGGCGTGCTTCCTGGTCCCTACGGCGACACTACGCTCGGCGGAGATGTCGGCAACACCTCCGTGTTCACCACGCCGCTCGGTCAGCTCACCTGGGACAACGGCGTTGAATTCACGCGTGAGCGCGCTACGGCCGAGCAGTTTCCGAGTTCGGTGTCGGGGTCGGAGGGCTGGGAAGCCTACGGCCCTTCGGGCGTGCGACTGATGACGGGGACATTCAGCAACGCAAGCCTCAGGCCGATCGACCGGCTGACGCTCTCCGCAGGGCTGCGCTATGACCATTACAATTCCAGCGGCGAAGGATACCTCACCAAGTTTCCTGATCGGTCAGGCGGGCGTGTTAGTCCCAATGCCGCTGTCGTTATATCGCCCATGGAGGGAATCCAGTTCTACGGCCAGTACAAGGAAGGCTACCGCCCTCCGAGCCTCCGTGAAACGCACTGGCATTATCAGGGACTGCTCTGGAATAATCCGGATTTGCAGCCCGAGATCGCCAAGGATTACGAAGCCGGCCTGAATATCCTGCGTAACAACGTTCTCCAATCCGGCGACAAGCTTCGCGTCAAGCTCGCCTATTTCGACAATCACTATGATGACTATATCGTCCGCTACCAGACCGGCAGCGGATCAACCGGGTCGGCTGCGGACCATAAATACGTATGGTACAATATCAACGGCGCCAACTTCCGCGGCTTCGAAATGTCCGGAAACTATGACTCGGGCGCGTTTTTCCTCGAGGGCGCCTTCACCAAATACACCAAGATTGAATATTGCGAGACAGCAGGAAGCTGCGCACCGCCGACGTCACAGTTTGATTTGGCGAGCCCGACGGGCGCACTGAAAAACGATTACGCTGCGAATTATGTCCCGCCGAATTATGCCGGCAGCGTGACGGCCGGCATCCGGTTGTTCGATCAGAAGCTGACGTTGGGCGGACGGGTCCAGTTCTCATCGGCACGCTCGGGCAGCGTCTGGCCGCCAACCAGCGGCGATACATTCACTTGGCCCTCATATCAGGTGTATGACCTGTTCGGCATCTACAAGATCGATGACGACTCGACGATCAATTTCAGCATCGAGAATCTAACGGACCAATATTATTTCGGCGCGCTCACCTCGATCGCCGTCCCATCGCCCGGCCGAACCGCCCGGATCAGCTATACGACGACGCTGAACGAAACGACGCCTCTCGTTCGTCATCTTCCTAACGCGAGACTCGGAAATGCCTCGGACGGCGCTCCGGGGAGCGACTGGACCGGTCTTTATCTCGGCGGCCACCTCGGTTACGGCCTGGCCCGCACCAAGGGAGTCACGACGGCCCGCGATGGAACGCCCGGAGCTATCCCGGCGACGGAGTCGGCTGACTTGAGCTTCCGCGATCTGACGAGAGGCTTGCAGGGCGGGTTCAATTATCAGTTCTCGAACCGCGTGGTGATCGGTATCGAGGGAGATTATTCCTGGACCAAGTTCCGGAAGACGCAGGACGCCATTGCAACGGAAGCCCCCAAGCTCACGACAGGCAGCTTCCTGCAGGCCAAGACCGACTACCAGTTCGACTGGACGGCGTCGCTGCGCGCCCGCGTCGGCTACGCTTTCGATCGCGTGCTTGTTTATGCGATGGGCGGTCTGACGTTCCTGAACGAAAGCGAAGTTCGCAGTCAGTATCGGGCCGTCAGTGGAAGCGTGCCTAGCACTCAACTCAACTTTCGCGAAGAGGCCTCAGTGACACGTAGCGGATGGACGTTCGGCGGGGGATTCGAATATGCGCTGACCAATAACTGGTCTCTTAGAGGAGAGTATTCTTACGATCATTTCGGAGATAGGGAGTTTCTCTTCCCGAATGCGACCGCCGGCGTGACGCTGCCGTACGCGGTACAGACCCAAATCTGCGCTGTTTACTTTCCTCCGTCCCGCGGCGGCGGATGTCGCCTCTATCGCACCCAGACAGTCACAGTTCCTGGCTCGTCCCAGACGACGAACGGTCGCAGGGCGGAAAACGATCTTGATTTTCATGCGATCAAGATCGGCGTGAACTATCGCTTCTAATTCAAGGGGGGCGGCACTTTCACCGCGAGATCGACGCGCGTTACGACAAGTCCGAGGCGGATGCCTATTCCGCGCCGGCCCGGACGGCGACTGCATCGCTAGAGTCCAAGTTTCCCCACCTCTCGACGTGGGGTCCGAGGTTCGTCAGCAAGACGAACGTTTGAGCAAGAGAAGAGGTAAAGATGACTTCCACCATCAACCTTACATCGGCCAGCAGCGATCTTTTGGGATATCTTACCGGTGCCTGGGAAAACGACTTCAACTACAATGACAACGGTGCTTTCTATCCGACCTCCTCACCCTACTCGGAATGGGCGGCGGGCAATAGCGGGGTTTCGGGCGACTCGGGAGTGATCCTGCATGGCTCGGGATTCACCTACTCGCCTCCCGGCGGATTCAGCGGCACCATCACCGAACTCGACTTTGGCCACGGTCTTACTGGCAGCAGCAGTTCTGGTTTCGGATTGACCACGCCCGAACTTTCGATCGAACTCGGCGGCTCCGGCGGCACGAGCCCGGATACGACCTTCAATCAGGCAATCTACGTGCTCTCCCATGGCGGCAGTGTTTATGGCCAAACCGAGTTCGGTCAGCCCTTTGCCGGGCTAGTCGATTATCTCGGCGAGACGGGCACCACCCAGAACGGCACCTCCGGCGACGACTACCTGTACAGCTTCTATGGAAACGACGCGCTCTCCGGAAACGGTGGAAGCTCGGACTTCGACACGTTCAAGTGGGATCATAGCCTCTACGATTCCAGCCACGGTTTCGGAAACGACACGATCACTGACTTCGTTCAGGGCAACGATCTCATCGATTTCAAGAACTATGGCTGGTCCGACTACAGCCAGTTCATCAGCGACAGCCATGTGAACGTCGCAGGTAACACCATCACCTACACCGATCCGACCAACGCGAGCCTGCACAGCACGGTCACGGTCGACGGCGTCTCGAGCCTGTCCGCGTCCGACTTCGCCTTCGTCTGATGGCACCACGAGCGCCACGAACAATGAAGCGGACACCGCCGCAGCCGTTGGCTGCGGCGGCGGTTTCCCGTTTCAAACAAGGCGCCGTCGCGCTGGCGCTGGTCAGCGGGGTCATCAACATCCTCGGCCTGACCGCACCGCTTTTCATGCTCCAGGTTTACGACCGCGTGCTGGCAAGCCGCAGCATTCCAACCCTGCTGGGGTTCTCCGTGCTGGCGATGATCGCCTATGGTTTTCAATTGCTTCTCGAAATCATTCGGTCGCGCGTGCTGCTGCGCGCCGGTGAATTTTTCGATCATGAGCTTTCCCGCCGTGTCCATGAGGCAGTTGTGCGGCTTGCTTTGCAGACACGCGCGCCGGGTGATGGTCTCCAGGCCCTGCGCGACCTCGACAACATTCGCAGCTTTCTGTCCGGCCAGGGGCCGGCCGCCTTTTTCGATCTGCCATGGGCGCCGCTCTATCTAGCCATCTGCTTCGGCCTCCACGTATGGATCGGCCTCACCGCGCTGGCGGGGGCCGCCATTCTGACGGCCCTGACCATCCTCACCCACAAGTTGTCGTCGGCTCCGGTCCGGGAGACAATCAAATACGGCATGGAACGCAACGCGATCCTGGACGGGTCGCGCCGCAATGCGGAGGTAATCCGTGCATTAGGGCTCGGTGAACGAAGTGCAGACCGATGGATCGCGGTCAACAGGAAGTATCTGGCCGCGAACAGAAGGGCGGGAGACGTTGGCAACGCGCTCGGCGGCACCGCGCGCGTGTTTCGGATCATGTTGCAATCGGCGGTTCTTGGCGTCGGTGGGTATCTCGTCACTCAACAAAGTGCCACGGGCGGCGTCATGGTCGCCAGTTCCGTCATCTTGGGGCGCGCCCTCGCGCCTGTCGATCTCGCGGTCGCCACGTGGCGGTCCCTTTTGATCGCTCGGCAGAGTTGGGCGCGCCTGCGGGATCTCTTGTCGTTCGTCGCGCCTCAAGCAAACATGACCCCGCTGCCGAAGCCGAAGGCGAATCTCACCGCTGAGAGGGTCGGCATCGTGGCGCCGGGCCATAGAAAACCAACGGTCGTCGAGGTCAATTTCGGTATTCACGCCGGCAGCGCGCTCGGTATCATCGGTCCCAGCGGCAGTGGCAAATCGACCCTGACCCGCGTTCTCGTCGGGGTCTGGCATCCCGCCCATGGCACGGTGCGCCTTGACGGCGCCTCGCTCGAGCAATGGGACAACGAAAGTCTTGGCCGCCACATCGGCTACCTGCCGCAGGATGTCGAGCTGTTCGACGGGACAATCGCCGAGAACATCGCGCGTCTCGATCCCTCTGCGGATCCCGACCATGTCGTGAAGGCGGCGAAGGCGGCTGGCGTCCATGACCTCATTCTTCGTTTCGACAACGGATATGACACGCCAATCGGCGAGGGGGGATCGGCCCTTTCTGCGGGACAGCGTCAACGCATTGGTCTCGCACGGGCGCTTTATGGCGATCCGTTCCTCGTCGTTCTCGATGAGCCAAATTCCAATCTCGACACCGAAGGAGAGGGCACTGTCATTCAGGCGATCGCCGCCGTGCGTGCGCGCAAAGGAATAGCAATCGTCGTCGCACACCGGCCGAGTGTGCTCGGCATTGTCGATCTTATTCTGATGATGGAAAACGGTCGCGCAAGAGCTTTCGGCCCGCGCGATGAGATCCTGCCGCGGATGATGAGGCCGACTTCTGTCCAGCCTGGGTTGAAAAGCTCACCCGCTGATCAGAGGGGGACACATTCGCTCGGACCGCTTCGAGTCGTAGCGGCGCCCGACGACACGTCTCCGGTCCCAACAGAGGAAGGCGATGTCTAACGCTGATGCTGTCGCCGTGGTCCGCTCCATCCGGCACCACCTCATTTTCGGCGTTTTCGCTGTGCTTGCATTCACCGCTTGCATCGGCGGATGGTCGGCGGCGACAGAATTGGCTGGCGCCGTAGTCGCCGACGGCACCTTCGTCGTCGACTCCTATGTGAAAATGGTCCAACATCCGACCGGTGGTGTGGTCGGCGAATTGTTGGTTCGCGAGAGTCAGCTGGTCAAAGCAGGCGATGTGCTGATCCGCCTCGACGCCACCCAGGTTCGTGCAAACCTAGCCATCGTCAGCAAGCGCCTCAACGAACTGGCCGCCCGCGAGGCTCGGCTTGAGGCCGAGCGCGACGACAAGGACACGATCACGTTTCCGCCCCTTCTCACGGAGCATGCGAACGACCGCGAAGTGGCGCGCGCGATGCAGAGCGAACAGAATCTGTTTCGGTCACGGCACGACACGCGGATTAGCAAGAAGGCCCAGCTTGGGGAGCGTATCAAGGAATACGAGCACCAAATTTCCGGTCTGAAAGACCAGCAGGAAGCATTTGAGCATGGAATACGAGTTCGCGAGCGGGAGTTGGTGGATCTGCGCGACCTGCTGGCAAAAGGCGTCACGTCCGTCCAGCGGCTTAATGAACTGGAACGTGACAAGGCGACACTCGACGCTTATCGCGGCCAGGTCGTCGCGGGGCAGGCGCAGGCGGCGGGCAGTATCGCCGAAGCAAGATTGCAGAGTTTGCAGGTCGATCAAGACTTGAAGACCGAGGTCACCGGCGACCTGCGCGATACGCAGGCGCAGATTGGTGAATTTTCCGAACGCAGGATTGCCGCTGAGGATCAGTTGCGGCGCATCGACATGATCTCGCCCCAGGATGGCTGGGTGCACAACCTGTCGGTTCACACTGTCGGCGGGGTCATCGCTCCACGCGAAACAGTGATGGAGATCGTTCCCGACGAAGACCGCCTGACGCTGGAGGCGCATATCTCGCCAAAGGACATCCACGACGTCCATCTCGGGCAGGATGTAGTCCTGCGCCTGACCGCCTTCAACCTGCGCACGACGCCGGAGCTCGACGGGACAGTGAGCCGTGTCGCTGCGGACCTCACGCAGGACCAACGTACGGGCACATCCTTCTATGTCATCAGGATCGCCGTTCCGCCGGAACAGTTCGCTCGTATTGGCGAACGGAAGCTCGTTCCGGGAATGCCCGCCGAGGCCTTCATCCAGACCGGCGAACGCACCGCGCTTTCCTATCTTGTGAAACCGCTTTCGGATCAGATCAACCGTGCCTTCAGGGAAGAATAGCAAGGATGGCCACGATCGAAATCGAAAAGCCTCCTGCAACGCGCCGCGCCAAACGCCTAAAAGCCGCAACGAAGCGCTGGGGTGAGTCATGACGACAACACTTTCTGAACTGGTGTTCAGCGCCTTGTTCTTGATGTTCGTGAACACTTGCACGGTCTTCGCATTTCTATCCGAAGGACAATGTCGTCGGACCATGCGGGCCATCGTTGCGCTGTTCGACAGACGCATCCTCCGGAGCTTTCGTCCTGACGAGAATGGGCGGATTGCCAGCCAACGGGGACGGATCGTTTCAGTGCGGAGCCGACCGGTGGCGCGCATCGCCTCGTGAGCGGGTCGATGGCGCACAACCAAAAGCGCGATGGCGGCGAGGATGCGAATGGGCCAACGACCCGCGTTACGGGCATCGATTGATGGACGATTGGAAGGACGTGGCATGATACGATTGCCGAGGCGAGAATGGACGATCACGCCGTTGCTGCTGCTCGTCGTGTTGACCATGGCAATGTCCTGCGGGATCGCCCAACAGCCGGCCGCGCCGCCCGACACTAGCATTGCTGCGCCGTCGGCAGAGTCGATGAAGACGGTCAAGCCGTCTCCCGCCGAGACCACGCCAAGCGACCGTTCCGTGGCATCACGTGGCCCGGATTCGGAGCGCCGGGCCGGCCTGCCGCATGATTTGTCGCCCTGGGGCATGTTCATGGCGGCCGACTGGGTGGTGAAGGCGGTGATGATCGGCCTTGCCTTCGCCTCGCTCGCGACCTGGACTGTGGCTCTCGCCAAGACTGTCGAGGTTGTCTGTGCCCGCGCTAGAGCGACGCGGACAACTCAGGTCATTGCGTCATCGGAGAGCCTTGCAGACGCTGATCGCGTTCTTGCAAACCGGGGTGGGCCCACCGTGTTCATGGTGCGGTCCGCCGGCGAGGAACTGCGTCGGTCGTCCCGGATCCTCCTTCACGCCGGGGACGCCGGCGTGAAGGAGCGCGTCGCGTCGCGTCTCGCCCGCATCGAGGCCCAGGCTGGCCGCCGGCTGACCCGCGGCACCGGGCTGGTCGCCACCATTGGTGCAACCGCGCCCTTCGTCGGCCTGTTCGGCACGGTATGGGGGATCATGAACGCCTTCATCGGCATCTCGCAGACGCAGACCACCAATCTCGCGGTGGTGGCGCCCGGCATCGCCGAGGCGCTGCTCACGACCGCCGTCGGTCTCGTCGCCGCTGTTCCGGCGGTGGTCATCTATAATGTGTTCGCGCGCGCGGTCACCGGCTATCGGCAGGGTCTCGCCGATGCGGCCGCCGAGGTCGAACGGCTCGTCAGCCTCGATCTGGACTTGCGCAGGATGCCCGGCCCCCGCCAGCCTTCGACCTCCGCCGTGGCCGCGGAGTAGGCGTTATGGCCGGCGGCATCCGCGATCGCTTCAAGGACGATCTCGAGGACAACCATGAGATCAACGTCACGCCGTTCATCGACGTGATGCTGGTGCTCTTGATCATCTTCATGGTCGCGGCGCCGCTCGCGACCGTCGATGTTCATGTCGATCTGCCGGCCTCGACCGCGCCGCCGGCGCCGCCTCCCGACAAGCCGGTTTACCTGACGTTGAAGCAGGACCTCACGCTCAATCTCGGCAACGACCCGGTGCCACGGGAGAGACTGCAAGCGGCGATCGAATCGTTCACTGGAGGCAACAAGGATGCGCGCGTCTTCCTGCGCGCTGGCAGGACCGTCGACTATCAACATCTCATGGAGGTGATGAACCTGCTGCGCGAGGCGAGCTATCTGAAGGTCGCGCTGGTCGGCCTCGAAGCGGCGTCAGCAAGCAAGAGCGAACCCGATGAGGCCCGCCCATCACCTGCGGTGGCTGCGCCATGAACGACTTCAATGGCTCGATCACGCGCCGGGCCAAGGTGAGCGAAGCCCTGCTGTGGCTGGCTGCGGGCCTCGTTACGGTCGGCGTCCATGCCGGAGCCGTGGCCTGGCTGCTGCGCGGGAAGGTGGTCGTGGCTGCAGACAATTCACCGCCGGCCGCGATCATGATCGAGCTCGCGGCCGCGCCGGAAGCAATCCAGGCTGCGCGGAACGAGATCACGCCGGACCAGAAATTGGCAGAAGAAAGCGTGCGGCGGAAGGAGCAGAGAGGCGAAGAACGGCCGCCTGAGCAGACGGCCGAACCGGCCACCAGGCCGGTCCAGCCGGCCGAACACCAGGAGATCAAGGAGAAGACCGTCGTGCTGGATAAAGCGGAGGTCCAGCTTCCGACGGAGCAGCCGAAGCCGAAGCCGAAGCAGGAAACCAAGAAGCAAAAACCGAAGGAGAACAAGCCGCCTCTTCGCAAGCAGCAAGCCGCTGCCGAATCGAAGGTCGCCTGGCAGGCGCACGTGGAGGCTCGGCAATCGGACCGCATTGCCGCCGCGCAGACCGCCTCGGGACTGTCGTCAATGTCGCCCGCCAATTGGCAGTCGCTGCTGATGGCTCATCTTGAGCGCCGCAAGCGCTATCCGTCGGACGCAAGAGAGCGCGGCGCGCGCGGGATCGCCTATGTGCGCTTCACGATCGACGGCGCCGGCAAGGTGCTGTCGGCAAGCCTGGTGCGATCGTCCGGATTCGCAGAACTCGATCAGGAGGTGGTGGCGCTGGTGCACCGGGCCTCGCCCGTTCCGGCGCCACCGCCGGGCGTCAGCCGGACGATCACCGTGCCGGTGAACTTCAACGTCAATTAGCGCGCTTCAAGGCGCCAGAGGATCGACAAAGCTACTGTCCTGATTTTCGCTCGAACCCCGCCCTGGCGAAAGGAGGGCGTGAAAGCAAGGAACACCGTTCTGGACGGTGGATTCAAACATGAGCCGGCCCGAACACCTGTTTCAAGAGTTTATCGACTCCCTGCAAACGGCGAGGGATGATCGCGAATTCGAACGGTTGGCAGCACGGTCGGCGCACGGCCTCGGCTTTCGATGGTTTGCGTATTTGAGCATGACCGAGAACGCGCCGAAGTTGATCTCCTCTTATCCGAGATCCTGGACCGACCGTTACTTCCGTCTGAACTATCAGCGCCTTGATCCGGTCATTCACCGCGCCCGCCATGAACACAGCCTGTTCGGCTGGACCACGCAGGGACCAATCCGCCTGCGCAGCAACGAGCAGCGACGGTTCTTCGTCGAGGCCGCGACCTTCGGCATCAAGTCCGGCATCACCATCCCGATCAGAAGCGGTTTCGGGCGAACCGCCGCATTCACCTTGGCAACCGACGATCCTAACTTGCAGCTCGACCGGTTGCTCGCTAGCTCAGGCGACATCCTGCAACTGATCGGCCTCTACTTCCACACCCATGTTTCCAAGCCGCCAGTCGCAACAGACGACGCCGGCAGCGGTGAGGCCATTCTCAGCCAGCGGGAGCGGCAGTGTCTGTCATGGGCCGCGCGCGGCAAGACGTTGGCCGAGACCGCAGTCCTGGTTGGCGTTACGCCTCGCACCATCGCGTTTCACGTGGAGAACGCCCGGCGCAAGCTCGGCGCGGTATCGATTGCGCATTGTGTCGCGCTGGCGCTCCGTCGCGGCCTTCTGTCCTAGCGCCGCGGGCGCCGACCTTTCCGGATACGGCTCAGCTCAAAAAAAGCGTATTCACTTCGTCTGGAAACGCTTCTGCTTGCTTGCTAACGGTTGCTCAAGCTTCCTGACCTTGGCAGGTGACCTGTCAAATAGCACAGGCGCTCGACGGCGCGCGTTCTGCTCTGCTGCGCTCTCGCTTAAAGGGAGCTCGCCATGCGCGTCATTGTTCTCGATCATCGTCAGGCCGGACAGCATCTCCATTTGCTTGCCGAGATGTTTCGGCTGCGCCGCCGCGTCTTCAAGGATCGTCTTGGCTGGACCGTCTCCGTGTCGGGAGATTTTGAAATCGACATATATGACACCCTGGATCCGACGTATCTTCTGGCTATCTCGGAGCAGGGGACGGTCTTGGGCTGTGTGCGGCTTCTGCCCACCACCGGCCCGAACATGCTGTCGGATACCTTTGCGGTCTTGCTCGGTTGCAAGGACGCACCACGAAGCGAGCACGTCCTGGAGAGCTCGAGATTCTGCGTCGACACCGAGCGTGCGCCTCAGATCGGCCATGCGGGTGTCAATCGAGCGACCTTCGTCCTGTTCGCTGCGATGTTGGAGACCATGCGAGCAAGGGGCGCTCGGTCAATCGTAACCGTCACTGACACCAGGATGGAGCGCATCCTCAGGCGCGCCGGGTGGCCGCTTGAAAGATTGGCTCCGCCGCAGGTACTTGGTCAAACCACCGCGCTGGCCGGACTGCTGCACGATTCCGATCGAGTGCTTGAGGCGATGTACCATCACGCCGGTCTTGACGGTGCCGTTGTTGTGCTTCCCGGTGCAGGGGCGACGGCCGGCCTGGTCAGTCTCGAGTTCACGGCTCAAACAGGATGAACCGATGTTGGCCGATCCTCACCATAGCTGCATTGTTCTGTTGAACCCGACGCGTGGCAGAACGGATGCGCTTGCCGCGCTGCGCAGCGGAAGTCTGTTCCTGCTTCCGGTCTGTCACGAGTTCTTTGCCGTGCCTCAGTTCGCGGTCGGCGCGTATGAACGGGACGCGCTTCCGGATCAGATCACCGCTTCACTTGAGCATGTTGATCTGGACGCTCTGACCTTGTGGCGAGATCATCGATTTGCAGAGCGTCTTGCCCGCGCCGATGTCAGTGTCATTTTCCTGGGCGGAGGATTTCTGGAGGAAGAGGTCCTCATTGCGGCACTGGAGGGGGCACGACAGGGTTACGATATCCGGCTGCTCGCAGACCTGGCGGTGGCGCGCCTGGAAGCCGACCGTGCGCTGGTTCTCGATCGGCTCGCCCACCATGGCATCGTCGCGACCACAATCCGGCAGGCCTTGTTGGAATGGGCGGTGTCGCTGGACAATCCGGCCGTGAGCCGAAAAATTCAAGGCTTGCTTTCATAGCAGGCGCCTCCCGCAAGCTCCCGCTTGCGGGCCGGGCTCTCGTGAACCGAGCCCGTCTTGCGGTCTCGGCCTTCGGCTTCAATCCCTGGCGCAGCCGCCGCACTGCGATCCTCATTGGCCGCACGCGCCTTTGTGAAAAAAGGGTGTCAAAAGCACAATCCTGAGAAGTGGAAACCGGTCTTCCATCGCGACAAACGCAAAGCGTTTGCATCGGAAGGTCACCTCAAACAAACAGATCGGATCGATCCGATTCCGTCCAATCGGATGGTCAAGCGCGTCGTGGATGCGCCGGCCACGGCGAACAAGCAGACCTGATGGAGCCGGCCGCCGGCGGCCGGCACATTTTGATCTGGCCCGCGGCGGCGGGGTGGGCGGCGCTCCCGTATAGCCCCGAACCGGCAGGCCGCAACCACGCCCCGCCAAAGCCGCTCATGACGATCATTTGCGTTGGCCGCGGTCCTCCGCATCCGCTCCGGCCGTTCCGGTGCTGCCTGCCTCTGCTGTTCGGGGCTGTCCGGTCGCTCTTCGCCGCCCACCCCGCCTTCCGGGGGGCCGGGCGTGGAAGAGGAGCGAGCGGAGATCGTCATGTCCAAAACGTCAGCGCAACGCCGTGCCACAACGACGAAACAAAGCCTCTATCAAGAAATCACCTCTCGGATCATCGCCGAGCTTGAGGCGGGCGTCTTCCCATGGGCGCGGCCGTGGGGCACCGGTGGCGGCAGCCAGGGGTTCGCGCTGCCGCAAAACGCCGCGACAGGCACGACGTACTCCGGCATCAATATCCTGATCCTGTGGGGCAGGCTGTTCGAAGCCGGCTTTACCTGCCAGCGCTGGCTCACCTTTCGCCAGGCAACAACCCTCGGCGGAAGCGTCCGCAAAGGCCAGCACGGCGTCACCGTTTGCTACGCCGACCGTTTTGTTCCGAAGCGGGACCGGCGAGCGGCCGAGCAGGCAAGCTCCGAGAGCACGGAAGCGGACGAGGAACAGGCCGCCGTTCCGTTCCTGCGCCGCTATACGGTTTTCAACGTCGACCAATGCGACGGCCTGCCAGACCACTGCTTTGCGCACACACCCGCGCTGCCGGATCGCGAGATCGTGCCGCAGGCCGAGGCGCTGGCCGCGGCAACCCGCGCCACGATCCACATCGGCGGCGCCAAAGCCTTCTACGATCGCGCGAACGACAGCGTCCAGATTCCACCGCAGCCCGCCTTCTTCGAGCAGATCAACTATTACCGGACGCTGTTTCATGAGCTCGGCCATTGGACCGGCCATGCCAGCCGCCTCAACCGTGATCTGTCCGGCGCGTTCGGGTCAAGGCTCTATGCCAATGAAGAGCTGGTCGCAGAACTGACGGCTGCCTTCGTCTGCGCTGCGCTGTCGATCAAGCCGACCGTGCGGCATGCCGACTATCTCGGCGCCTGGCTGAACGTCCTTCGCGAGGACAGCCGCGCCGTCTTCCGCGCCGCGAGCAAAGCCTCCAAAGCCGCCGACTTCCTGCTGGCGTTCGGCGCGGGCGGCTCCGCCGCGCAAGCAGCCCAAGGTGATGACGCGTCGTGATGGGTCTATCGGCGAGACCGGCGCAAGCCCAAAGCCAAATCACGCAAGCCGGCGAGCTGATGCCCGCCGGGAATTCCCCGCCTCTGGCTGCGGCCTGCGGCTGGAGCCGCCGGCGCGACCACAGGCCATCTCGCCGATCACAAAGCCTCTCGACCTCGGACCTCGTCGACACGGCCGCACGCAACCAACTGGGCCCACCCGCACCACAAAGGGAGAGCGAACCTCGACTGCGCAACATTGCCCTCAGCGAGCTCATCAGGGCGCCGGTCAATGTCCGAACCAGAGCACGGCGGCCACCAGGAAGATGCCCATGACGATCATCAGCGCGTCGACCTCGTTCGGTGGCGTGATGAAAGAGGCAGATGATGCGGCGCCGCCCGATGCGGGTGCAAATCTGTCGAGCCCGCCAACACGCTGAACACGATCATCCGCGATCATCTGCATGGCGAGGAACGCCCTTGTGCCGAAAGCTCCGCGCCGCGATGCATGCGTTTCCGATCAGCCATTTGATCCCGGACACGACACGGAAAAGTGCCGGCGCATGCAAAGCCATTAATGCTTTGTTTACTTGAGCTTGTGCTGCCCGATTCGGGCGCGGCGGCCTGATCCGGAGCCGAATTTTCCGTTGCCGAGTCGCGGACGAGTCAACCTGGCAGGCTGCAAATTTAGTGGATCGCGATCGGGCGACTCGCTCTATAGCTCGCAAAAAGCAAGCGCGTGCACCGCATCATGGAGCCTGAGATGGCGAGCCCGTTCAGGGGGTTTCCGGACCCGCAAGCAACAACGCTCAGGCGCATCTGCCTCGCTCAGGCCATCGTCGGCCTGTCGGCGCTGGCGTCGACCGCCGTGCTGCTGACGACGTCCATCATGCACGGGCTGCGCTAGAGCGTTTTCAAGCGAGGTGGACACCGGTTCGCATGGCAATCACGTTTACGCAGATTGCGTAGACCTATCTGCGCAGAAAACGCGTCAAAACAGGAAGCGAGAGCTTCGGTTCTGATTCAATCACAACCGAAAATGCTCCAGAGCTCACGGAAGCACCGTTTCCATCCGCGTCGGGCCTGGATCACCAACGCAGGCAAATTCAACAGCCGGAGCGCACGGCGCTCCACTGGCACAGGATGGCTAGAGGATGATCCGGAAAGTGGAAACCGGTTTTCCGAAAAGGTCATGCTCAAACAAGGAGATGAGATCATGATCCGCTTCCGTCCAATCGGATCATGATCTAGTCCAACCCGGTCTTGCCCTGCGCCCAATAGGCCTTGGTCTTCACCCGCGATGATGCGACGCCGGCTGCTTTCAGGGCCCGGCTTACGCGCTGGATCGACGATGCCTTGCCGGCAAGAACGAAATGCGCGCCGCGTGCGGCAAGGCGCAACATCTCGGCTTCGGCCGCGGCGAGATGGGCGTCGTCGGCGATGCGCTCGATCAACGTCGCTTGGCCGAGGCCGATCGCCTCCAGCACCGGCCGCGACTCCGCGACGTCCGAGGCCTCGAGCATATGGATTGCACCGTCGGCCTGCGGGCACTCGCGGAGCGCCGCCGCCAGGCCGAACGAGGTTTCATCGCCGAACAGGACCACCGGCGATTCAAGGCCCGATAGATCGAGCGAGCGGCGCGGACCGAAGAACTGGCAGGTGTCGCCTGCGCTCAAGTCCCTTGCCCATCGGCTGCCGGGACCGTCGCCATGCGCGAAGGTGAGCATGCGTATCCTGCCGTTGCCGGCGTCCCACGACATCGGTGTGTAGGTCCGCGCGCTGAGGCCCGAGCCGATCGCCACCTGGACCTTTTGGCCAGCCGTCCAGGCGACGTTCCTGAGCGCTTCGCCTTCCAGCTCGGCCAGCCGAAACTGCGGCGAGAGCGTCTCGACTGCGGCAACGCGCGCAGGACGCATCAGCCATCGCAGCAGCGTCCGCGTGAGTCGGCCCGGGGGCGCGAGCGGCGGCGTAGAAATTTGCCCGCGAACGGGTTGCATCAAAAATTCGCTCCATTCACCGACATGTCGAGGTCGCAGCCCCGAGCGGATCACTTCGTCTTCACCGTGAATTCGTTGCCGCGCCCGGGATCGACAGGCAGCGGCAGCGAGAGATAACCGTTCTGCGGATCGCGCACGTAGTCGATATAGCCTGAGGCTTCCGAGAACGCGTTCTCGCCGATGATGATCGCGCCGGGCTTCAGATGCGGCTCCAGCAGCTTGAGAATGGGAAGATAGAGGATGAAGGCGCCGTCGAGCATCACCATGTCGATGTCGCCGCCGACGCCGGGCTTGAGGGTTTCGCGCGCATCGCCGACCCGAAACTCGACCAGGTCGTCCAGCCCGGCGGCAGCGAGGTTCGCCCACGCGCGCTCCGCCTTGCTGGGTTCGAGATCGGTCCCGATCAGACGGCCGCCGCCCATGTCGCGCAGCGCTGCCGCCATGTAGATGGCGGAAACCCCCATCGACGAGCCGAACTCGACAATGCGCCTGGCCTTGCAGCTGCGGGCGCACATGTAGAGAAACCGCCCGAATTCCGGGGAGACGCTGAGGAAATTGCCGGCGAAACCATGATACAGTCCGGTTAGATCCTTGGTCTCCGCCTCGATGACCCGGGTGATCGCCTGCTCGGCATTGGTCATCTCGCTCGCGTAAGTTTGCATCAACGGTGCATCGGCCGCTTCGGCTTCCCGATGGAGGCGTTGGAGAATCTCCGCCACCGGGCCGCTGCTGAGTGAATCCATGTATCGGGCTCCTTCGGTCATGATCCGATTGGATGGAATCCGATCATGATCTCATCTCTTTGTTTTGCACACGATCTTCCCACGCAAACGCCTTGCTTGGTCGCGAGGGACAACCGGTTTCCACGTTTCCGGATCATGCTCTAGAATGCGCCCCCCGGCGCGCCAGAGGTGTCAGTGCTCAGAGGCAGGATAGGAGATCGCCCGCCTGACCGCATTCCGCAAACGGGACAATATATTGCGATTTCCGGTCAGTGCGCGCGTGGGGCTTCGCGCGATACGACGGAGATCACGCGGCGATGCGGCGTTCCGACAGATATCGGGCGGGCGGCTTGCCCAGGGCCTTGCGGAACATGGTGACGAAGGCGCTCGCGCCCTCATAGCCGAGATCGAGCGCCACGGTCTGGACCGACGCCCCTTGGTCTAAACGCTGCAGGGCAATGAGGATATGGAGCTGCTGGCGCCAGCGGCCGAAGCTCATGCCGGTCTCCCGTTTCAGGGCGCGGGTCAGGGTCCGCGGGGCAACGGCCATGCGCCGGCCCCACTCGTCTAACGTTGCGCGGTCGGAGGGATCGGCCATCATCGCGGCGGCGATCTTGCGCAGCTTGGCGTCGACCGGCATCGGGAAGTTCAGCTTCTCGACGGGCGCTACAGACAGTTGGTCGAGCAGCACCGTGGCGATCCGGCCGTCGGCGCCGTCGACGTCGTACAGGACCGGCATCTCGGTGACGTGCAGCAGCAAACGCTCCAGCAATGGCGAGATCGACAGCGTGCAGCATTGCCTGGGCAGCGCCGAGGCCGCATCCGGTTCGACGAACAGAAGATATACCTCGACATTTCCGGCGAGGGTCACGCTGTGGGGAAGATTGCCAGGAATCCATACCGCGCAGCGCGGCGGCACGATCCAGACGCTTTGGTCGGCTTCGCACCTGACGACGCCCCGCAAGGTCAGGACAAGCTGGGCCTTCCGATGCTCGTGAATGGCCATCTCCATGCCCTTGGTGACCATGTCGACGCCGACGGCGACGACGGCGCGTGGCACGTCCTCGGGAGAGAAACCGGCGCCACCAGCGGAGGCGAGGTCGTTTTCCTCGGGACGATAGAACGGCATGGCGGCTGAAGATCGATCCGAATGCGACTGACCAGATCAGACAATATCAGTCCGCGGTTGCGCCTATCAACAGGGCAGCCCCGCTTTGGAGCATGATCCGGAAAAGTGGAAACCGGTTTTCCCTGCGACAAACGCAAAGCGTTTGCGTGGGAAGATCATGCTTAAACAAAGAGATGAGATCATGGTCCGATTCCATCTCATCGGATCATGTCTAGCCGGCGGCTCTCCACCGCCGACACATTCACGGCAAATATTGAATGTCGGTCGGTCCCCGCCGTCGGCGCGACCCGTTTGACCAGGCGATCAAGATGGTGGTCACAGCGGATTCCACCGGACGCCGACGCGTAGCGCGAACAGGCCGTCGGGCCCGTCGGCGAACGAACTACTTCTTTTTCTTCTTGGCTTTTTCGCGGTGGTCTTCTTCGCCTTTTTCGCTTTCTTGGCCATGGGGCCTTCCATCAATCGTTCAAAGAAAATCATCAAGGCGCGGGCCCCGTGAATCGGCCTGCATGAAGAAAGCATAGCATCGAATTTGCCGGCTTGATATCGGGAGGCCCTCATCGCGCCGCGTGAATGGCGTGGAGTCGTCCCGCATGAAAAGATCATGCGTCAGGGCGACGGAATGGCCCCGCCGAGCGGTCGTCACCAGGGCTGATGGCGGCAGTCCGCAGGATTTCAGATCAGGACGAACGCTGTCGTCACCCGGATGCAGCGCGCCCCAGATTGGCAGGGCGCGTGCGGAGGCCGACATGGGCGCCGCAGGCGACAGGCTCACATCGTCCTTGCCGCTGTTCTCACGGCTGCGAACCGGCCTTGCGCAGACGTCGCGCGGGGTTCTTCCGCAAAACAGGGCAGGGCTTTTCGCTGTCGTCCGGTTCGGGATGAGGTCGATGTCGGCGCGGATGGAGACGGTCCTGTGCTGGTCTTGCTCGCCGCATGTCGCGCTGCGACGGCCCGATCGGGCAGGGCCTTGTCCTTATCCGTTGACTGCGGGTCCGATCTCCCTGCGCGTGGCAAACAGACCTATGGCAAGCGCCCCGCCTCTTCAAAACCCTCGCCGTCGGCTTTTTTCCCCGCCGGAACAGTTCCGGCTCCTCGCGGCCGCTTCGCTCTCAAAAAAGCTGCCGGGTCGGGTGCTCCGCATTCGCTCTGCCCCGCGTGGATGCGGGTTCGAAGGCGTTGCGCCCGCCATCACGGTCTCGCCATCGCGAGGGGATCGGCTCCTCGCGAACAACAGATGAGGACAAGACCATGACCGCCATCGGATACGTCACCAAGAACGACAACGGCAGCTACAAGGGCCAGCTCCGGACCGTCTCCATCCGCGCCGACATCGACATCATCCCGAACCGGGACAAGACCGCCGATACCCATCCCGACTTCCGCGTCGTGACCCAGGGCGTCGAGATCGGCGCGGGCTGGATCCGCCGGGGCGAGAACAGCGGCAGGGACTATGTGAGCCTGTCGCTCGCCGCGCCCGAGTTCGGTCCGCGCAAGCTTTACGCCAATCTCGGCCGCGCCGCCGGCCAGGATGACGACAGCGTGTTCGCCCTGATCTGGAACCCGGCGGACTGACGCCAAACGGCCCCCGCGACAACTGCTCGCGGGGGCCGTCCTCTCGCCCCATTTGATCGAAACGATCGGCTCGAGAAGACGTCAACGTCCCGGGGGCGGTTCTGAACGACGCCAGCAATCAAGCGCGCCAAGGCGCCCGCGCCGCGTCTCTTGACGCGACAGGCTTCGACGCCAGCGACTGGGCCTGGGAGTTCTTGCGCCGCAATCCCGACTACATCGGCGAATGGCGCAGCGCCGTTCCGCGACATCTGCCCTGCATTACGTTGAAGGACGGCACGCAGGTCTTGCGGCTGCCGCGACGCTTTCCCCGCGCCGAAAAATGGGGTCTCTCCGCCTTTGCCGACCCGGGGCTGGATGCACCCAAGGTGCCGGTGTTCTGGCACGCCCATGCGCTGAAACGGATCGTCCGCCTGGATGCACGGAAGCCGAGGTCAGATGCAGACGCCGCCCGGTTCTCACTGGCCGGCTTCAAGGTCGAACGCAGGGCCGTCATTAACGTGGACGGCATTCCACTCGTGCTGATCAAGGGAAACGGTGCCTATGTCGCCGTCGAAATCCACGGCCTCTCCGTCCTGACCGCCTCCTTTGCGCCGGTCTTCGAACTGCACGACCTTGCTGACCTTGCGGCGCAGACCGAGCTCTTGAAGCGATTGCAGCGCTTCACTGAAGCTGACGTGAGAACGGTTCCAAGGCAGGCGGGAAGCGGCGATGAACGCCTCCATCACGCGCTGATCGCGCTCGATGAAAGCCTCAACGGCAAGACCTACCGGCAGATCGCGATCACGATCTTCGGAGAGAAAAAAGTTGCCGAGGAATGGCTCGGTCCCAGTCAGTTTCTCAAGGATCGCACGCGCCGGCTTGTCGCCAAGGGAACCGAGTTGATGAAGGGCGGCTATCGCGATCTGCTGTATTAGAACGTTTCAAGCGAAGTCGGTACCGGCTCGCGTGAAGAACACGCATCAAAACAGGAATCGAGGGCTTCGGTTCTGATTCAATCAGAACTGAAGCTACTTTAGAACTTGGCTGGCCGTTGTCGGATGCCGGTCTTGCGCACGCCGATCGTCGCCCGCTTGACGAGCTTGGCTCGCGCGGGATGGCGAAACGGGCGCCTCTCATCTTCACCACTCCCAAAACCGCTCACAATCAGACGACGCTTCCTCTCCTACCTCAATCCCAGGGAGGTATGGAATAGGGAGCGTCGAAATGACCAAGAATGAAGAAAAGGTGCCGGACAAGCCGTTCCTCAATACCGTCGAGGCCGCCGCCTGGCTGAGGCTCACCAAGAACACGCTGGAGAAGATGCGGGTGCAGGGGCGAGGGCCCGCCTACCGCAAGCACGGACGCTACGTCCGCTACCACATCGAAGATCTCGTTGAATGGTCGCAGGCCAACAAGCGGAGGTCGACCTCCAATGCCGATTGATCGCACCCAATTGCCGCGCCAGGTCGGTATTCTCTCGACCACGTGCGCCGGCATCATTGCCATGCTGGTGTCGTCCGCACCCGCGGTACCGCTTCTGATCTACAACGCCTCGGGCAGCGCGCCCTTGGGCTTCTATTATCTGGAGCCACGATTGCCGAAGCGCGGTGAGCTCGCAGTATTCAAGCCGCCGCCGGCGATCGAATTGTTCATCATCGCGCACAAAATCTTGCCCGTGCCGGTGCCGCTGCTGAAACAGGTCGCCGCTATCGGCGGTGACGAAGTCTGCCGCGCCAAGGACCCGATTGGCACCATTGCCATCAACGGAAAGGTCATCGCCGAGGTGCTCGACAAGGACCGCGACGGGCGGCCGCTGCCGGCCTGGGAGGGGTGCTTGAGGCTCGTCGAGGGCGAGTTCTTTCTGCTGCAGCCACACCCGCATTCGTTCGACTCGCGATATTTCGGGCCGGTGTTGAGGTGCGATATTGTCGGCGTGGCGCGGCCGATCTGGACCTGGAATCCACCTGGCTAAAGCCGGGTGACTTTTCTTCGCATCGTCATCCCTCTTTGTTTGTGCATGATCTTCCCACGCAAACGCTTTGCCTTTGTCGCGAGTGAAAACCGGTTTCCACGTTTTTGGATCATGCTCTAACAGTCACCGCGGAGCGCGGCATCATGTGCCGCAGGAGCCGGGTGCCCCGGGCGGGCAGCCGGCGGGATTTCGCGGGGATCGGCCAAGTAAGCGGCCAAAATGGCCATCAGGTAAGATTTTCTGCAGTTGTTTAAATTACTTATATGAAGTTATGGATCGGCCAAAATTGACTTCCAAGCTTCTCGCCAAAATCGGCCACAGGACCGGCCAAAGCGGCCGCCATTAACAAGAAAATTATTCATTTTTAATGCCTTAGCATGGCATAAAATCGGCCGACATGAACCCACGTCCCGAAACCGTCGAACGCATCGAGCCCGCTAGGCTGGAGGAGATTTCCGAAGCCATCTCGGACGTGGTGGCGGAGCCTTTCGGCGGCAACCGCCAAGCTCGGTTACGCGCTCCATCCGCAGACCGCGGCCCATCTGGCGGATCTCGTGCGGATCATGAACACCTACTACAGCAACCTGATCGAAGGTCATAACACCCGGCCACGGGATATCGAACGCGCGATCGGCGGTCATTTCGACAACGACGAAGGGCGGCGCAATCTGCAGATCGAGGCGGCCGCCCACGTCCATGTGCAGTCCGAAATCGATTCCATGGCGCTCGACAATCGCCTGCCTGAACCGGCCTCGATCGATTTCATTCTCTGGCTCCATCGCGAATTCTATCGCGACGCTTCCCCCGAAATGCTTCGGATCTGCGGCAATGGCACAAAGTTCACGATGGAGCCCGGCACCTGGCGGTCGCGAAACGAGCACGACGTTGCGGTCGGCCGGCATCAGCCACCTTCCAGCGAGCGTGTCGCGGCCTTTATGGAATATTTCGCGGAGCGTTATCGCTTCGAACGCCTGGGCAAGGCGGCGCGGATCATCGCCATTCCAGCGGCGCATCATCGCTTCAACTACATTCATCCGTTCGCGGACGGCAATGGTCGTGTCAGCCGCCTGATGAGCCACGCCATGGCGTATCAGGCCGGCATCGGAGCCCGTGGACTGTGGTCGATCTCGCGCGGACTGGCGCGTGGTCTTACCGGCCCAGGCGATTACAGGCGGATGATGGACCACGCCGACACGCCCCGGCAGGGCGATCTCGATGGCCGTGGCAACCTCTCGCAACGCGCTTTGAGCGAATTCATTCTCTGGTTCCTGCGCGTGTGCCTCGATCAGGTGACGTTCATGTCAGGCTTGTTCGAGATCGACACGTTGGCTCAGCGATTGCGGAGTTTCGTCGACCGCAGCGAGAAGCTCAAGCCTGAAGCCGCCCGTCTTCTGGAGGAAGCGCTCATACGCGGACAGTTCGAGCGCGGCGAAGTCCCGCGCATCACCAGCCTGCCCGAACGGACGGCACGGCGCGTCTTCAACGATGTCGTCGCGACCGGTCTTCTTGCGTCCGAAACGCCCAAGGGGCCGGTGTCGCTGCACTTTCCGATTGCTACGCTCGACGTGCTGTTTCCACGCCTGTTTCCGGAGATCTAGCAGTCTGCTGAAAAACCTTAAAATGGAGAGTTTTCGCCTTCTCGGCGGGTGTTGTTGGAGCGGCGGGGTGGGCGGTTGGATTTTTAGCCTGTTGTTAGGGACACCCTGACGCGAGGCGGCTAAACGGCAAGCAATTTGGGAATGCGGATCAGGTTGTAGGCGATCAGATTGAGCAGGAAGTCGGCGGCGACGCGAGCGATGCCGCGATGTT
>NZ_JBVBEF010000086.1:0-31243 GCF_055456055.1 Bradyrhizobium sp. LeoB3
CCTTCAAAACCGGCCTTGAATACTTCCATGCCGTCGCAGTCGGATGGAGCCTCAGAGATCCGTGCATGCCCTAGCGCTTTCGCGGGGACGACAGATAAAGCCGCGGCCTGCGATTGCGCTTCGCCCCATCCCGGCTACGATGCTCCCGACAATAACGATTGGGAGCAACACCCGTGAGCTCGCTGTCCGGCAAGCAAGGTCCCCGCTACAAGCATCTCGCCGACGAGAGCGAGCCCTATGAAACCATCGGCGTCGAAAAGCTGACGCCGATCATCGGCGCGGAGATTTCCGGCGTCGATATCGCGCAGCTCGTCTCCGACGATGCGCGCTCCAATCGCCAGATGGACGAGATCCATCGCGCGCTTGCCGAGAACCTCGTGATCTTCTTCCGCGACCAGCGCATCACGCCGAAGGACCATCTGGCCTTCGGCCGCAAGTTCGGCGAATTGCACATCCATCCCGCCGCGCCGCATGAGGGCGAGGATCCCGCGCTGATGAAGATCTACGCCGACAAGGATTCGCCGCGCGCCAACGGCGAAGGCTGGCATTCGGACGTGTCCTGCGATCTCGAGCCGCCGATGGGCTCGATCCTCTACATCAGGCAGTGTCCGCCGCACGGCGGCGACACGCTGTTCGCCAACATGTATGCGGCCTATGAGGCGCTGTCGGATCGGATGAAGGCCTATCTCGACGGGCTCACCGCGCTGCATGACGGCGAGCCGATCTATCGCGGCCTCTACGCCAATTACGGCGTGGCCGACAAGCCGAGCTATCCCAATGCCGAGCATCCGGTAGTGCGCACGCATCCGGTGACGGGAAGGAAGGCGCTCTATGTCAATCGCGGCTTTACCCGCCACATATCGGGCCTTCCCCGTGACGAGAGCGACGCGATCCTCGCCTATCTCTACCAGCACGCGGAAAACCCGCTGTTCCAGTGCCGCTTCCGCTGGACCGAGAACGCGATCGCGTTCTGGGACAATCGCTGCACCCAGCACCGCGCGATGTGGGACTACTGGCCCCACACCCGATCAGGCACGCGCGTCACGGTGAAAGGCGAGCGGCCGGTGTGACCGTGAATGCGGGACGGCGCGCCGCAACCTATCACGTGCAGAACATCTCGAAGTCGATGCGGATGTCGGCAAGGCTCATCTCATCCTCATCGATCTGGCTCTGTAGTGATGCGATCGACTGCTTGAGCTGCTCGATGAGGGCCGGTTCGGGCCTTGGTTGAGACTCTGCCTTCCTCAGGCTGGCTTCGAGGACGGCGAGCCTGCGCCGTTCGTCGCGGATTCTGATTTCAAGATTTGCGATCATTCGCTTGAAGAGAGCGCATCCGCCACGAACGGCAGTTTCGACTTCGGCTTCCGACGTCGCCATCTGAGCATCCTTTCCTGAACGGGACATGGCAATTCGAACGTCGCTATCATTTTTACCTGAAATTGCGTATGATAAATCTCACAATCTATATGTGTGACACGTTGATGCAGTGCGCGTTGACCGGCGCCTGCGCTTGCGCCAAGCTTCCTCATAACCAAAACAAGAATCGGAGGACGTCCCATGCTTCGCGCGGAAGACAACAGGTTCTTGACCGAAAGCGGGCCGGGCACGGGAATGGGCGAGCTGTTGCGCCGCTTCTGGCTGCCGGTGCTGTTGTCGGAGGAACTGCCGGAGCCCGACAGCGAGCCGAAGAAGATCACAGTCCTCGGCGAGGAGCTGCTCGCCTTCCGCGATAGTCGCGGCGTCGTTGGCGTCATCGACCAATATTGCCCGCATCGCGGCGCCAATCTCTGGCTCGGCCGCAACGAGGAGTGCGGCATCCGCTGCGTCTATCACGGCTGGAAGTTCGACACCGACGGCCACTGCGTCGACATGCCGACCTCCTATCCCGATCTCAACGCCAAGGATCACATCCGTATCAAGTCCTACCCGGTGCGCGAATGGGGCGAGATGATCTGGGCCTATATGGGCCCGGCCGATGCCGTGCCGGAATTGCCGGCGCTGGAGATGGCGCTGGTGCCGCCGTCGCATCGCTACGTCAGCAAGAAGTGGCAGGACTGCAACTGGGTGCAGGCGCTGGAAGGCTCGATCGATACCGCGCATTTCACCTTCGCGCATCTGTCGTTCGAGAAGGAAGAGAACGAGATCCTCGATATCAAGAAGCATTTCGTCAATCCGCTGGTGCGTGTGGCGACCGAGCACATGCGCTGGATCGCCGATGACCCGCGGCCGGTGATCAAGATCAACGCGCACGACGCCGGGCTGACGATCGCAGGCGGCCGCCTCACCGGCTCCGACAACATCTATTGGCGCATCGCCCAATTCCTGATGCCGGTTCACGCCTATGCGCCGAGCGCGATGCCGGGCGAGAACATCTTCGGCCAGAGCTTCGTGCCGGTCACCGATACTGCTGGATCTACACCTACGCCTGGAATCCGCATCGCCCGATCACGCAAGCGGAGCGCGATGCGTATGACCGCGGCAACGGTGTGATCGCCGAGGTCGATGAGAACTATGTGCCGCTGCGCAACAAATCGAACGACTATCTGATCGATCGCAAACTGCAGAGGACCAAGAGCTACACCGGCATCAAGGGCGTCTCCGAGCAGGACGCCGCGGTGCAGGACAGCCAGGGCCCGATCGCCGACCGCACGCGCGAGCATCTCGGGCCGACCGACCTCGGCATCATGCATTTTCGCAAGCTGGTGATGGACGCCGCCCGCGCGCTGCAGCAGGGCGAGGCGCCGCCGCATGTTGCGCGTCAGGACCGTTACACCGTCCGTTCTGGCGCCTGCGTGACCAGCAAGGCGAAGGACCTGACGGCGGTCATGACCGAGCGCTTCGGCGATCCCACGGGCTTCGTCGGCGGTCCCGGCCAGAACGCCGCGGCGGAGTAGGCGGTAACCGTAGCCCGGGTGCAGCGAAGCGAAACCCGGGATGTCTCGCACGCCGATGGACAGATCCCGGATTGCGCTTCGCTGCATCCGGGCTACGATGTTCGCCGTGTGGCGCCACCGTCCGATCATCATGAGTTCGATCATCGTCTTGTCGCTCGTGTCGCCCGACACGCGATATGCCGCATGGTCGCGCGGGAGTGTCAGGGCGGCGCCAAAGACTGCGTCTTCGAAATGCGACCGGTCCAAATTCAAGCTCATCCTGGATGTCGGCCATACCGCCGAAGCGCCGGGTGCGAGGAGCGCCCGCAACATTCCGGAATTCGATTTCAATCTTCGCCTCGCCAAACGTGTCGAGGACAAATTGAAGTCGGAAGGCTTTGCGCAAACCCGCCTCCTGGTGACGGAGGGCCCGAAAAGGCCGAGCCTATTCAAGCGCGCCGGCGCCATCAACAATTCAGGGGCCGATCTCGCCTTATCGATCCACCATGATTCGGTGCCTGATTCCTTTCTCGAAGAATGGGAGTTCGAGGGAACGAAGAGCCATTTCAGCGACCGGTTCAGCGGCTATTCGCTGTTCGTTTCTCACGACAATCCGAAATTCTGGACCAGTCTGAGGTTCGCCCGGTTGCTCGGCAATCGAATGAAGGCGCAGGGCCTGCAATATGCCCGCCAATATGCGCAGGCCGTGATGGGGCGATACCGGCGAAAACTGCTGGACAAGAAGGTGGGCGTCTATCGTTACGACCAGCTCATCGTGCTTATGCGGACCCGCGTGCCCGCGGTCCTGCTTGAGGCCGGCTCGATCATCAACCGGGACGAAGAGTTGGCGATGCAGACGCCGGAACGGCAGGACATGATCGTCACTTCCGTGGTCGGTGCGGTGGAGGAATTTTGCGCCTCGCGGTAGCGCCCCTTGTGCGGTGAAGAGGGCAGGCCGGACAATGGTGCCGCCGACTACAGGGGTATCTTCCGGTATTCGCGGTTCGCGAGGCTAGCCTCTTCCAGGTCGAGATCGCGCTCGATCCGGCGCCGCGTCTCGTCGGTGATCTTGCCGTCGCGGAGCAGGGCGTGGATGAACTTGCGCTCGGTCGCGATCAATTCCCGCGTCAGCTCGGTGCCGTTGGCGGAGACGTCGTGCTTGTCGGGATCAAGCGCGGCCGGAAGCTGGCTGGTGCGGATATGGTGCCGCGCCCGCAGCAGCTTGACGACCTCCTCGGAGAGCTCGCGCTCGTCAACGATGGCATCGAGCGATGCGAGGCCGGCGGCCAGCGCCTGGCGCCTCGCGACAATTTCTGCTTCATGCTCGGCGATAGTCTCGGCGCAGCCGTCCTTGGTGATGTTCAGCCAGCCGACGACCGTGGGCAGGCTCAAGCCAAATCCCACCAGCGTGATGAAGATGACGCCGAAGGCGACGAACAGGATCATGTCGCGGTAGGGAAAAGGCTCGCCGCTCGCGAGCGCAAACGGCAGCGCCAGCGCCGCGGCGAGCGACACCGCGCCGCGAACGCCGACGAAGGCGAGCGTGAATACCCATTGCCAGGGCGGCTGTGGATCGCGCTGCCGCAGGCGCTTGCTCAGGATCCGCGGCAGATAGGTTGCAGGAAATACCCAGGCAAAGCGCGCGATGACGATGACTGCGATCACCAGCGCAGTGGTGGAGAGGATGTCGTCGAGCGGAAATGCCTTCGACTTCTCGTACACCAAGCGCATCTGGAAGCCGGTGAGCAAGAACAGGATGCCTTCGATCAGGTAGATCACCAAGTCCCAGAAGAAGATGCCTTGCAGGCGGGTGGCGGAAGAAATCAGGAGCGGCCCATTCCAGCTCACGTAAAGACCGCAGGCGACCGTGGCGATCACGCCGGAGCCGCCAAAATGTTCGGGCAGCCAATAGGCCACATAAGGTGTGATCAGCGAGAGTGTGATCTCGACCTGCGGATCGCGCGAGTGCTGGCGGGCGCGCAGGCTGAGCCATCCGACGGCGATGCCGAACGCGATCTCGCAGACCACGATGGCTGCAAATTCGCCGGTGGCCTTCGGCAGCGAGAAGGCGCCGGTGGTGATCGCCGCGAGGGCGAAGCGGTAGAGGATCAGCGCCGTGGCATCATTCGCCAGCCCCTCGCCCTCCAGCACGACAAGGATGCGGCGGGGGATGTGGAGCCGCCGCGCGATCGCAAGCGGGGCGACCACGTCGGGCGGCGCCACGATCGCGCCGAGCAGGAACCCGACCTCCCAGGGCAGCCCGATCAGGTAGTGAGTGGCGATCGCTACCGCCGCCGCTGTGAAGATCACGCAGCCGACGGCGAGCAGCACGATCGGACGAAGGCTGTTTTTGAACTCGCGCCAACTCATGGCCACCGCAGCCGTGTAGATCAGCGGCGGCAGCACCAGCAGCAGCACCAATTCCGGCGGCAATTCGATGCTGGGCATGCCCGGCACGAAGGCCAGCGCGATGCCGGCCAGCATCAAGAGGATCGCAGGCGCGACATTGAGGCGCCGCGCCAACAGCGCCGTGCCCGCCAGCACAGCGAGCAGGATCACGAAGGTCTGGAATCTGGCTTCCATGGCCGTCCAAATTGGCCCCGAAGCGCAGGCAAGGTCAATGTGCGTGGACGGCTCGACCGTGCGAGATCGAAAAGAGGGCCGTCCGATCCGCCAACCCTGGGGCGGACTTACTCCCGCAGGTCGTAACGATAGGATTTCGAGACGATCTGCCAGCCGTCCTTCAGTTTCATCGCCACCAGATAATCGGTGAAATAGCGCGGCGGCAATTGGCAGCGGACCTTGATGAAAGCGGTGGAGTCGTCCGAGCGGTCGATGGTGATGATGAAATCCTCGCGCGGCTTGCCTTCGGCCTTGGCCGACGGCCGCTTGCGGACCCGGTCGAGCCAGTCCGGCACGGTCAGCACCTGAAGCTCGCTCTTTTCCACCCAGCGCAGGTCGGCGGAGGGGTGAAACATCGCGCCGAGCTTGTCGGCGTCGCCTTCATAGAGTCCGTCGAAATAGTTCTGCACGACGGCCTCAATGGTCGATCGGTCATGGCTCATGGTTGGTTCCTCCCTCGCGGCATCCTTTGGTGGCCCGGGTGGAGCGTAGCGCAACCCGGGACACCTCCATCGACGGTCACCAGCGCTCCCGGGTTCTGCCTCGCTTCACCCGGGCTACGCGAACCATCACTCGGCTTCGGCTACTAACACGTTATGGGACGGCGGGCACGGGATGGTTCGTGATTTGGCTCACCCCATCCGGCCCCGGCTTCTGATAGGCTTTGCTATCGGATGGAAAAGCCGCGTTTTTTGAAGGTGCGGTAATGAAATCGATTGGATTTCCGGGATTGCATCACCTGGTTCTGGCGCTGTTCCTGCTTCTGATGTGCCAGCCGGCCTTCGCCGAGAAGCGCGTGGCGCTGGTGCTCAGCAATCAGGCCTATCAGAACGTCGCGCCGCTCCCCAACCCCGTCAATGACGGCGCGCTGATCGCGGCGATGCTGAAGGACGCCGGTTTCGACGTGGTGGACTTCCGCCGCGATCTACCGGCGGTCGAGACCCGCCGCGCGCTGCGCGACTTTGCCGATCGTACCCGCGATGCCGAGATCGCCGTGGTCTATTACGCCGGCCATGGCATCGAGGTCGACGGCGCCAATTACCTCATTCCGGTCGATGCGAGGCTGGAACGCGACACCGACGTCTATGATGAGGCGTTTTCGCTCGACCGCGTCCTGATCGCGATCGAACCGGCCAAGAAACTGCGGCTCGTGATCCTCGACGCCTGCCGCGACAATCCCTTTGCCAAGACCATGAAGCGCACGGTGGCGTCGCGCGCGATCGGGCAGGGCCTCGCCAAGGTCGAGCCGACCAGCCCGAACGTGCTGATCGCCTATGCGGCCAAGGCCGGTTCCATCGCCGCCGATGGCGACGGCAAGAACAGCCCCTTCACATCAGCGCTCGCAAAGCACCTCGCGACGCCCGGGCTCGATGTGCGGCGCGCGTTCGGTTACGTCCGCGACGACGTGCTGAAGTCCACCAATAATCGCCAGGAGCCGTTCGTCTATGGCTCGCTCGGTGGGGAGGACGTGCCGCTGGTCCCGGCGCCAGCCAAGGCGGCGCCCGTGCCGAATCCGCAGGCCGATATCCGCCGTGATTACGAGCTGGCGCTGCAGGTCGGCAACAAGAGCGCGCTCAACGCCTTTCTCGCGCAATATCCCGACGGCTTCTATGCGAGCCTCGCCAAACTCCAGCTCGAGAAGATCACAGCCGAGGAAGCCCGCGTCGCCGCCACGGAGAAGGCGCGGGCGGCGGAGCAGGAGCGTGACCGGCTCGCCGCCGAAGGTGCCCAAAAAGCCGAGCAGGCCAAGGCGGCTGCCGACGCCAGGGCCGCTGAACAGGCGCGCATCGCCGCCGAAAAGGCCAAGCAGGTCGCGCAGGAGCAGGCGGCGGTCGCCGAGCAGAAGCGGCTGGCGGCGGAAAAGGCACTGGCCGACAAGATCGCCGCGGATCAGGCGGTCGCCGCGCCCGCGACGACGCCGGTCGACAAGGACAAAGCGGTGGGTGTCGCTGCGCTCAGCACCGGCTCGCCGCAAGCCGACGTCACCAAATCGATCCAGACCGAGCTGCGCCGCGTCGGCTGCCTCACAGGTAGCGCCGATGGCGAGTGGAACGCCGCCTCGCAGCGGTCGCTGACGCTGTTCAATCGCTATGCCGGAACCAGGCTCGACACCAAGGTCGCCAATGTCGACACGCTCGATGCCATCAAGCAGAAATCATCGCGCGTCTGCCCGCTCGTCTGCGAGCACGGCACCAAGGCCGATGGCGATCGCTGCACCCGGATCGTCTGCGGCGCGGGCTCGTTCCTCAATGACGACAATGCGTGCGAGAAGCGGCGCGACAAGAAGCCGGTGGCCAAGCGCGATTCCGGCGATCGGCCGGCGCGGCGCGAGCGGGTGGAAGTGCGCATTCCCCGGCCGATGGCCTCTTCAGGCGGCCGCGGCAGTGGCGGCGGCCAAATGGTCTGCGACCGCGGCGGCTGCCGGCCGGTCGCGCGCGGCTGCCACCTCGAATTCCGCACCACCGCGCAAGGTGGCCCATACGAGGGCGGCGGCGGCAACGTCCAGGTTTGCAATTAGCTTGGCCGAGCCGTCATTGCGAGCGAAGCGAAGCAATCCATGCCTCAGCAAGCGGCGAAATGGATTGCTTCGCTCCGCTAAGAAGAAAGTGAGTTGCAAGCTGCCGGTCATCGTCCCGCGCGGTCATTCCGGGGTACGCGTAGCGTGAGCCCGGAATCCATCTCACCGCGGAGTGCGGCGCCCGATGGATTCCGGGCTCGTCCTTCGGACGCCCCGGAATGACAGCGGTGAGGAGGCGCCTCTGCGCGTCAGTAACGCCCTCCTATTTTCATCAAGCGGGGTTGGCCCTCGGCCGGTGTCAAACTCGCAATGACGCGTGATGTTGCGCGCCGAAGCTAGATCGCGCTCGCCGCGATATTGACCATCAACGCCAGTAGCGCCGTGTTGAACACGAAGGAGATGATGCCGTGCACGGTCGCGGTGCGGCGGATGATCCTGTCGGTGATGCCGACATCGGAGACCTGCGCGGTCATGCCGATCACAAATGAAAAGTAGACAAAATCCCAGTAATCGGCCCCGACGTGCTCCTTGCCGCTCGGAAACTGCAGACCGCCGGGTTCCTTCCCGCGATAATATTCGTGCGCATAGTGCAGCGAAAAGGCGGTGTGGACCAGCGCCCACGATAGCGCGATGGTGACGATCGCGAGTGCCAGCGCTTCCGGGCTGCTTTTGGCGGCGCCGAGCTCGAAGATGATCGCGGCAAGGCTCGCGAAGGCGCCGAGCGCGGTGATGAGCAGGATCAGGAACCGGCCGTCATCCTGCAGGATCGCGTTGCGCCTGATGTAAGCGATGCTGCATTGGAGCATCATCATGAAGGCGAGGGCGAGATATAGCGCGACGAAGATATCCCAGCTCACCACGAGCCGCGTCACCGGACGCAGTGTCTGAGGCAAAAGGAAGAACGCGGCGACGCCCACTGCGATCGAAGTAAAGATGCGTGGCCGCGAATACACCACGCGGACAGCCTTCGGCAGTTTCCGGAAGCGAACAAGGTGGTCCTCGAATTCCTTGCTCATGGTCCGCCCTGGTTGCTCTATTTGGTTGTAACGGTCAGGCCGCTAGCTCGTTCACCTCTCCCGCTCGCGGGGAAGGTCGCCGCGTAAGCGGCGGGTGGGGGCTCTCTCCACACGAAGAGTCTCGCCGCGGCGACACCCTCACCCCAACCCTCTCCCGCAAGCGGGAGAGGGGGCGCAGCTTCGCCTTAGTCGCTCTACCTGATCCGATCCATTGGCACTCTAATTCCTGCGCTCGGCAACGAACCGCGCCGCTGCGCGCAGCACATCGCCCTTCGCTCCGAACACCGACAAAGCGGCATCGGCACGCGCGAGCAGGTCTCGGACGCGCTGCTTGGCGCCGTCGATGCCGAGCTGGGTGACGAAGGTGGTCTTGCCGAGCGCTGCGTCCTGGCCGGTCTGCTTGCCGAGCGCGGCTGCATCGCCCTCGACGTCGAGCAGGTCGTCGGCGATCTGGAAGGCTTCGCCGAGCGCGCGGCCGAAATCGTCGAGTGCCAGATATTCTTTCTCGGAGGACTGGCCGAGGATGGCGCCGGCGATGCACCCGAAGCGGAGCAGCGCGCCGGTCTTCATCTGCTGCAGCCGCGCCACGTCCACCGGCTCGCGGTCGCCGAACCGGCCTTCGCCGGCCAGGTCGAGCATCTGCCCGCCGGCCATGCCGCCGACGCCGGAGGCGCGCGCGAGCGCCCGGGTCAGCGCCAGCCTGACGCCGGCGTCGCGATGGATCTCGTCGCGGGTGATGATGTCGAAGGCGATCGTGAGGAGCGCATCGCCGGCGAGGATCGCTGTCGCGTCGTCATATGCCTTGTGGAGGGTGGGGCGGCCGCGGCGCAGATCGCTATTGTCCATCGCCGGCAGGTCGTCATGGATCAGGGAGTAGCAGTGGATGCATTCGAGCGCGGCCCCCGCCATCAGCGCGGCGTTGCGCGGCACGCCGAACACGGCGGCACTCTCGACCACCAGGAACGGCCGCAGGCGCTTGCCGCCGCCGAGGCTCGAATAGCGCATGGCCTCGATCAGCCGCCTCGGGCGGACGATCTCGTCCTTCTCCACGGTGTCGGCCAAGAGTTTCGCCAGCAGGGCCTCGGTATCGTCAGCGGTCTGGTCCAGCCGCTTGGCGAATTCTGCAGTACCGGTCGTCATTAAGAATTGCTCCAGATCGGATTTCGGGGCGGACAATCGTTGATGGCACCGGCTTCGTCAATTCCGCCGGGCCGAAGCCTGCGCCTTAAAAGCGCTGGAAAAACCGCCAATTGTTGCAGAATCTCATTTGAAACCGGCCAATATTGCCGGCAGCGCCGACCCGCTTTCAGCCGGAACCTCCAATTTGCGCATTGTCCGGATCCTTTTGCTGCTGCTGGTGGCCGTGCTGCTCGTGCCCTACGTGCTGACACCGCTTTACCGATCCGGGCAGCCGGTTTCGGCGCTGATGGCTTGGCGCACCCTCAAGGGCGCGCCTGTCACCCGGCAATGGGTCGATTTCAACGCGATCTCGCCGTATCTCCCCCGCTCCGTGGTGGGAGCGGAGGATTCGAAGTTCTGCAGCCATCGCGGCATCGACTGGGACGCGCTGCAGGATGCGATCGACGATGCCGAGGATGGCGAGCCGGGCCGGGGCGGCTCGACCATCACCCAGCAGGTCGCCAAGAACCTGTTCCTGTGGCCGGGCCGCAGCGTGGTCCGCAAGGCGCTGGAACTGCCGCTCGCCATGTGGATCGATTTCGTGCTGCCGAAGCAGCGGATCCTGGAAATCTATCTCAACATCGCCGAGCTCGGCCCGTCCGGCCAGTTCGGGGCCGAGGCCGGTTCCCAATACGCATTCGGCCGTTCCGCGGCGACTTTGTCGCCGCGCGAGGCCGCGCTGCTCGCGGCGATCCTGCCCAATCCGGTCAAGCGCAGCGCCCGCAATCCCGGCCCCGGCGTACGCCGCCTGAGCGCAACCTATATGGCCCGCGCCAGCGCGGTGCAGCGCTGCTGGAGCGAAAGCCGCGGATTCTGAGTTCCGCTGCGTTGGGCGCCCGGAACCATGGTTGCCCATAGGGAGCAAGCAGTAGTAAGATTTGCTCCCACGAGTTGAAGGAGCTCTCATGGCATCGGTCGAGAAGGTGAGCGTCGCACTGACGAACGAGCAAATTTCAGCGCTCAAGGCCGCAGTAGAGGCGGGAGAGTACGCCACCACGAGTGAGATCGTGCGCGAGGCGGTGCGGGACTGGCAATTGAAGCGTGAACTGCGCCAGGAAGATATCAGGCGGCTTCGGCAGATGTGGGATGATGGCGTCGCCAGTGGCTCCGCCGGCGAGCTGGATATGAAGAAGCTGCGGGAAGAGGCCCGCGAGCGGTTAGAGAGTGTGAAGAAAGCCTCCGGCAATGCCGACTGAGCTGGTCTGGTCGAACCAGGCACGTACCGACCTGCTGGACATCTACGTCATGATCGGGCTGGAACAGCCCGCTGCCGCGCTATTGGGATCGCATCGAAGCCAAGGCGGAGCTGCTGAGGTCGCAACCAAGGATGGGTATGCGTCGGTCGGATCTTCGACCATCGATGCGCATGCTGGTCGAGGCCCCTTATCTGCTGCTCTACCGCACCGATCCGGACACCGATGAGGGTCCGATCGGCACGGTCGAAATCATCCGCGTCGTTGATGGGCGTCGGGACCTGCATGGCCTATTCTAGATAGGACGTCGCGCGCGGAAACTGATAGTAAATGATCATGTTTTGTTCCCGCGGAGGCGGAGCGGCCCAGCCTCGCTTGCCCGCAAGCTGAGAGGCGGCATGGCGACGCAATCTGGTCGCGGTAATCGCGTCAGGCCCTAGCTTTACGCCATCCCTTCCTCTATAAGCGCGACCTTATCGGCATCGCAGTCGCTCTTGACGCGCGTCCTTAATTTCGGACGGATGCCTCCGCTACACCCCTAGAGGACCGTTATGGCTGTTCCCAGAAGAAAAACCTCGCCGTCGCGCCGTGGCATGCGCCGTTCGGCGGACGCGATCAAGAAGCCGACCTACGTCGAGGACAAGGATTCCGGCGAACTGCGTCGCCCGCACCACCTCGATCTCAAGACCGGCATGTACAAGGGCCGGCAGGTCCTGAAGAAGAAAGAATCCTGATCCCCGCGGGATCGGAGAGCATTTGGATCCCCGGCTCTGAAAGCAGGGCCGGGATCACGATTGATTGGGCCGCCTGAAATCGGCCAATGAGTGCGATCAGACGGTCCGCCCCGGCGCGTCGGGCGTGATCCGGGAAGAGTGGCACCGGTTCTTCCCTCGCGACAAACGCGTAGCGTTTGCGCGGAAGTCATGCTCAAACAATCAAATCAGGTCATGATCCGATTCAATCTGATCGAATCACGATCTCAGGGCGTTTCGCTCCTGGTTTCCTTCGCTAAGGCCTCGCTCGCATGGTCGGTTTTCCGCTGCTGCTGATTCCGCTCGCGGTCTACAACATCATCGTCTTCCTGATGCCCGGCGTATCGCTGGTCGATCCGCTGGTGACGGTGCCGCTGATGTCGGGGGCGGAGTGGCCGATAACGCTGAGCGACATCCTGCTGGCGCTCGGCATCCTCCTGCTGTTGCTCGAAGTCATCAAGGGCGCGCGACCGGGCGCCAAATTCGTGATGGATCACTTGCTGTCGCTGATCGTGTTCGGTGCGGCAGCCGCCGAATTCGTGCTGTGGCCGAAATTCGGCACCTCGACCTTTGCTCTGCTGAGCTTGCTGGCATTGGCGGATTTCATCTCCGGGATCGCGCTTCGTACCCGCCGTCGTGCGGCGATCGCGCCCGCAACACGGGTGCAGCAAATCGAGCCGGAGCCAGCCCCGCTGCCGCAACCCGCGCCGGCGCCAACTCCCCAGCCGGCTCCCGCGCCGGCGCCGCAGCCGGCTCCACCACCCGCAGCCTCAACGACGTCAGCGAACACGGTGCCGCCGGCGGCATCGGTCGCGGAATCAGTGCTGCAGGATCATTCCAAGCCGACGCAGGCGCAACCCGCGGTCGCCTCCCCGGACCTGCAGCCAAGCCGCAATCCGCCGACTGAACCGGAACAGCGCTGAGCTCCGGATTCTTGTTTTGACGCGTTTTCTTTACGCGAACCGGTTTCCACTTTCGCTCGAAAACGCTCTTAGATGATCTGGCGCGTGCGGCGCGCGACGCCGCGCCGTTCCTGCGGATGGGCGCCATAGGCCATCTGCGCATCCGCCAGCGAGCCGCGCCGCAGCGGACGAGTCTCTGGCGCCAGCGCCGCAGTCGCGATCAGTTGGGTCACGAAGCCCGCGTCGGGCCGTGGCAGCGGCTGCTTGGACACGTAGTGCAGGGATTCGGTCAGCGGGACGAGTTCAGCCGAGGCGGCGGCGGCGCCGGTCAAAACCTCGCCGTCCAGCACTTGCCTTGATTCGCCGGCTTCCGGCATCGCTGATCCCGCTCGATTGTCACGTTTCGGGACGCTGCCATCCCGTTGGCCTCGAACTCGCAAGGTCCATGCCGGTGCACGGGCTTTTGTTCCCGATGGCGGCAAAACGTGGTTTCCAGATTATTTATGAACTTTACCTAAGGTCTGAGCGGAAACAGAGGCACACTCCGGGCTCGGAATCACTTACCCACTGTCACGTGCGTCCACCTGTATCCAACTGGCCGTGTCCTGAATTGGCCGTGTCCTGAAACGAGGCGACAGCAGATGCCTTCCATCCCGCCAGCCGCCGACATCCTGGCTTCGCTCGGCCAAGTCACCTTTGTCTGGGATATTGCCTCCGACGCGCTCGTCTGGAGCGACAATGTGGCCCTGGTTTTCCCCGATCTCCCGGCGGAGGCGATTGCAAGCGGCGCCGCATTTTCAAGGCTGATCGAGCCATCGCGCGCGATCCGCGGCGATGCGTTCGGCCAACCCGCGCCGCTCCGTAGCGGCGAGGGCATGCCTTACCGGATTGAGTACGGCGTGCGGGCCAATACCTCGGCGCCCGTGATCTGGATCGAGGAAACCGGCTGCTGGTTTGCCGGACCCGACGGCCGGCCAGTGCGCGCCCAGGGCGTGATCAGGATCGACAATGAGCGTCATGCCCGCGACGAGCAGCTCGTGAAGCTGTCGCGGCACGATCCGCTCACCGGCGAACTCAACCGCACCCATCTGATCGCCGCGCTCGCCGAGGCGATCGAGGAGGCTGCACGCTTCCGTTCGTCCTGCGCCTTCATGCTGATCGGCATCGACCATCTGGCGCGCATCAACGACGCCTTCGGCTTCGACGTCGCTGACGCCGTGATCGCGGAGATCAGCAAGCGCATCCGCGCCCGCCTGCGCGGCGGCGACGTGCTCGGGCGTTTCTCCGGCAACAAGTTCGGGCTGATCCTGCGCAACTGCACCGTCGACGATGCCAATGTCGCCGCCGAACGTTTTCTCACGGCCGTGCGGGAGGAGATCGTGCCGACCAAGTCGGGCCCCGTCTCGGTGACGGCGTCGATAGGCGCGGTCAGCGTGCCCCGCCACGCCCGCAGCGCCGACGAGGCGATCAACCGCGCCCAGGAGACGCTCGATACCACCAAGAGCCGCCGCGCCGGCTCGTTCCTGCTTTGGAAGCCGAATGTCGAGCGCGACGCCCAGCGCCGCGTCAACATCCGCGTCACCGACGAGATCGTCACCGCGCTGAACGAACGTCGCATCGTCGTGGCGTTCGAGCCGGTGGTCGAGGTGCAGTCGCGGCAGCCTGCCTTCTACGAGTGCCTGGTGCGCATGCAGCAGGAGGACGGGCGGGCATTGTCGGCGCCCGACATTGTGCCGGTCGCCGAGCGTCTCGGCCTGATCCGGCTGGTCGATCACCGCGTGCTCGAGCTTGCGGTGGCCGAGCTTGCCGCTTCACCCGAGGTTCAGCTCAGCCTCAACATCTCGCCGGATACCACGATGGATCCGGACTGGCTCTCCGGAATCGAATCGCTGATGGCCGCGCATCCCGGCGTCGGCGAGCGGCTGATCGTCGAGATCACGGAGACGGTGGCGATCAGCAATCTCGACGAGGTGCGCGGATTCGTCACGCGGTTGAAGAATTTCGGCAGCCGGATCGCGATCGATGATTTCGGCGCCGGCTACACCTCGTTCCGCAATCTGCGCAAGCTCGGCGTCGATATCGTCAAGATCGATGGCGCCTTCGTGCAGAACATCGCGCATTCCGCCGACGACCGCGCTTTCGTGCAGACACTGCTCGACCTTGCGCGCCGGCTCGGCATCAAGACGGTCGCGGAATGGGTGCAGGATGAAGCGTCCGCGGTGATGCTGCGCGAATGGGGCTGCGACTATATCCAGGGCCGCCTGATCGGATTGGCCTCGCCGACGCGGCCATGGCACACCGCGGATAAGGCGATGCCGGCGGCTGGTTAGTCGGTCAATTTGGGTTGGCTGTCATTCCGGGGCGATGCGACAGCATCGAGCTATGATGTGCAATTTGCACATCAGAGAATCCATTCATCCGCTCGCGCAAGTGATTCAATAGATTCCGGGTCTGCGCCTTGCGGCGCATCCCGAAATGACGAACTCAATTGCCGACTTCAGAAGAGCCTACTCTTCCTTCTTCGTCGCCGTCGTCGTCTCGCGCGACATCCGCTCGAGGCGCTCCTGCATCTCCTTCATCTGGCGGCGCAGGTCGTCGATGTTGTCGTCATCCGGCGCCGGCTCCGGCACTTTCTCGGGCTCGGGCGTTGCGGTTCCCGTGCGCGGCGGCACGAATGGCTTGAACATGGAGAAGGTCTGCTGGAACAGCTCCATGTTGCGCCGAACCTGTTCCTCGAGCGGGGCGAAGGGAGTTCCGCTCAGCGTGCTTGCGATTTGCTTGCGGAATTTCTCCTGCTCTTTCGTCAGCGTCTCGATCGACTGCTCGAGATATTTCGGCACCACCATTTGCATGCTGTCGCCGTAGAACCGGATCAACTGCCGCAGGAAAGTGGTCGGCAACAGATTCTGGCCGGCCTTGTTCTCCTGCTCGAAGATGATCTGCGCCAACACCGATCGGGTGATGTCGTCACCGGTCTTGGCGTCGTAGACGAGGAAATCCTCGCCTTCCTTCACCATCGCGGCGAGATCCTCGAGCGTCACATAAGTGCTGGTTCCGGTATTATAGAGCCGCCGGTTGGCGTACTTCTTGATCGTGGTCGGGTGTTCTGATTTTGCCATGGGGCTCACACATCAACACCAGGAGGGGACCCTTTGCAGCATTGCTGCAGGGGTGATGCACACGCATCGCAGCAAAGGTAAGCATTTTCAAAGCAGTTCGGCAACGATTTGTGCGCCACGGTTAATTCCAAAGCATAGTTATTGCTCAGGAAAGCTCCAACGGGGTCAATTTAAGTGCGCCGCGACAGGATTTGGCCGTCTGGCCGATTGACATGCCTCAAGGAGGTTAACAGGATGAGACCGAAAGATAGGCCCGCGTCCGGCCGCCCGCCCGCCGCCAAGTTACCCAGGCCAAACATCAAGCTCTAGGAGATGCCCATGTCAGACGATGTCGTCATCGTCAGCGCCGCCCGCACCCCGGTCGGCAGTTTCAACGGTGCTTTCGCCAACACTTCCGCCCATGACCTCGGCGCCATCGCCATCAAGGCGGCGCTGGAGCGCGCGGGCGTCGAGCCGGGCCGCGTGTCCGAAGTCATCATGGGTCAGATCCTGACCGCAGCCCAGGGCCAGAACCCGGCCCGCCAGGCCTCGATCGCCGCCGGCATCCCGGTGGAAAGCCCGGCCTGGGGCGTCAACCAGCTCTGCGGCTCGGGCCTGCGCTCGGTCGCGCTCGGCTACCAGGCGCTGGTCAATGGCGATTCCGACATCGTCGTCGCCGGCGGCCAGGAATCCATGAGCATGGCCCCGCATGCGCAGCATCTGCGCGGCGGCGTCAAGATGGGCGGGCTCGAGCTCGTCGACACCATGATCAAGGACGGCCTGTGGGACGCCTTCAACGGCTACCACATGGGCAACACGGCTGAGAACGTGGCGCGGCAATATCAGATCACCCGCGCCCAGCAGGACGAGTTCGCCGTCGCCTCGCAGCAGAAGGCCGAAGCCGCGCAGAAGGCCGGCCGGTTCAAGGACGAGATCGTCCCCGTCACCATCAAGACCCGCAAGGGCGATGTGGTCGTCGACGCCGACGAATATCCGCGCCACGGCGCCACGCTGGACGCAATGGCCAAGCTCAAGCCCGCCTTCGAGAAGGACGGCACGGTCACCGCCGGCAGCGCTTCCGGCATCAATGACGGCGCCGCCGCCGTGGTGCTGATGACGGCCAAGCAGGCCGCCAAGGAAGGCAGGACGCCGCTCGCGCGCATCGTCTCCTGGGGCCAGGCCGGCGTCGACCCGAAGATCATGGGCACCGGCCCGATCCCGGCTTCCCGCAGCGCACTGAAGAAGGCCGGCTGGAGCATCGGCGATCTCGACCTGATCGAGGCCAACGAGGCGTTCGCGGCGCAGGCCTGCGCCGTCAACAAGGACCTCGGCTGGGATACGTCCAAGGTCAACGTCAACGGCGGCGCGATCGCGATCGGTCACCCGATCGGCGCGTCCGGCGCCCGCGTCCTCGTGACGCTGCTGCACGAGATGCAGAAGCGCGACGCCAAGAAGGGCCTCGCCACGCTGTGCATCGGCGGCGGCATGGGCATCGCGATGTGCGTTGCACGCGACTGAACAAGAGGCAACATGCCGGGTTGAATGATGAAAAGATCGTCTGTCAACCGCAGTGCAAGCTGTTAAGAGAATGCCCGGCCTCGTGCCGGGCATTTTGCATTTTGGAGCATGACTTAAATTTCAAAAGACCGGCACAATGTCGGCCTAGAAAAAAATGACGAAGGAGGAGACGGACATGGCACGTGTTGCATTGGTAACAGGCGGGACGCGGGGCATCGGCGCTGCGATCAGCAAGGCGTTGAAGGCGGCCGGCTACAAGGTCGCGGCGACCTATGGCGGCAATGATGCCGCGGCGCAAAAATTCAAGGAAGAAACCGGCATTCCCGTTTACAAATGGGACGTCGCCTCGTTCGAGGCCTGCGCTGCCGGCGTCAAGCAGGTGGAGGCCGAGATCGGCCCGATCGACGTTCTCGTCAATAACGCCGGCATCACCCGCGACACCGCATTCCACAAGATGACGCTGCAGCAGTGGAACGAGGTGATCAACACCAATCTCGGCTCGCTCTTCAACATGACGCGCCAGGTGATCGAGGGCATGCGCGCCCGCAAGTTCGGCCGCATCGTCAACATCTCCTCGATCAACGGCCAGAAAGGCCAATTCGGCCAGGTCAATTATTCCGCGGCCAAGGCCGGCGACATCGGCTTCACCAAGGCGCTCGCGCTTGAGAACGCCAAGGGCGGCATCACCGTGAACGTGATCGCGCCCGGCTATATCAACACCGAAATGGTGCAGGCGGTGCCGAAGGACGTCCTGGAGAAGAACGTGATCCCGCAGATCCCGGTCAACCGTCTCGGTGAGCCCGAGGAGATCGCGCGCGCGGTGCTGTTCCTCGCCGCCGACGACGCCGGTTTCATCACCGGCTCGACGCTCACCGTGAACGGTGGGCAATATCACGTGTGAGGCACACGTTCGCCTCGGCGACAAGTCTCAGTGAGTCGTCATGCCCGGGCTTGTCCCGGGCATCTTCGTCCTTATAACGCACGCCAGCAATGAAGACGTGGATGGCCGGGCCAAGCCCGGGCATGATGGAAACCTTTCGATGACTCCCCGCACCGCTACCCTGATCGGCCTGACCGCGATCATCATGTGGTCGCTGCTCGCTGTGCTCACGGTCGCGACCGGCAAAATCCCCGCCTTCCAGCTCGCGGCGATGACGTTCGCGATCGGCGCGCTGGTTGCTTTCGCGACCTTCATCTTTCGTCCCTCCGCATTCGCTGCGCTGAAGCAGCCGCTGGCTGCCTGGGTCGTCGGCGTCGGTGGCCTGTTCGGCTATCACGCGCTGTATTTCCTGGCACTGCGTTTTGCGCCGCCCGCGGAAGCTGGATTGTTGAGCTATCTCTGGCCGCTTCTAATCGTGCTGTTTTCTGCGTTCCTGCCGGGCGAGCGGCTCGCGCCGCATCACATCGTTGGTGCCAGCTTGGGGTTCGTGGGAACGGTGCTGCTATTCGGCGGCAACACCAGCGGATTCGCGCCTGGTCAGATTCCCGGCCTTGCCGCGGCATTTGTCGCGGCCTTCGTCTGGGCAAGCTATTCGGTGATGTCGCGCTGGCTCAAAGCGGTGCCGACGGATGCGGTGGCCGGCTTCTGCCTTGTCACCGCGCTGCTCGCGGCGATCGTGCACAGGATAGTCGAGACGACGGTGTGGCCCGAGACTTCTGGGCAATGGCTTGCAATCGCAGCGCTTGGCGTCGGTCCGGTCGGCGCCGCCTTCTTCACCTGGGACATCGGCATGAAGCGTGGCGATATCCGTGTGCTCGGTGCGGCCTCCTACGCAACGCCGCTGCTTTCCACCGCGTTCCTGATTCTTGCCGGCTTCGCGCAGCCGACGGCCGCGATCGCCATCGCCGCCATCCTGATCGCCGGCGGCGGCCTCTTCGCCGCGAAGGATATGTGGAAAAAGTAGGGTCGACAAAGCGCAGCGTGCCCACTGTACACGGCACGCTGCGCTTAGCCCACCCTACGACGTTACCAAGCTAATTGGGCTTCCAGCCTTTCGGCGCGAGCTCAAACTTCGCGAACTCGAACGCCGGCGCAACGGTGCATCCGACCAGGGTCCAGTCGCCGGTACACTCCGCCGCCTGCCATGCATGCGCCGGCACGATCGCCTGCGGCACTTCGCCGGCGGTGAGATCGGGGCCGAGACGAATCTCGCGCTGTCCGCTCGCATCGGCGATCCGCAAGGTCAGTGCATCGCCAGCGTAATAGTGCCAGATCTCCGCCGCATCGACGCGATGCCAATGCGAGCGCTCGCCGCGTCCGAGCAGGAAATAGATCGCAGTCGAGCGCGATCGTCCGCTCGCATCCTTCTCACTATCGCGAAACGTCTCGCGATAGTGGCCGCCCTCGGGATGCGGCTTCAAATCAAGCTGCGCAATGATGTCGGCGGCAGTCGGCTTTGACATATCTTCTTTGAGCATGATCTTTTCGGAAAACCGGTTCCCACTTTTCCGGATCATGCTCTAGGACTTGTTCTTGCGCTCGCGCAATTCGCCGAACACCTGGGCTCCGTCGGCGCCCTTCATGTGCAGTTTGGCGGCCACCGCCGGCTCGTCGGCGCGCAGGAACACGTTGGCTTTCTTCTCCTCGCCAAGCAGCGTCGGGATCGTCGGCTTGTTCTCCGCGCGCAGCCGCGTCACTTCCTCGGCGCGGGCGTTCAATGCCGGATTGTCTGATTCCACTGTCAGCGCGAACTTGACGTTGGCGGCGGTATATTCATGCCCGCAATAGAGGCGGAAATCGTCCGGCAGCGCGCGCAGCTTGAGCAGCGAATCCCACATCATCGGATAATTGCCCTCGAACACCCGGCCGCAGCCGATCGAGAACAAAGTGTCGGCGGCAAACACCGCCTTCTCGCCGTCGAACACATAGGAGATGTGGTCGAGCGTGTGGCCCGGCGTCTCCAGCACCCGCGCGAGCAGGCTGCCGACCTTGATCACGTCGCCGTTGGCGGCGCGCAGGTCGACATTGGCGATCGCCGCGGTCTTGTCGTGCGGCGCGACGACGCGGCAACCATATTTCTGTTTCAGTTCGGCAACCCCGCCGACATGGTCATGATGATGATGGGTGATGAGGATGTCGGTGAGATTCCAGCCCTCGCGCTCCAGCGCCGCGATGATCGGGCCGGCTTCCGGCGCATCGATCGAAGCGGTGGCCTTGGTGGCGGGGTCGTGGATCAGATAGCCGAAATTGTCGGTCAGGCAGGTGAAGAGACGGATTTCCGCAGTCATGGTATCTCCCGCGAACGGCCAAGCGTTATTGTTTGAGCATGGTCTCTTCGGAAAACCGGTTCCCACTTTTCCTGACCATGCTGTAACACGCCCAATATGCGCAGGAAATATGGCCTTAACGCTCGCGCGGCAACGCAATTTTGGGGAACACGCGCGTAACGGCGCCGTGTTAGGTTGGATGCATGGACGTCATTGATCTCCGCGATTTCTATTCGCAGCGCCTGGGCATCGTGGCGCGCCAGTTGATCAATCGCGGTATCCGCGAGCGATGGCCGGGGGCCGAGGGCCAGCGTGTGCTCGGGCTCGGCTACCCCACCCCCTATCTCGGCCTGTTCCGCGAGGATTGCGAGCGCTGCATCGCTTTCATGCCGGCGTCACAGGGGGTTCTGAAATGGCCGACGGGCCGGCCGGCGCTGGCGACCCTGGTCGACGAATTCTCGATGCCGCTCGCGGACGCCGCGGTCGACCGCGTGCTGCTCGTGCATGCGCTGGAGATGTCGGATGATCCGGAGCGGCTCTTGCGCGAGGTGTGGCGGGTGCTGGCGCCGTCCGGCCGGCTGATCGCGGTGATACCCAATCGCCGCGGCGTATGGACGCGCACCGACACCACGCCCTTCGGCCACGGCCGGCCCTATTCGCGGGCTCAGATCACGCAATTGCTGCGGCAGACCTGGTTCACGCCGACGGCGTGGGGCGAGGCGCTGTTCGTGCCGCCGGTCGCGGGGAGCTGGTTCCTGCGCTGGGCGATGGCCTGGGAGCGCCTCGGTGCGACGCTGTCATTGCCCTTCGCGGGCGTGCACATCGTGGAGGCGACCAAGCAGGTCTATCGCGCGATCCCCGCACACCGCGAGCGCGCGCGGCTCATCCCGTCGCTGCAGCCGGTGCTGGTGCCGTCGTCGTCGCGCGCGTGATCCGGAATTGTGGAAGAGTGGGGTGGGCACGCTGCGCTTTGCCCACCCTGCGATTCTCTCGTTACGATTTGTCGCGAGCTAACTACTCATTCCCCGGATTGACGTCTTCGCTCGGCTGCGGTTGCGCGGCGGCGTCGGGTCGCGGGCCGTGCGGGCGGCGGCGGCGGCGCGGGAAGCGCTCGTTACGTTCGCTGCGTTCTCCGCCGCCATTGCCTTCATAATTGCCATTGACCTGCGGCTGCGCACCTCCGGTGATGAAGGAGGGCAGACGGTCGACGCCGCCATTGTCCGCGATCACCGGCTGCGGCTGGTTCTGCGGCGGCGCTTGATATTGCGGCTGCTGACGATGCTCGCGCTCGCGTTGCTCGCGTGGCTGCTGCTGGTCGCGCTGATAGGGCTGCTGATTGTTTTCGCGCGCATAGGGCGGCTGTGGCACGAAGCCGGGCTCCTGCCCGAAGCTCGAATAGCTGTCGTCCTCGTCGCCCTCGTCGGTCGTTGACGCATCGTTGTTGTTGTCGACGCGGGGCTGCTGCTGATTCTGCCGAAGCTGTTCCTGAGCCGCGGCGATGATGCGGAAGTAATGCTCGGCGTGCTGATAGTAGTTCTCGGCGGCGACCGGGTCGCCGGAGGAGCGCGCATCGCGCGCGAGCTGAACGTATTTTTCCGCTACGTGGGAAGCAGTGCCGCGGATCTTGATGTCGGGTCCGTTCGATTCGAACACTCGCGTCAACGGGTTCTGACCGCGCCGGTTGTTGTTGTTGTTGTTATTGTTATTCCGGTTACGCATCCGCTTGTTATTTTGACCGTTTCTCATGTCTCGCCTTTTATTCCAGCCCTAAGTTACCAGCGTTAGTTACCAGCGTTGAAATTGCCGTTGCGGTGGAAGTTGCCAGTGCAACTGGCGCACGCGCTCACGCGCACCGAATCACCACGCGCACCGAATCACGATGCCATTCGGATCAATGCCAAAGTTCGCCAACCATCGCGTTGAGCAAAGACGCGTTCCCCAACCGCCGGCCGGTCGGCCTGCGGATCAATTATTCAGCTTGCCACGCAAGCCCAGTTCTCTCACGTAAGTCTTCAAGCGCAATAACAGGCTTTCGTTCGCTTGGCGGTCGAGAGCAGCACAGCCCCGGCTATTGCGCTCACACAGACCTGCGTTTTGGAACCTTTGATCGGCGGGCTCTCGGCGAGAGCCCTGGTCTTCACCCGTTAACGGTTACGGGGCCAAACCGATGTCATGACCGGAACGTAGTCGTTCCCGGGGGATATTCCAAGAGGTTTTTTTGCGTTCCAATAGGACTTTATCGCGGCAATTTGCGGCCCGCCACCGCCCGTGGGATGCCCGCCAGATCTGCCCTCGGCGGACCGGCTGGGACGAGCCCCGCACCAGTCATCAAAGCTTCAATGGCCTCGCTCTGTCCAATGCCTGATTCGACAACCAGGGCGGCGCCAGGGGCCAGCAGGCCGGCGGCCTGCGGGATCAGCGCGCGATAGGCATCCAGCCCATCGTCGCCGCCATCGAGCGCGGCAAGCGGGTCGTGCTCGCGCACCTCGACCGTAAGGTCGGCAATGTCACCGGATGGGATGTAGGGCGGATTCGACACGATCAGGTCGAAGTGGCCGGAAAGGCCCGATGCATAGTCGCAGGCGATGAACGTCGCACGATTGCCAATGTCCAACATCAGCGCATTGGCGCGCGCCGTCTTGAGCGCCTCCGTGCTGATGTCGGTGCCGTAGCCCGTGGCCGCAGCAAGCTCGGAGAGCAGCGCCAGGAGGATGGCACCGGTGCCGGTGCCGAGATCGGCGATCCGCAACGGTTTTTCCGAAGCTCCGTCCGCGCGGAGAATTTCCATCGCGAACTCCACCACGGTCTCGGTGTCCGGCCGCGGCACCAATGTCGCGGCGGAGAGTTTTAGCGGCAGTCCCCAGAATTCCTTTTGCCCGAGGATGCGCGCGACCGGCTCGCCGGCGAGGCGACGGCGCGCGAACGCTTCCAATTCTGCTGCTTCATTCCCGGTCAGCGTCCGGCCCGCTGCCGTGATCATGCCGGTGAGATCGAGCTTGAGCACCGCGCCGAGTAGCATGCGTGCATCGAGCTCGGCCGAATCGATCGCGGCCGATTTGAAGCGTGCGCCGAGTTGTCGGCGCGCCGCATCGACATTGAGACCGACAAAAGCGCTCACACCATCACCGTCCCTTGCGAAAGCAGGGACCCATAACCACAGGACGGAGCGATCCCGCGTAGCCCGGATGGAGCGGAGCGCAATCCGGGATTCGTGCAGTCCGGCCCGCTGCCCCGGATTACGCTGCGCTCCATCCGGGCTACGGGAGTCCTCACGCCGCCGCGCCCTGCGCGGCGAGTTGCGCTGCCTGGTGCTCCGTCGTCAGCGCGTCGGTCAATTCGCCAAGTGCTTCGCCTGATATCACCTGCGGCAATTTGTAGAGCGTCAGGTTGATGCGATGATCGGTGACGCGGCCTTGCGGAAAATTATAGGTGCGGATGCGCTCGCTGCGGTCGCCGGAGCCGACCTTCTCCTTGCGGTCGGCGGAACGCGCCGCCTCCACGCGCTGGCGCTCGGCATCGTAGATGCGCGAGCGCAGGATGTTCATCGCCGACGCCCGGTTCTTGTGCTGCGAGCGGCTGTCCTGCATCATCACCACGATGCCGGTCGGGATATGGGTGATGCGGATCGCCGATTCCGTCTTGTTGACGTGCTGACCGCCGGCGCCCTGCGCCCGCATGGTCTCGATCCTTAAGTCCTCGTTCTTGATGTCGACGTCGACATCCTCGACCTCCGGCAGCACGGCCACCGTCGCGGCGGAGGTGTGGATGCGCCCCTGCGTCTCGGTGTCGGGCACGCGCTGCACCCGATGCACGCCGGATTCGAATTTCAGTTTCGCGAATGCGCCGTGGCCCTGCACCTCGGCGATGATTTCCTTGTAGCCGCCGACCGTGCCCTCGCTGGCCGAGATCACCTCGACCTTCCAGCCCTGCAGCGCGGCGAAGCGTTCATACATGCGGAACAGGTCGCCCGCGAACAGCGAAGCTTCGTCGCCACCGGTGCCGGCGCGGATTTCCAGCACGACGTTGCGATCGTCCATGGCGTCCTTCGGCAACAGCGCGATGCGGATCTTCTGCTCGAGCTCGGCAAGCCGCGCATGCAGCGTCTCGAGCTCGGCCTCCGCCATGCCGCGCATGTCGGGCTCGGTTGTGGGATCGGCGATCAGACTCTGGGTGTCGGCGAGCTCGGTGCGCGCGGCGCGATAGGCCTTCACCGCCTCGATCAGCGGATTGAGCTCGGCGAGCTCGCGGGTGATCTGGACATAGCGTTCCGAATTCACCTGGCCGAGCAGTTCGGCCTCGAGCGAGGCATGATGGGCGAGCAGGACATCGAGTTTGGCTTCGGGCAGCATGGATGGTTCTCAAATAACGGAAAGGGCATGGGGCGGCGCCGTCGAGGAGAGCGTCGCTACAAGGTGAGCCCTTCGGCTTCCGCAAATTCCGTCAGCTTCTCGCGGATCGAAACGCTGCCGGCCGGTGCGTCCAGAAGCGGGTTGATTATCGCTTCGGCCTTTTTCGCGTCGAGCTCGAGGATCATCGCTTTCACCGGACCGTGCGCGGTCGCCGACAGCGACAGCGAGCGGTAGCCGAGCGCGATCAGCACCAGCGCGCCGATCGGCTTCGATGCCATCTCGCCGCACAGCGAGGCGACCTTCCTGCTTGCCTGCGCCTTGCGCACGATGTCGCGCAGCGCGCGCAGGATCGGCGCGGACAGGGTGTCGAACCGTTCCGAGACCTTGGCGTTGCCGCGGTCCACCGCGAACAGGAACTGGAACAGATCGTTCGATCCGACCGAGAGGAAATCGACCCGCTTCAACAGCTCGTCGAGTTGATACAACAGCGCCGGAACCTCGATCATGGTGCCGACATCGACGCGCTCGGGCAGCGAATGGCCGTGCTGGCGCAGATAAGTCAGTTCCCGCTCGACAATCGCCTTGGCCTGATCGAACTCGGCAACATCAGAGATCATCGGGAACATGATCTTCAGCGCGCGGCCGCCGGCTGCACGAAGCAGTGCGCGGATCTGACCGCGCAACAGTCCCGGGCGGTCGAGGCCGAGCCGGATCGCGCGCCAGCCGAGCGCGGGATTCTCCTCGACGACCGTCTCCATATAGGGCAGCGCCTTGTCGCCGCCAATGTCGAGGGTGCGAAAGGTGACGGGCTTCGATCCCGCCGCATCCAGCACGGTGCGATAGAGCGCGAGCTGGTCGCTGGAGCGCGGCAGGTTCGGGCTCACCATGAACTGCAGTTCGGTGCGGAACAGGCCGATGCCGGCGCTGCCGGTGTCATCGATATGCGGCAGGTCGATGGTCAGGCCGGCGTTGATCAGGAGCTCGATCGGCTGGCCGTCCTTGGTCACGCAGGGTTTGTCGCGCAGGGCCGAATATTGCGCCTGCCGCCGCGCGCGGAAGCGGACCCGCTCGGCGTAGGCGGATTCGATCTCCGACGACGGACGGACATAGATCTCGCCCGAGATGCCGTCGACGATGATGGCATCGCCGGGATCGGCGATGCCGGGCGCGTTCGGCACCTCGCCGACGGCGGGAATGCCGAGCGCGCGTGCCACGATCGAAACGTGGGAATTGGCGGTGCCTTCTTCGAGCACCAGACCGCGCAATCGCTTGCGGTCATAGTCGAGCAGCGCCGCCGGGCCCATCGCGCGGGCGATCAGGATCGCGTTGTCGGGCAATTGTTCGCGCGACGGCGCATGGTCCTGGCCGACCAGTTGCCGCATCAGGCGATGGCCGAGATCCTCGAGGTCGTGCAGGCGGTCGCGCAGGTAAGGATCGGTCGAGCGCAGCATGCGCGCGCGGGTGTCGGACTGCACGCGCTCGACCGCGGCTTCAGCGGTGAGGCCGGTGGCAACCGCCTCATGCAGCTTGTGCGACCAGCCCTGGTCGTTGGCGAACATGCGATAGGCTTCGAGCACGTCGCGATGCTCGCCGCCGTCGGCGACGTCGCCGCGCTCCAGCAGCCGGTCGAGATCGGCGCGCAGCTTGGTCAGCGCCGCATCCAGCCGCTTGATCTCCTTCGGCAGGTCTTCGGCGATATAGTTGGTGATGACGACGCGCGGCTCGTGCAGCACGACATGGCCGAGCGCGATGCCTTCGGAGAGAATGGCGCCGGTCTTGTGCAGCGAATGCCGCGCCGCAGGTTCGGCGCCCGGCTGCGCCAGCGCCGCCAATTCGCCGGAGGCGATCATCTCCGCCAGCACCATGGCGGTGGTCTGCAGCGCCTCGACCTCTTCCTCGACATAAGTGCGTTTGGCGCGGTTCTGCACGACCAGCACGCCGAGCGTGTTGCCGGCCCGCAGGATCGGCACGCCGAGGAAGGAGTGATAGATCTCTTCGCCGGTTTCCGGGCGATAGGAGAAGGCCGGGTGGCTTTGCGCGTCGCTCAAATTAAGCGGCGTGGCCTCGCTGGCGACGAGGCCGACGAGGCCCTCATGGGCGCTGAGCACCGTCCTGTGGACGGCGTCGCGGTTCAAACCTTCGGTGGCGTAGAGCTCGAGGGTGTTATCGACGCGCAGCACATAGACCGAGCAGACTTCGGCCACCATATTGGCCGCGATCAGGACCACGATCTTGTCCAGCCGCTCCTGGGCTGAGACCTGCTCCGCCATGGTTTCGCGGAGCCGTCTCAACAGGACGCGGGGACCTCCCGAAGCGCTCCGCATAGGTTGCAACCCTCCCCCACATGACCAGCAGGCCGTGTGGCCGGCAACTGGCGAGAAACTCGATTAATCCAACAATTTTATCCATCGGCGCCGCCGCAACCTCGCAACCCGGCCGAATCGGATTCGCCAAGACTGTGACACAGTTTGCGGCACCCTCCGATCAGGCCGTATAGCCAATCGAGGCTTGTTTTGCCAAGCAAAACGCCTGCCAAAAGATATAACGTCTCTGTCAGCCCAATGCTGCGGTAGCTAAGAGAAATTCTTACTCGCAACAGCGAGAAATGTGGGCTTGAGCTGTTCCACCTTTCCTACAGGGAGGGGCCCTTTACCCTCCCCTTTCAGGGCAGGGCTATCGCCTATGAAATAGAACTTGGCGGGCGATTCCTTCGTGGCCCATCCTTCGAGACGCGCTGCGCGCCCTCAGGATGAGGTCCGGTTCGCGGCGGAATCTTAGACCCTCATGGTGAGGAGCGCCGCTTGCGGCGCGTCTCGAACCATGAGGCCCGCCCCGTGCGGAACCTCTCCCTTCGGGAGAGGTGGCCCTCAGGCCTGGTCGAGACCGTACAGCGTGTGCAGTGTGCGCACCGCGAGCTCGGTATAGGCGGCATCGATCAGCACCGAGAACTTGATCTCGGACGTGGTGATGGCGCGGATGTTGATGTTGCGCGCGGCAAGCGCGGCAAAGGCCTTGGCGGCGACGCCGGCATGGCTGCGCATGCCGCTGCCGATCACGGAGACTTTCGAGACGTCGGTGGCGCTGTCGAAGCGCTGATAGCCGATCTTGCTCTTGGCCGCGGTAATGGTGTCGCGGGCGCGGCCATAGTCGCTCGCCGGAACCGTGAAGGTAAGGTCCGTGGTCTTGCCGTCCTCGGAGACGTTCTGCACGATCATGTCGACATTGATGTTGGCATCCGCGAGCGGGCCGAAGATCGCTGCTGCCACCCCCGGCTTGTCCTCGATCTGGCGCACGGAAATCTGGGCTTCATCCTTGGAGAAGGCGATGCCGGTGACGACGTGCATTTCCATGATTTCCTCCTCGCTGCAGATCAGCGTTCCCGGCGGCGTGCCGTGCGGGTCGATATCTTCAGGCTTGTCGAAGCTGGAGCGGACGAAGATTGGCATGTTGTGCACCATGCCAAGTTCCACCGAGCGCACCTGAAGGACCTTGGCGCCCTGGGAGGCCAATTCCAGCATGTCCTCGAACGCGATCTTGTCGAGCCGGTGCGCCTTCGGCACCACGCGTGGGTCGGTGGTGTAGACGCCGTCGACGTCGGTATAGATGTCGCAGCGGTCGGCCTTGACCGCCGCTGCAATCGCCACCGCCGAGGTATCGGAACCACCGCGGCCGAGCGTGGTGATGCGGCCGGTCTCGGGATTGATGCCCTGGAAACCGGCGATGACTGCGACCTCCTTGCGCTCCTTGAAGCGCTTCATGAGCTCGGTGCCGTCGATATCGAGGATGCGCGCCGAGGCGTGCGCGTCGGAGGTCTTGATCGGGATCTGCCAGCCCTGCCAGGAGCGCGCCTGGACACCCATGCTCTGCAGCGTGATCGCCAGCAGGCCCGAAGTGACCTGCTCGCCGGAAGCGACGACCGCGTCATATTCGCGTGCATCGTGCATCGGGGAAGCCTCGCTGCACCAGGCCACCAATTCGTTGGTCTTGCCAGACATGGCGGAGACCACCACGGCAACATCGTGCCCGGCATCGACCTCGCGTTTGACATGGCGTGCGACGTTGCGGATTCGGTCGATATTGGCGACGGAGGTGCCGCCGAACTTCATCACGAGGCGGCCCATGACGACGCGTGCATTCCCTGTGAGGATAGGTAGATTGCCCGCGCTTAACCCAAGCACGGGGGCTGAAACGCGCGTATACATAGCGAAGCGGCCGGGGGCAAGCGGGTTCCTGGCGCCGTCCGTGGCGGGGGCGCGGCTGGCTATGGCGCGGTGGTAACTGAGGCGTTTGTATGGGGCGGTATATCGACGAGATCCTGCAGCCCGGCGAGAGGGTGCTGTATTCGACGAACGCGCACTGGATCTTCTTCCTGCCGGCCATTGCCGGCTGGGTCGTGGCGATCGTGTTCCTGATTCTGGCCTACATGGTCCCAACCGGCGCGCCGGCGGTGCTTTGCCTGGCGCTGAGCGGAATCGCGGCGCTCGCGGCGTTGTACAAGACGGTGACCGCCTGGTTCCATCGCTGGACCACCGAGACCGATGTGACCAATCTGCGGATTGTGCACAAAGAGGGGTTCATTCAGCGCGAGACGTTTGAAATGAGCCTCGACAAAGTTGAGAGCGTCGACGTCTCCCAGAGCATTCTTGGCCGTATCCTCAACTACGGCAATGTGAGAATTCTCGGCGTCGGCGAGGGGCAGAAGACGATCAAAATGATTGCTTCGCCGCTCGCATTCCGTAGTTACATCACGGCGCGATAGGGGCGCGCGCATCATGGCTATGCAGTCTGACTTTTCCGGCACAACGGTCGATCCGGCCGAGGTCGCAAAATTCTCAAAACTTTCGGCGGAGTGGTGGGATCCGCGCGGCAAGATGGCGCCGCTGCACAAGATCAATCCGTTACGGCTCGGCTATATCCGCGATGCCGCCTGCCGCAAGTTCGACCGCAACGTCAGGAGCCTGAGCTGCCTGTCCGGCTTGCGCATCCTCGATATCGGCTGCGGCGCCGGGCTATTGTGCGAGCCGCTGGCCCGGCTCGGCGCCCAAGTGATCGGGATCGATCCCTCGGCCTCCAATATCGCCGCCGCGAAACTGCATGCCGACAAGGGGCATCTGGCGATCGATTATCGCTGCACCACGGTGGAAGAAATGGACGCGCGCGAGCGCTTCGACATCGTGCTGGCGATGGAGGTGGTCGAGCATGTGACCGACGTCGGCGTGTTCCTAAAGCGCTGCGCGGCGATGCTCAAACCCGGCGGGCTGATGGTGCTCTCGACGCTCAACCGCAACTGGAAGAGCTTTGCACTCGCGATCGTCGGCGCCGAATATGTGCTGCGGTGGCTGCCGCGCGGCACCCATCAATGGAGCAAGTTCGTCACCCCCGACGAACTCGCCCACTACCTGCAGGATAACGGCCTCACCATCACCGACCAGGCCGGCGTGGTCTACAACCCGCTCGCCGACCAATGGAACATCTCCTCGGATATGGACGTGAACTACATGGTGGTCGCGGAGGAGGGGTAAGTTCAGGTTATGGTCCCGTAGGTCGCCTCATAACGTGCTGTCGTCCCTGCGAAAGCGGGGACCCATAACCACAGGCCAAAGTAACTTAGCCTCGATCTGAGTTCCGAGCATGTACTACGTCTACATCCTCGCAAGCAGTCGCCACGGCACATTGTACATCGGCCTGACGAACTCGTTGCAGAAACGCCTAGATAAGCATCGCAACGGCAAGGGCTCCGAGTTCGTCAAGAAGTACGGCGTTTACCGCCTTGTCCATGTAGAATCCTACGAACGCGCGGAAGAAGCGATCGCCCGCGAGAAGCAATTGAAGCGCTGGAAGCGTGACTGGAAGATCGAGCTGATCGAGCGCGCGAATCTTGAGTGGCGGGATCTGAGCGATCTGCTGGTCTAACGCGGATGCCCCGAACTGCTCCCTGGGGTTATGGGTCCCTGCTTTCGCACTAGGGCATGCACGGATCTCTGAGGCTCCATCCGACTGCGACGGCATGGAAGTA
>NZ_JBVBEF010000087.1:0-31116 GCF_055456055.1 Bradyrhizobium sp. LeoB3
CCTTCAAAACCGGCCTTGAATACTTCCATGCCGTCGCAGTCGGATGGAGCCTCAGAGATCCGTGCATGCCCTAGCGCGAAGGCGGGGACCCATAGCCACAACTGCGCGTCGCGGCCTTAACTGCGGCCCAGTCTTGCTTGATCACGTCCACCGGTGGTTATGGGTGCCGGCTCAAGGCCGGGACGACACACCGGTGTTACGGCCTAGGCGTGCAGCTTCTGCAGTTCCTTCAGAATTGCTTCGCCCATCTGCGTGGTCGAGGCTGATTTCGTGCCTTCGGACTTGATGTCTGCGGTACGCAGGCCGCTTGCGAGCACGGCGGCGATTGCGGCATCGAGCTTGTCGGCGAGCGCACCCATGTCGAAGGAATAGCGCAGCGCCATCCCGAAGGAAGCGAGCATCGCGATCGGGTTGGCGAGGCCTTGGCCGGCGATATCAGGCGCCGAGCCGTGCACCGGCTCGTACAGCGCCTTGCGCTTGCCGCTCTTGGCATCGGTCTCGCCCAGCGAAGCCGACGGCAGCATGCCGAGCGAGCCGGTGAGCATCGCCGCGATGTCGGAGAGCATGTCGCCGAACAGATTATCGGTGACGATGACGTCGAACTGCTTCGGCCATTTGACCAGCATCATGCCGCCGGAATCGGCGAGCTGATGCTCCAGCGTCACATCGGGGTATTCGCGCTTGTGCACCTGGGTGACGACCTCGTTCCAGAGCACGCCCGATTTCATGACGTTGCGCTTTTCCATCGAGGTCACCTTGTTGCGGCGCTTCTTCGCAAGGTCGAAGGCGACGCGGGCGATGCGCTCGATCTCGTAGGTGTCGTAGACCTGGGTGTCGATGGCGCGCTTCTGGCCGTTGCCGAGATCGGTGATGGTCTTCGGTTCGCCGAAATAGACGCCGCCGGTGAGCTCGCGCACGATCATGATGTCGAGCCCTTCGACCGCCTCGCGCTTCAGGCTGGAGGCATCGGCGAGCGCCGGATAGCATACGGCGGGCCGCAGATTGGCGAACAGGCCGAGATCCTTGCGCAGCCGCAGCAGGCCGGCCTCAGGCCGCACCTCATAGGGAACGCTGTCCCATTTCGGCCCGCCGACCGCGCCGAAGATCACGGCATCGGCAGCTTTCGCCTTGGCCATGTCGCCTTCCGAGATCGAGACCTTGTGCGCATCATAGGCAGCGCCGCCGACCAGCCCCTCTTCGGTCTCGAAGGTGGCGATTCCTTCCGCCTTGAGCCAGCCGATCAGGCGCTTCACCTCCGCCATCACTTCGGGGCCGATGCCGTCGCCGGGCAGGAGCAGGAGCTTGTGGGTCGCCATGGGGTGTTCGCCTTGAGATCTAAGGAAATCCGCGCGGAGTGCTAAAGCGCTGTTGCGCGGTTGGCAAGACACCATTCCCGGAGCTGGCCTGTGCAAGCACGGCCAGGCCTGCCACAATGCGGCCCTGCCGGAGTTCTCAGTGAAAGCCCCCGACCTTCCCCCATCTTCCGCGCACCCCGCGCGGCTGATTCTGATCCTGTCGCTGGCGCCGACCGCGGGGCTCGGCATCGGCCGTTTCGCCTATTCGCTGGTGCTGCCTGATATGCGCGAGCAGCTTGCGTGGTCCTATTCGGCGGCGGGCTTCATGAACACCATCAACGCCGCCGGCTATCTGATCGGCGCGCTGCTCGCCGCACGGCTGATCCGCCGCTTCGGGCTGGTGGCGTCGGTACGCTGGGGAACGCTGGCCTGCGTGGTGTCGCTCGCGCTTTGCGCCATCACCGCGAACTACGCGGTGCTGAGCTTTGCGCGGCTGCTCGCCGGCCTCGGCGCTGCTGCCGGCTTCGTCGGCGGCGGCGCGCTTGCGGCGATGATCGCGCAGACGCGGCCCGAGCGCGCCAATTTCCTGCTCAGCCTGTTCTATGCCGGACCCGGCAGCGGCATCCTGCTGTCGGGGCTGGTGGCGCCGTTCGTGCTGCAATGGTTCGGCCCGGGCTCGTGGTGGATCGTGTGGTGGGCGATGACACTGCTCGCGGCCATCATGACCATTCCGCTGTGGCTCGCATCCTTCCCGTCCGATGCCATGACCAGGCAGGAGACTTCGGCGAAGTTCGCGATCGCGTCGGTTGCGATCTATCTCGGCGGCTATTTCCTGTTCGGTGCCGGCTATATCGCCTACATGACGTTCATGATCGCCTATGTGCGCGACGCCGGCGGCGGCGCACTGGCGCAAAGCGCGTTCTGGAGCCTGATCGGGCTGAGCGCTTTCGTGACGCCGTGGGTGTGGCGAGGCGTGCTCGGGCTCAACCGCGGCGGGCTTGCCACCACGATCATCCTCGGCGTCAACGCGATCGGCGCTGGCCTACCGATTTTCGGACACTCGCCGCTGTTGCTTACGATCTCCGCCCTGGTGTTCGGCGTCGCCTTCTTCGCAGTGGTGGGATCGACCACCGCCTTTGTGCGCTTCAACTATCCGCCATCGTCCTGGCCGACCGCGATCGCCGCGCTGACGATCTCGTTCGGGATCGGCCAGACCATCGGGCCGATTGTCGTCGGCGCGATCACCGATGCTGTCGGCAGCCTGTCGGTCGCGCTGAACATATCGGCAGCGATGCTGGCGCTCGGCGCGATCCTCTCGGCGTTCCAGCGGAGGCTGGACGTGAAGGCGTAGGGACGACGTGGGAGAGTTCTGATTCAAGTTTCAATTGGATTAAGGAAAATCGCGCGAATCCTACGACGCCGTCATGCCCGGGCTTGTCCCGGGCATCCACGTCCTTTGCCCCGGTGGACGGGAGAGACGTGGATGGCCGGGTCAAGCCCGGCCATGACGGGGGAGAGGATTGCGCAATGCGTCCCCTGTCATTCCGGGGCGTCCAAAGGACGAGCCCGGAATGACGAAGGGAGAGAGTTCAACTCCCGCTAAACGAATTGTAGCCCTGGTCTTCCCAGTAGCCGCCCTTGTAGTCGTTGGTGACTTCCATCGAGATCACGTATTTCGGGTTCTTGAAGCCGAGCTTGGTCGGGACCCGGATCTTCATCGGATAGCCGTAGGCGCGCGGCAGGATCTCGTCGGCGAATTTAAAGGTCATCTGGGTCTGCGGATGCAGCGCGGTCGACATGTCCAGCGGCGAGTTGTAGCCGTCCTTGTCGGCGCACTGGAACCAGACATATTTCGCGCGGGTGTCGGCGCCGACGAGCTTCAAGAAATCGCGCAGCGGCGTGCCGGTCCAACTGCCGATCGCGCTCCAGCCCTCGACGCAGATATGGCGCGTGACCTGCTTGACCTGCGGCAGCTTGTAGAGTTCCTCCAGCGTCCACGGCTTCTTGTTCTCGACCAGGCCACGCACCTCCAGCTTCCAGTCCTTGCCGTCGATGTCGGGCGCTTCGTCGACATCGTAATAGCCATTGAACGGAAACGGCTTGGTGATGGCGCTTTCCGGAAACGTCGGCGCCAGCGCGTTCGGGTTGAACATCCAGGCCTGCACCGCGTCGTTGAACTTCGAAACCTGCGCCAGCATCGTTTCCGCCGAGGAACTGTCGATGACGTCGCAGCCGGTGAGCAGCGTCAGCGCCCCGAGGCTGGCGCCACCCGTGATGAAACGCCGGCGTGTCAGGTCAGGCATCAGCTTCACGGCGTCCTTGACCAGGAGCTTCTTGTCGACGCCGGGGATCAAGAGCTTGCGGATACGACCCATCGTCTTTCTCCCTTCTCAGCGGCCGATGATCATGGCGCGCAGACTCCTCGGCACCAGGATCGCCAGCGCGACATGGACAACGAGGAAGGCGACAATCAGCGCCATGCAGATGAAATGGACATAGCGCGCGATGTCATAGCCGCCGAACAGCGCGGTCAGCCACTGCAACTGCACCGGCTTCCAGATCGACAGGCCCGACAGCACGATGACCACACCGACGATGATGATGCCGGCATAGAGCAGCTTCTGCACGTAATTGTATTTGGCGAGATCGTCATGCGAGAGCTTGAAGGTCAGCGCCGCCTTGGTGTCCGAGATCACGCCGCTAGGGGTAATCGGCAGCAGCTTCTTGCGGAAGCGGCCGGTGAGGAAGCCAAGGACGAGATAGACCAGGCCGTTGACCATCAACAGCCACATCGCGGCAAAGTGCCAGAGTAGCGCGCCGCCGAGCCAGCCGCCGAGCGTGATGTTGCGAGAGAACGTGAAGTTGAACAGCGGCGAGGCGTTGTAGATCTGCCAGCCCGACATGATCATCAGGATCATCGCCACCGCGTTGATCCAGTGCACGATCCGGACCCAGGCCGGCTGGATCACCTTCGCCCTGCTGGCGGCGGCATGCTCGTTGCTGACTGCAAGGCTCGACATGGCTGTTTCCCTGCTCGGGGTTCGTTACCGATCTATACGCCCGGATCGGGGCCTTGTTACCGCGACACCTGGTACAAGTGCGATACGCACGTCGCTTCGCGGTCACAAAAAAGCGAGCCGGGTTTCCCCCGGCTCGCTGGTCCTTACGCTGCCTGTCGGGGGATGAAACAGGCGCGTGCGGTGTTACGAGGCGGGCATCAACACGGTGTCGACCACATGGATCACGCCGTTGGACTGGTTGACGTTGGAGATCGTTACCGTCGACCAGTTGCCCTTGGCGTCGCCGATCCAGACCTTGCCGTCCTGCTTCTTCACCGTCAGTTCCTCGCCCTCGACCGTCGTGAGCTTCTTGCCGTCGGCAAGGCTGGAGGCTTCATACTTCCCGGGCACGACGTGATAGGTCAGGATCTTGGTCAGCGTCGCCTTGTTCTCCGGCTTGACCAGGGTTTCCACGGTACCGGCCGGCAGTTTGCCGAACGCCATGTTGGTCGGCGCAAATACCGTGAATGGGCCCTTGCCTTCCAACGTGCCCACCAGGCCGGCTGCCTTCACCGCGGCGACGAGGGTGGTGTGATCCCTCGAATTGACCGCGTTCTGGATGATGTTCCTGGACGGGAACATCGCGGCGCCGCCGACCATCACGGTCTTTTCCTCGGCGAGAACCGGCGCCATCACGCTTGCGGTGAACGCCAGCGCACTGAACGCTGCGGCGGCGAGAAGTGCTGTACGTTTCAACATGGACAATCTCCCGTTTGGCTAACAATGACCGGCGGAGCTGCCGCCGGGATGAAAGGCAACGACGGTGCGGCTGTTCGATTGCGCCGTCGTTGGCCGCAGCTACGGGAGGGTTTTGGATGTGGTTTCGCGGGATAATTTATCGTGATGGCTGAAACTATCTGCGGGCGTGGCCGTGGGGGGTGCCGACCCTACGAAACTGGCGCCCGAGGTTCGTAGCCCGGATGGAGCGCAGCGCAATCCGGGGCCACTGTCGGCGGATGCACCTATCCCGGATTACGCTTCGCTCCATCCGGGCTACAAGGACCAGCGACTAATCCCTGCTCGCAGGGGTCTGGATGAAGCCGCGGTTGTGGGTCGGGCTGATCAGGATTTCGTTGACGCAGACCCGCGGCGGCAGGCTTGCGACGAAGGCGATGGTGCGGCCGACGTCCTCGGGCTGCAGCATCCTGGCCTGTTCGGCTTCGCTGGGCACCACCGGACGCAGTTTCAGGATCGGGGTTGCGACCTCGCCGGGCGACAGGCAGCACGCGCGCAGGCCGTTGGCGCATTCGTCCATGTTGAAGGAATGGGTCAGCGCCAGCACCGCATGCTTCGTCGTGGTGTAGGCCGGCCCCGGCATCTTCGAGACATGGCGTCCGGCCCAGGAGGCGACGTTGATGATGCAGCCGTCCTGCTGCTTGCGCATCGCCGGCAGCACCGCATGCATGCAGTAGAGCACGCCGTTGAGATTGATCTCGACCAGTCTGTCCCAGCCCTGAAGCTCCATGTCGGCCCAGCTCCGCTTCGGCACGTTGATGCCGGCGCTGTTGACCAGGAGGTCGATGCGGCCGTGGCGGCTGAGGATCTGCTCTGCGGCTTTGTTGACCTCGTCCTTGTTGCTGACGTCGAGTGGGATCGCCTCGGCCTTGCCGCCCTTTTTGGCGATGCTGGCGACTACCCGGTCCAGTTCCTCCTTGCGGCGGCCCGAGACCACCACCGTCCAGCCGTCGGCCGCCAGGAATTCCGCCCCGGATTCGCCGATCCCGGTGCCGCCGCCCGTCACCCAGGCCACGCGTTTCCCATTATTTGTCATGCAAACTGTCTCCGTTGCTTTCCAAAGGGCGTTTTTGCTAAGCCAGCCGCCGGATTTTCCCGGCCTTTCCGCCCTTCAGGGGATGTTGCATGAACACCGCCGCCAACGCCAACCTGTTTTCCCGCCTGTTCGACGGTCTCGACGATCCGAGCCGGCTCGCGATCGAGCAACTCGACGGCAGTCGGATCAGCTATGCGGACCTGATCGCGCGCACCGGTCAGATGGCGAACGTGCTGGTTTCGCGCGGGGTCAAGGTCGGCGACCGTGTCGCGGCGCAAACTGAAAAATCGGTGCAGGGCCTCGTGCTTTATCTCGCGACCGTACGCGCCGGCGCGATCTATCTGCCGCTCAACACCGCCTATACGCTGAACGAGCTCGACTACTTCATCACCGACGCCGAGCCGTCGCTGGTGGTATGCGACCCCTCCAAGGCCGAAGGGATTGCTGCGATCGCGGCGAAAGTCGGCGCCAAGGTCGAGACGCTCGGTGCTGACGGCAAGGGCTCGCTGACGGAGGCGGCCGACAAAGCGAGCCCGGAGTTCAAGACGGTGGCGCGCGGCAATGATGATCTCGCCGCGATCCTCTACACGTCAGGCACCACCGGCCGCTCCAAGGGCGCGATGCTGAGCCACGACAATCTGGCCTCGAACTCGCTGTCGCTGGTCGACTACTGGCGCTTCACCAAGGACGACGTGCTGATCCACGCGCTGCCGATCTATCATACCCACGGCCTGTTCGTGGCCAGCAACGTCACGCTGTTCGCGCGCGCCGCGATGATCTTCCTGCCGAAGTTCGATCCGGACCTGATCATCAAGCTGATGGCGCGCGCCACCGTGCTGATGGGCGTGCCGACCTTCTATACGCGCCTCCTGCAGAACCCCGCGCTGAACAAGGACACGACCAAGCATATGCGGCTGTTCGTTTCGGGCTCGGCGCCGCTGCTCGCCGACACCCACCGCGAATGGTCGGCCCGCACCGGACACGCCGTGCTCGAGCGCTACGGCATGACCGAGACCAATATGAACACCTCCAACCCCTATGACGGCGAGCGCGTCCCCGGCGCGGTGGGCTTTCCGCTGCCCGGCGTCTCCGCGCGCGTCACCGACCCCGAGACGGGCAAGGAGCTTGCGCGCGAAGAGATCGGCGTGATCGAGGTCAAGGGCCCGAACGTGTTCAAAGGCTACTGGCGGATGCCGGAGAAGACCAAGGCCGAATTTCGCGACGACGGCTTCTTCATCACCGGCGACCTCGGCAAGATCGACGCCAAGGGCTATGTGCACATCCTCGGCCGCGGCAAGGACCTTGTGATTTCGGGCGGGTTCAACGTCTATCCCAAGGAGATCGAGACCGAGATCGACGGCATGCCCGGCGTGGTCGAGTCCGCCGTCATCGGCGTGCCGCATGCCGATTTCGGCGAAGGCGTCACCGCCGTCGTGGTGCGCCAGCCCGGGGCCACGATCGATGAAGCCGCGGTGCTCAATGGGCTCGATGGCCGATTGGCGAAATTCAAGATGCCGAAGCGGGTGTTTATCGTCGACGAATTGCCGCGCAACACCATGGGCAAGGTGCAGAAGAATATTTTGCGGGATACGTATAAGGATATTTATTCGAAGAAGTAGGGGCGCACAGCTGCTCCGGGGGACAGAGCTTATGAACCGAGAGCAAGCAGAAGAGATCCACGAATATCTGCTTGACGTTGTTGAGTCGCTCGAGCGAGCAGAGGGAGCGATCTCCACCCTCGGTGAGGAAGCACGAAGGATGTTCGCCAGCGGTCTTGGGGCAGCCGCGATGCCGTGTACTACGAGCTACTGTTCGTGCTCTACAAGAAATTCCCGGATCTGAGACCGCCGGATAAAGAGCCTCCGCACATCCTCAGCACACTTCGCTGGGAAGAGGTTTCGCTTCCCTCTTCGATTTCCGAAGCCGATATCGATGCGATCATCTTTTCGGTGCTGCATTCTCAGTGGCGCAAGACGGCGGCGATCATTGGCTGGGCGCTCGATCGGTGTAGGGAACTGGGACTGGTGGTCAGCGATGAGGTTCTCGCTGCGCGGCTCGGCGCATTGGCCGAAGCCGACTGCATTGAGAGCCAAGGCGATCTCCGCATGTGGCGGCATAGTGAGGTAAGGAAAAAGCCGTCGAACTGACCGTCCGCCGCTGAAAGCGCAGTTCGGCAACTACTGCCCGCTCACGAGGCTGATCACGAACCGGCCGCCAACGATGAAGAGGTAGGCGCCAAACGCCATCTCCAGCGCCCGCTTTGACAGCGCATGCGCGACCTTCACGCCGAGCGGGGCGGTGACCAGCGTGGTCGGCATCACCAGGATGGCGCCGATCAGCGAGACATAGCCGAGCGCGAACGGCGCCTGCAGCGCGAGGATGTCGGGAAAGCGCGCCGCGGCCGGCCAGCCGGCATAGACATAGCCGAGTGCGCCGGGGATCGAGATCAGCACCGCGAGTGCCGAAGAGGTCGCGACCGCCTGATGGATCGGGCGGCCGTAGAAGGTCATCAGGAGATTGGCGAACAGGCCGCCGCCGATGCCCATCAGGGTCGAGAGCAGACCGACGAAGAAGCCGTAGACGCGCATCAGGAAGCCCTTCGGCAGTTCGTCGCCGAGCTTCCAGCCCTCGCGCGCCAATAGCAGCCGCGCCGCGGCCGACCAGGCCACCATCACGAACACGATCTTGAACAGCCGCTCCGGCGCAAACCGCGCGGTGACGCTGCCGGCGAGGACACCGAGCATGATCGGAATCCACCAGCGCTTCAGCACCTCCATGTCGACAGCGCCACGCCGGTAATGGGCGCGAAACGAACTGATCGAGGTCGGGATGATGACGGCAAGCGAGGTGCCGATGCAGAGCGGCATCCGCACCTCCACTGGCACCCCGGCCAGGCGGAAGCATTCGTAGAACACCGGCACCAGGATCGCGCCGCCGCCGATGCCGAACAGGCCAGCGAGAAAGCCGGACAGGGCGCCAACCGCGATCAGCAACAATGCGAGTTCAATGAGTTCGGTAAGATCGAGGCCAGCCATGATGTCCCTCGCGTCAGCGTTTAGTCTCTGCGGCCTTGCACGCGCAAGGCCGCCAGAGCTGCCACGGCTGGCGCCGCGAGGATCAGGCCCACCCCGAATACCGAGGGGTATCGATCGCCCGCCTGAGCCAGCATCGCGGCCCCATCCAGCAACAGCCCCGTAACCGCGAAAACAACCGGACCGATCAGGCCATCGGCCGATCGGTTGTGAAGCAGACGCATCATCCTGGGATGCGATACGAAGCCGGTACTCCATCCCATCTCAAATTCCTCCATATGACGGCTTCCCGAAGCCTAGACCCTTGTCGAAGGCGGGAGTATCTAGCCTCTTTGGTGGTTACCTTTGCGAATTTCGGAAGGATCGGATGGACCAGCTTTCGGCCATGGCGACCTTTGTGCGCGCGGTGGAGACGGGCAGCCTCTCGGCGGCAGCGCGCTCGCTCCCGAGTTCGCTGACCTCGGTCAGCCGCCAGATCTCCGCGCTGGAGCAGCATTTCGGCACCCGCCTGCTGCTTCGAACCACACGGCAGCTCGCGCTGACCGATGATGGCCGAATCCTCTATGAGCGCGCGAAATCGATCCTCGGCGAGGTCAAGGAAATCGAAGCCGCGTTGTCGCGCAACCGTCACGAGCCCTCGGGACGGATTCGCGTAAGTTGCCCCAGCCTGATGGGGCGGCTCGTGATCGCGCCGCTGCTCGCCGAATTCCTGCGCCGCTATCCACTGCTGTCAGTCGATCTGCTGCTGGTCGATCGCGCGGTCGACATGGTCGAGGAAGACATCCATCTGGCGATCCGCGTCGGCCGGCTGCGGGATTCGCAACTGGTCGCGCGCAAATTCGCCGACCTCAGGATGATCGTGTGCGCCTCATCCGCCTACCTCGCGCGCCGCGGCGTGCCGCAGACGCCGCGCGACCTCGCTAGTCATGACTGTCTCGTGTTCTCCGATGCACCCGGCAGCGCCGAGTGGCGCTTCGCGGAGAGCACGAAGGCAGACCGCAAAATCCGCATATCCGGTCGGCTCTGGATGAATAGCCTCGATGCGCTTGCCGCGGCGGCGAAGGAAGGCGCGGGCATTGTTCGCGTGCCGTCGTGGCAGGTCGACGCCGATATCAGGGCTGGCGCCTTGCGGCGCATCCTCGCCGACTACGAGCCGCCGCCCACGCCGTTGCACCTCGTGTTTCAGCCATCGCGGCTTGCGTCGCCAAAGACAAGGGCATTTGTCGATTATCTGGTTGAGCGACGGCGGGCCGCCGACCCGTTCGGCGCGCATACAGTCGCAGCCTTATAACGGAATCAGAATTCGTTTCTTGGACTGGATCGACCGCCCTGGTATACCAAGCCCCTGATCGGCTTGCTTCATCAATGGTGTAGCAATGAATACCCGTTCGTTTTGCAGGCATTTGGCCGTTGCGCTGTAAGGTTCGACTCCGTAAATAGAATTTATCTACCGCGCTCCCCGATGGGCCGGCCGCGGTCCCACCAAACTCAAAGTCGCTGATGACCGCCAGGATCGAACGACCGCTCTCGCCCCATATACAAACCTATCGCTGGACTCTGACGATGGCGCTTTCCATCGTCCATCGCGCCACGGGAATAGCGCTTTATGCCGGCACGCTGCTGCTCGCCTGGTGGCTGATCGCGGCGGCCTCCGGCCCCAGCGCCTACGCCAATCTGCAGGCGTTCACCGGCAGCTTCATCGGCAAGCTGATCGTGTTCGGCTACACATGGGCGCTGATGCACCATCTGCTCAGCGGCATCAGGCATTTCGTGTGGGACTTGGGCTACGGCTTCAAGGCCAATGAACGGGAAGCCCTGACCTGGGCCGCGCTGATCGGCGGCATCGTGCTCACGGTGCTGATCTGGATCATCGCTTACGCGATCGGAGGCGGACGATGAGCGACTCTCGTTCCTCGATGCGCACGCCGCTCGGCCGCGTCCGCAATCTCGGCGCCTCGCATTCCGGCACCACCGATTTCTGGCGCCAGCGCCTCACCGCTGTCGCGATGACGCTGCTGATCGTGCCGGTGCTGTTCGTGATCCTGACGCTGGTCGGCCGCAACCATGCGGGCGCGACACAGATCCTCGGCTCGCTGCCGATCGCGATCATCCTCTTGCTCTTCATCGTCGCCAGCACCTGGCACATGAAGATCGGCATGCAGGTCGTGATCGAGGACTATGTGCATAACGAGAAGCTGAAGCTCGCCAGCATCATGGCTAACAATTTCTTCTGCGCTGCGGTGGCCTTGGCCTCGATCTACGCGCTCCTTAAATTATCCTCGGGAGTATGAACCATGGCCGCTGAAGGTAACGGCAAGGCCACCAATGGCAGTGGCCCGGCCACGAACGGCAAAGCCTATCCGATCGAAGACCACACCTACGACGTCGTCGTGGTCGGCGCCGGCGGCGCCGGCCTGCGCGCGGTGGTCGGCTGCTCGGAAGCGGGCCTACGCACCGCCTGCATCACCAAGGTGTTTCCGACCCGCTCGCACACGGTCGCGGCGCAGGGCGGCATCTCGGCCTCGCTCGGCAACATGCATCAGGACGACTGGCGCTGGCACATGTACGACACCGTCAAGGGGTCGGACTGGCTCGGCGACCAGGACGCGATCGAATACATGGTGCGCAACGCGCCGGAGGCGGTCTACGAGCTCGAGCATTGGGGCGTGCCGTTCTCGCGCACCGAGGACGGCAAGATCTACCAGCGTCCGTTCGGCGGCATGACCATCGACTACGGCAAGGGCCAGGCGCAGCGCACCTGCGCTGCCGCCGACCGCACCGGCCACGCGATGCTGCACACGATGTACGGCCAGTCGCTGCGGCACGCCGCCGAGTTCTTCATCGAGTTCTTCGCCATCGACCTGATCATGGACGACCAGGGCGTCTGCCGCGGCGTGATCGCGATCAAGCTCGACGACGGCACGCTGCACCGCTTCCGCGCCCAGACCACGATCCTGGCCACCGGCGGCTATGGCCGCGCCTATGCCTCCTGCACCTCGGCGCATACCTGCACCGGCGACGGCGGCGGCATGGTGCTGCGCGCCGGCCTGCCGCTGCAGGACATGGAGTTCGTGCAATTCCACCCGACCGGGATCTACGGCGCCGGCTGCCTCGTCACCGAGGGCGCCCGCGGCGAAGGCGGCTATCTCGTCAATTCCGAGGGCGAGCGCTTCATGGAGCGCTATGCGCCATCGGCCAAGGACCTCGCCTCGCGCGACGTGGTCTCGCGCGCAATGACCATCGAAATCCGCGAAGGCCGCGGCGTCGGCAAGAAGAAGGACCACATCTACCTGCATCTCGATCATCTCGATCCGAAGGTGCTGGCCGAGCGGCTGCCCGGCATCTCCGAATCGGCGCGGATCTTCGCCAATGTCGACGTCACCCGCGAGCCGATCCCGATCGTGCCGACCGTGCACTACAACATGGGCGGCATCCCCACCAACTTCCACGCCGAAGTGCTGACCAAGCGGGACGGCGATGACAATGCGGTGGTGCCCGGCCTGATGGCGATCGGCGAGGCCGCGTGCGTCTCCGTGCACGGCGCCAACCGGCTTGGCTCCAACTCACTGATCGACCTTGTGGTGTTCGGCCGCGCCGCGGCGCTGCGCTGCGCCGAGAAACTCACCGCGAACGCCAAGCAGCCGGAGCTGCCGAAGGATTCCGCCGAGATGGCGCTCGGCCGGCTCGATCATTTCCGCTACGCCTCGGGCGGCACGCCGACGGCGAAGCTGCGCGACAGCATGCAGCATGTGATGCAGACCAATTGCGCAGTGTTCCGTACCGGCGAAGTGCTGCAGGAAGGCAAGAACCTGATCCACAAGGTGCATGGCGGCATTGGCGACATCGCCGTCTCCGACCGCTCGCTGGTGTGGAATTCCGACCTGATCGAGACTCTGGAATTCGACAATCTGATCGTGCAGGCCGTCGTCACCATGGATTCGGCGGCCAATCGCACCGAGAGCCGCGGCGCGCATGCGCGCGAGGACTTCCCGGATCGTGACGACAAGAACTGGATGAAGCACACGCTGGCCTGGCTCGATCAGAAGGGCAACACCACGATCGAGTTCCGCCCGGTGCACGATTACACGATGACCAACGACGTGCAGTATATCCCGCCCAAGGCGCGTGTGTACTGATCGCGCGCGTAGTGATGACGACAGCGAAGGCTTGCAAGCATGGTTGAATTCGCGCTTCCGAAGAACTCGAAGATCTCAGGCGGCAAGACCTGGCCGAAGCCGGCCGGCGCCACCGAGACGCGCGAGTTCAAGATCTATCGCTGGAATCCGGACGACGGCAAGAATCCGAGCGTCGACACTTATTATGTCGACACCAACGATTGCGGACCGATGGTCTTGGACGGCCTGATCTGGATCAAGAACCACATCGATCCGACGCTGACCTTCCGCCGCTCCTGCCGCGAGGGCGTGTGCGGCTCCTGCGCCATGAACATCGACGGCCAGAACACGCTCGCCTGCACCAAGTCGATGCACGACGTCAAAGACGGCGCGGTGAAGGTCAACCCGCTGCCGCACCAGCCGGTGGTGAAGGACCTTGTCCCCGACCTCACCAATTTCTACGCGCAATACGCCTCGATCGAGCCGTGGCTGAAAACCACAACGCCGACGCCGCAGAAGGAATGGAAGCAGAGCCACGAGGACCGCGAGAAGCTCGACGGCCTCTACGAGTGCATCCTCTGCGCCTGCTGCTCGACCTCGTGCCCGAGCTACTGGTGGAACAGCGAGCGCTTCCTCGGTCCCGCCGCGCTGCTGCAGGCCACGCGCTGGGTCACGGACAGCCGCGATGAGGCCACCGGCGAACGGCTCGACAATCTCGAGGACCCGTTCCGGCTCTATCGCTGCCACACCATCATGAACTGCGCCAAGGCCTGCCCCAAAGGCCTCAACCCCTCCGAAGCGATCGCCGAGCTCAAGCTGAAGCTGGTCGAGCGGCAGATGTAAGCCGCCGGCGAACGTTATAGGGAGGACTGTCGGGAGACAATATAGTTCTTCTTAAACAAAACAGTTCTTCCTAAACAATAATGTTCTTTCAAGGTGAGACGGGCGATCGCGGAAGCACTCGGGTCGGGCATCGTCGGGTCAGCACCGTCCCAACGCCATCCGCTGGCGATGAGGACTGAGCCGCGAAGGCTCGCATCACGCCATGGAAGAGTATGTCGAGATCAAATACGTGATGACGGCGGAGATTTGAGAGTCGGCCGTATTATTATGCTGACACACTTAGGCCGGGACGATGACGGTTTAAGAGTGGGGCGGGCGGTAGGCGCGTGGCTCTTTCTACTGCGTTGCCGCTCGGCGAGGTTTATTTTCTGTTGGCGCCCCCAAAGGCGGCCAATTCCACGAATTTTTTCTCTCGCTGGTCTAGTACCTGAGCAGGCCTTGTTGATGGGGGGTGTCAAAGGCTGACGGAGATCGATCCTTAGTACCAGATGCCTTGGAATTCGACCTTCCGCAGTTCCTTGATCAAGGGGACCAAGGCTTCGGTCGGCACCCGTCCGTCCGTCAGGTGGTCCAGTAGCTCATGAACTTGAAGCACACGCGGCATCCCCGCTTCGTCGTATAGCGGTTCGTCGATCTGCCACGCGAATTCTACGAATGGTGACACAACTCGCCATTCGATCGATTTGGCCCAAGACACGTCGAAATTCGTGCCCTTGGGTTCTTTCGCGACTCGCTCCGCAAGCGACCGCGCCTGGTCGACCTTCTCGAGTATGAACTTCTTTCTCTTGTCGAAGACGCTCGATTTCCCCACTTCGAAGTCGAGCGGCATTTCGTAGGAGAAGCATTCGATCAAAACGAGCCGATCGCCTATCCGGACGGCGGCATCGGCTTCGCGCGGATTCCCGCTCTTCCATTTGAGATCGCCTTCGAGGCAGAGATCGAGCCCGCGAGCCCGGATCGCGTTGCGTACCGAGTTCTCAAAGCTCTCGCCGCCACCGGCCGCCTTGCGGAGGCCGACGAAGACCGTCTGTAGTGCCGGAATGATCGCCGCCAGATCGATCATGAGCTTGCCCATGGATGGAATAAGAATCGGGCGCTTGCCGCCGCTCCAAAGACCGATGTTCTGCTGAGCCGCTTCGCTCAATGATATGAATTCGACGGCTTTGCGCACCTCCTCGACGGCAAATGCCTTTTCGTGCCCCAATTGCTTCGCGAACCAAACCGCTTCATTCGCGAACTCGTCTGGGTCGAAGTTGACCATCGTGTAACCGCGAAACATCACGTTCGTGAAGTTGTTCATCGTCCTGTCGCGCCGTTGCGCCCACGTCGAATTATGCATCGTGATGCCGACATACGTACCGAAGAACGCCGCAGCCCATACGGCCAACAGCACCGCATCGAAATCGATCCCGTACTTCAACTTGAACGGCTCAACCATAAACGCGTTTTCCTTTCGGAATTGAACCAACGAGAACGTGCCGATCTCGAAGTTAGTGGCACCGTACCCGCGAGCGATTCGACCGGTGGCGCTGTTCCAGGCTGGATATTCCTCGGTCTTAGGGTTCGGTTTCATCTGCGCGAACTTGATCGTGTCGCCGCGCTCGGCTTCGCCTTCGCCGGCATTTTCTTCGTCGAGCCACGTACCAAGCCGAGTGCGAAAGCCAAAGTTTTCAGCGTTCCTCTCGTCGTACAGCTCGAACGAGAGCGGATTGACGCCGCTGTCCTTATAGCGGTGCGAACCGAGCGTAGCGTCCCATTTGACTATCGATCCTTTCCCGATAGATCGCATCGCCGCAGACGCCCACCAGTATTCGTAGCAAAGCCCCTCGATGGCGAAGACGTCAATCAAATCGGATCGGCGGAAGTCCGTCATCACGATCTGCTCCGTTTCGCGCAGAGCCTGGTATGCCTTCTTCGCCTTCAACTTTCCCCCATACACTTCAGCCATGGCTTCATACCAAGCGCCGTCGAGGAGGGTCTGCAACCTAGTGCGGCGGACGGGACCGAGATCGTCGGTTCTGTCCAGCGCGCCATGCTTCGCGTAGGCGAGCTCCGCGATCCGGCGTACCAACATCACGGTCGTGTCGTCGTTCTTGAGTCCGTGCGCCTCCGCGAGCATGGGGCGCAAGCGCCGGTGGAGATGAAACCAAAATCCTGGAGAGTGACGGCGAACGAGCTTTGCGATCTCCGCTTCGATCTTATCGAGATACGCGCGATAGATCAGCCACGCCGGATCGCCTGCGGCCTCACCCAGCGCGAGAAGTTGGGGTGCCAACTCACGCTGCCGAAGCTCGCGAGGAATGTCGACAAGGTGCCGACGAATCTCCCCGTGATGCTTCATCATCAGATACGGAAACGTCTGCGAGTAATAGAACTGAGTAACGACAAGCGGCCCCTCTCCGGCCGCCTTTGTTTGAATGTTCATACAATGCCGTCCCGTGATCGCTAGTCGCCGGATGCGACGCGGCGGTCGAAAGCTCTTTCAGTAGCAATGGTTTAGGCAAAAAACATAGCAGTTATCATGGGGGGCGTCGACTCGATATTTTGCCGGTGGCTCCTGTCGAGAACGGAAGACTTCGAACGCGCGCGTCCAACAACGAAGCGCACTGAACTCGCCAAGCATCCGGCGCGCCGCGTGTCGCAAGACAACTCACGGCGACGCCGGCGATCGAGCGCCATGTCGATGAGGCGTAACCTGTTCAAGGGATCTGACCTCTGGCAAGACGTCCGAGACCCGACGTTGGTTTCCGCGGTCCAAATCACGACCGGTGCAGAGTGGTTTGCTCCCGAGGGAACGAGATCACCCAGCTTCGCGCGTGCGAGGTCGTAGACGTCGAAGGAATTCCCCTGCATCGGCATCACGCCCGAGGCGGGCATCGTGAAGACAGCGAAGAGGCGGACCGTGCCGCTGCACCCTCATCTGATCGAATGAAATTCGTGGAGTTCGCGCATCAGAAGAAGGGGCAGACGCCGCTGTTCTATTCGTTGAAGCGGCAGCGCAACCCAAGCCGCAAGAATCCGACCTTCGCGTCGGTCGGCAATAAGCTCGCGGCCTGGGTGCGCGTATTGGGGATCAAGGATCCGACGGTCGCGCCGAATCACGGATGGAGGCACAGATTCAAGACTGAGGGTCGCCGTGCCGATATGATCTGGCTGATCCTCGACGCGATCCAGGGCCATGCGCCCCGCACCGATGGCGAGAACTACGGCGAGGTGCCACCCGACGTAATGCGTTCGGAAATCCTGAAGTATCCACGGTATCAGATCGTCGCGGGCAAGCGTCGGGACAGGCGGCGCCGAGACCATAAGGAGCGGACCGAAGCGGTCGTGCCGTCGTAGGACTCGAGGCGCCCACGCAGTCGCGCCTCTCAAGATCTAACGTCAGATAACCACTCCTACCGACACAAGCTCAACCGTGGCGATACGAATAGCCATCGGGTCCATAGGTGATGACTTCGCCGGTCTGCGCATTTCCCAGCCATCCGGCGGAACATCGTGTCCCTTCATAGGCATCCTATCTTGGATCGTCAGCGCATCGACGCCCTTGTAGACGAACAGTCTCACGTCGGAAGGGGACTTCGCGTCGTTCCTCATCGCCATCGCTCTGATCGCCAATTCTCGCATAGTCACTTTCGTCTCCATCCCGCAAATGGAGGCATAGCCGGGCCGCCACTGTGGTTTTGAACCGCACCGGAAGGTTAGCCTAGTTCGCCGCCACATGCTTGTCGAACCTCACCGCAAGCCGATTGCGATCCGGCCGATCCTCATAGAGCCTGGGTGGTCTGATCCGGATGCCGCCGCAGCCCTGCGCGAGGACCCTCGGAAACAGCGACTTGCCGCAGCCCGGCGGCGAGTGGACGCAGATGCGGCGGTCGACGTCGCGCCAGGGAATCCTCGAAGCGTGGAAGTCGGCGATGTCGCGGGCGAGCGCGAGGCCCCAACTCCGCGCTTCGCCGTATTCGATCGCAGGGCGTGCCGTGCTATGAGACCCGGGCCTCCATCACGAATCCGACCAGTGCAGCCGATGACAAAGCCCTCCCGACCCAGCGCGCAGACCTTCGCACAGTTCATGGCAAGTCTTCCGAGGGAAGAAATAGACCGTATCAACGAACTGAACCGCAAGGAAGCCTTGGAGCAGCACAAGGCATTCAGCGAGGCGTTCAAAGCCGGCTCATGCAGCTTCTGCGGCGGCACCTTGGCGAGCTTCGACGCCGACCAGCCGTGCCGGCACTGGCTCCTCAAACCCGAGGGCGTCCGCAAAGAACATATCGAACTCCTGGCCACGCAAACGAGCTGGAGCGTCCTCGAGAACTACGCGCGCTGGGTCGCCAACGAGGAAGCCTTCGCCCAAAACATCAACGATCTAGCCGACGAAGGCACGGGCAAGCTGCTCGAGCTTACCGTCAAATACAGGAATCTGGAGTGGTCGTTCTCCTGTGGGGCGACGGATCTTGCCGGACACGAGGGCGGGGGCGAGCACTCGAAAGTGCCTCATTGGCATTTCCAGATGTACGTCGATGGCAAGCCGTTCGTCCGCTACAACGACTATCACCTGCCGCTGTCCGAAGCGGACGCGGGCTTCCTGGAGTTCATGCGCACCCACCCCGGCAAGGTCCACCGGAGGCTGGCCGGCGGCGCCGGCATGAGCGAGGTGCTTCACGAGTCGATGCTCGAGGCGCTCGTTACGCAAGGCCGATCCGGGGCCACCGATCAGGAAGCCGAGACCGCGCCAATCAAGCTCGATACCATCATCATGGCCGACCCTGGCACGACCATCAGCGGGGAGGATATCTACAATCTGCTCCAAGCAGCTCGCGCGGAGGGCGTCACTGCGACGAGCAAAATGCGCGAACTGAAGAACGTGAAGGTGCGTACCGCGGTTTCCGCCGGCCCGGGGGTCGTACGACAGGCGCCGCGTTCGGGACGCAAACGGCGCCGGGACAACGAAGCCAACGAGCGCGATCGCGCCTGGCGCGAGGAGCGAAAGCGCGAGACCTGAAGCGCCGCGCTTTCGATCAGCCGGGATCAGGAGGCTGGCAGCCGCTCTAGTGCTTCCGCCTGTAAGCCCAAGAGTTGTCCTTCTCCTCCATCATCTCCGCATCGGTGAAGGTGAGCAGGGTGAGAATCTCGTCATTGGGCAAAGGGAACGTGTGCTCGAGCATCTCATAACGCTCCGCACCACGGCGATCGAACCAAGCATCGGCGCCGATCTTCCTCGGATGGGTTTGCTCGACCTTCGAGCCGTAAAGCGTCTCGAACGCGTAACTTTCCCGATCCAGTTCGTCACGCGGAAACCAGTGATCGGGAACGCACGGAGGTCGCAGAAACCATCGGCGACCCTTCTGACCATGGCACACCAACATGGCATGAAATCTGTTGCTCTGAACAAGGCGAATGGCGGTCGCGGTTCGGCTCGCCTTGAACGCGCTCGCGATCTCGCCGACCGTCTTCAGGTTCAGCGTCTTGTACTGACCCAAGATCGGCAAAAGGATGTATGCGGGAAGAAGCAGCTCCGAAGCGAATTGATCCGCGACAAACTCGGGATCAGTCGCTCCCTTCCGGAATCCGCCGAAATTCCCGATATCGCTCGAGCGGCAGACGAGAAGCTGACCGCGATGGTAGGTCCAATGCCCGATCTCATGTGCCACGGAGAACCTTCGCCGTTGCGGCATCTTCGTGCTGTCGACGGAGATGATAGCCTTGTCGCCACACCCGCAAATCCGGGCTTCGCAGGACTTCAGCGGACGATATTTGACTTTCGCGCCGACGCTCCAGGCAACGGCCTCGAGGTCGATATCTTCGGGCTTTTCGATTCCCAACGATCGCAACAAACGCTCGGGCGCCGAGTAACTCATTAGGGTCCCTCTTCGTCCTCCCCCGGAATTGCACCCAATTCGATGAAGTCGGCCAGTATCCCTTCGGCATCGTCGTCCAGCGATCCCGACTCGTTGCGGGCCGCCATGGTCAATTTGCTCGCCGCTGTCCGGTTCCGCCGAACATCGTCGGTGTTTTTCGCCACCCGCACGGGCGCCGAGGCGCCAACTGCTCGGTTTCGGGTTGAGACCTTTTTTGCAACTTTCCGTTTCGTTGCCATCATCTCATCTCCTCGCGCAAAAGCGCGTTAGATCGGGACATCATCATAGTCGAATCCCATGTTGGACGCGGCATTGATGACCCCGTGGTAGTCAATGCAGTCTCGAACACGCGGCTGCAGGCCCGGCGCGCCGACGCAGGGCGATGTGGCCAACGGTCCGCCCGGCGCCGTCGGTGGACGGGTAGGGTCGGTGGTATTGGTGATGCCGTTCCAAGGCCACATGGTGTCGTTCAGTCTGTGGCCCGGCCGACTGGTCGGTTTTTCATCGAACGACGACGCGACTCCCGGGTCGGAGCGGCCGTTCTGACGTTGCCATTTTGCCCACAGCCGATCGACGTTGCAGTGAAGCAGGAAAAACAGCGGATCTTTCGCCGCCGTCGGCGGATCGTGGATGAATCCGCCAAAGCTGGTATGCGCGAGCCCGTGCGGGTCAGCTTCCATGCCCCGGAACGTCTTGAACAGAGAGCCCAGCGCCAGCGTTTGCGCCTCGTTCATGGGATTCGGCGGAGCCTGCGAGGTGGGAAAGTCCGGCGTGCGACTGATTCCCAGGGTGCTGTCCGTTTTCCAGAATTCCAGCGGGTTGCCATTGCGGAATTTCACAGTTCCATTCGCGTCGGACTCGCCGAGGAAGTCGCGTGTGAAAATATTCGGAGCAGGTTGGTCGAAGCGCCAGTAGGGCAGCGCCACGCTCGGATCGATCGCCTGAAGCTCGCGCTCTAAGTCGAGCAGATAGGCGCGATGCCAGGGCAAGAAGCCGGGCGCGAAGTGCGCCTGTAAGAGGTTGGGATCTTTGTGCATATTGTTGAAATCCGAGTACCGCCCGAGCCCCTGATTGTTGAGCTTGGCGTACGCCGCGACAAACCGATCGCGCTCGCTGTTCGTGAGTTTGTTGGCGTTTTTGCGGATGCGCACCATCAGCTCGGCAGACCCGACCAGCGTGTTTCCCACTCGCGCCTCGATCTTGACGTCGCCGTTATTGCTGCTCGGCTGGCCGAATTTCCCGGCCGTGAAGAATGGAACCGTCGCGCCGTTGGTCGGTACGGTCAGAGTGAGAGTGCTTGCAAACGCTCCGGTTGTGCCGCTGCGGAATCTCACCGCGCCGCCGTTTGCCGACGATACATCGGCGATCTTTACGCTGACGGTTGGTGTATTGCTGCCGGAGGGATTGGTCACACGAATCCGGCACTGAGATGGAGACCATGTAACAAACCGTGCCTCTGGAGTATTGCTATTATTAATTTGCAGTTCGACGTCCATGATTATGCCCTCCCCAAGTCTGGACGGCCTAAGCGGCATTCTCTGCGAGCAACAAGCTAAAATTACAACCCTGTCTTGCAGATAGCAAGACGTTCAGTCGGAGCAGGTCAGCTCATGGCCCGTTTGAGACAGTTCGGCCGGCGGCGACCATGTCCGGTCCCAGAGGAAGACCGGACGCGTATGAGAGATGGTTAGATCGACGCTTTTGACCCTGGCTGTGTAAAAACGCGAAAGATCGAAACGCGGTGAGAATTACATTCTTCAGTTCGCTCTTAAAATTGAGTGCGCTTGCGAGTTTAAGCGCTAAGAGAGTCTTGGACGAACAACTTCTTCTATCCCCGCAAGCGTCTTGACGTTTTCACACAGCCAAGACCCTAAGCCGATAGTTGGATTGTCGATCGATATCCCTGTCGCGGCAGCCGTGCGTTCGCTGCAGCGGCGAAGCTTGCCCGCTCTGCCGCCGCAGCCGTTGGCACTTAGCCGGCGCGAACGTAGCCGTAGCGGAGATTCGAGGGCTGCTTCGCAGCTTGCGTGTACTCGTTCTTGAGCGCTGCGAGGCGGTCCTCGGAAAAGGCCGGCATCCCGGTGTTATCGGCCGCCTTCAGCTTAATCTTGTAAAACCTGGTTGCGTTGCCCGCGAAAATCAGCTGCTTGGTGCCGCTGTTAGCATCGCCGAGCGGCGCAAAGCCGTACTTCTTCTGCATGTCCTCCGGGATTTCGAGCCGGCGTAGCGCCTCGATCTGCCACTGCGGCGAGCCGTACCAGACCGAGTCGGTGCCCCACATGACGTGGTCGACCCCCATGCCCTTGATCAGCGTTCCCACCAGGGCCGCGCAGAATTTCGGATGCGCAACGGCCGAGTTGGCAAAGGACGTGCCGAGCTCGGCATAGACATTGGTGACGCCGAATTTCCGCGGGATTTCCGCGAGATCCGAGGCCCACTGGATGCGACCGGTCTGCTCGAACTCCGCCCACGCCTTGTCCGGCAGCTCGAGGAATGGCCGTAGCGCCGAGTGATAAATCACGAAGTTCATCTGCGGCCAATCCTTGGCAGCCTTTCCGATGTCCCACGCGGTTGCGTATTCCCATACGCCGGCGAACGACTTCTCGTAATCGGGCGGCAGCAGCCCCTTGTGGATACAGAGCGTATTGATGCCGGCCTTCACCGCTTTTTCGTAGAATGGATACATCAGCTGCTCGTCGTCGAGCCGCCATGGGAACTTGGAGGGCGCCAGCGGATCGCCGATTGTGTAGGACTTCCAGGAATCCGGCTTGTAGACGTCGATCGCCTTGTCGACCTCCTCCATCCAGCCGGGCTGCTTGGGGGTGATGACACTGTGCGCCAGCAGGCGGCGCGATCCGGCGAAGTCGTTGATGAGTTCGCGCGCCTTGACGATCTGCTCGTTTGACAGAAGCCACCAGCTTGGATCGTCGAACGGCGCGCCGCTCAAGAGTGCCATGTTGGTGTCGCTGTCGTAGTAGATCTCTTTCACGTAGTTCTGAAACTTGTAGCGGGAGAGCGAGGAGACGCCTTCCTCCTTCATCTTCGGGTTCCAGTGCTGGCTCGCAAAGTCCGCCAGCCCCAAGAGCTCCTTGTGATCGAAGTCGTCGCGCACGAAATGGGTCTGGACGTCGAAGATGAACTGGCCGGCGAGGGCTTGCGCGCGCGCCAGCGTCAACTCGGGCTCGCGAGCCTCTGCGGGCGCGACCTGGAAAACATTGCCATAAATGTCGTTCATAGCGAGGAATGCCGCCGCCATGCCGCAACTCGTGTGCAGGAACTGCCTGCGGCTCAAGCCGAGGTGCTTGCCGTTCACGTCGGCGAGCTCGTTGATCCGTGCCTCGACCTTCCTTTGCGTAGCGCTCTGCGGGGGCGGGAGATACTCTCCGTTGGAAACAATCTGAGTGGGAATCGGCGTTGCCGCCGATGCCGCCTCCGCGCCCGCGACGAGACGCTGTTCTCGTTCACTAAGCCAGGTGCCCATTGTTCTCCTCCCTTTTGGCCATCGCCAGTACCGGTCAGCGCGCGCATCAGGCTGCGCGGTTGGCCACTCCCGATCCGTTAGGCGGACCGACTAGCCGTACCCTCCCTGTTCAGCTCTCCCTGTTCAGCTACGTATGAAGCCGTCACACTCGCCGAGGCGACGCTCTTCATCGCTTTATCGTGCGAGAGGGCAGGCACACTCGAAACACTACTTGCGGTAGTGACGTATCATCGCGCATTCAATGCTCAAACTTCCATTGGTGCAAGCGATGTAATCCGACAGTCACGCTGTCCAATGCCGCACCCTGCGACTGAAAGATTTGCCGTACTGAGCGCGACGCGCTGCCGTGGCGATCCGGACAATGGCGTGACGTCGCCTTGTGGCCCGTCGCGACAGTATGCGCAGCCCGGAAACATGTCCGCAGTTGGGGGTAGACCGGAAGTCTCGGGCTGTGGGCAAACCGGTGCTCATGACCCGAAACGGTCGTCGGCCATGGCGGACAGTGGCTTAACATATTGCTATAAGTATTGAGCTTCCTAAGATGCTGTCAGAACGGGCAACTTGCCTGAGCTCTGCCGAGGCGCCTGCGGTCGATTGCCCGACGATGCTATCCGCGTATTCTCGGCCTTCGATGTGTTTGAGGGTTGACTTCACCAGTGCAGGGTACGGAGCGACATTGACGAAGAGGGGCGGCCTTGTCGAATATTGTCAAGGAAACGCGGAAAGGTAGCGCACGCAAGAGCGCCGGAAGATGCCCCTTTCCGTGCGTTCGAGACCTCCTCGCCGACCATGCGGAAACTGCGCCGGAGCGCCATGCCATTCTGGCCCCGGAGCGCCTCCCGATGACGTATGGCGCGCTATGGACGCAGGCAAATGAAGTTGTTTTCGGGTTGCGGAACGTCGGCGTGCGCCGAACTGATAGGGTCGCGGTCGTGTTGTCGGACGGACCAGAGGCTGCAGTAGCGGCGATCACGGTTGCGGCCGGCGCGGTTTGTGTACCTCTCAATCCGGGTTTCACCTGTGATGAATACCAGCGCTATTTTGGCGAATTGCAGCTGGCGGCGCTATTGACGCACGCTGACTTGAATTCGGCCAGCCGACGCGCCGCCCAAATCCAGGGCGTGCCCGTGATCGATGTGTCGATGCGGCCGAACGAGGGAGCCGGCGCGTTCAGTGTTACCGGTCGGGCACCGCAGCTCCTGGTTGACGACGAGTTTGCGTCCAGCGCTGACGACGCGTTCATCCTGATGACATCTGGCAGCACATCGCGGCCCAAAACGGTCCCTCTGACCCATGCGAGCGTCTGTCAGTCGGCCGACAACGTTGGCGCCGCCTTGGAGCTGGAGGCCCGCGACCGATTGCTAAGCGTACTGCCTCTCTTTCATGGACATGGCTTGATCTCGGGACTTCTGGCCGCGCTTGCGGCAGGCTCCAGTACGGTCTGTCCGCCCGGCTTCGATGCAACAGCGTTCTTCGGCTGGCTGACGGAGTTTCGACCAACCTGGTACACGGCGGTACCGGCAATCCATCGCGCGCTATTGGCGGCGGCGGATCCCTATAGGCAGGCTGCGCAGCGGTCCTCCTTGCGGCTCGTTCGTTCGGCTTCGACGTCTCTGTCGTCGGAGGTGCTCGACGGACTGGAAGCGCTGTTTGGTGTTCCCGTTATAGACACCTACGGCATGACGGAGGCCGCCACCCAGATCGCTGCAAATCCCTTGCAGCGGCGGAAGCGCGGTTCAGTCGGCCGGCCGGCAGGCCCCGAGATCGCGATACTGGACAGGGGACGCCGTCGCTTGCCATCCGGCAAACGTGGAGAGATCGCGCTGCGAGGTCCCACCATAACCAGAGGGTACGACAATGATGCCGCCGCTACAGCTTCCGCATTTCAGGACGGCTGGTTCCGGACCGGCGACCTCGGATACCTGGACGCCGACCGGTATCTCTTCATCGTCGGTCGCATCAAGGAGATCATCCATAAGGGCGGGCAGAAGGTTGCCCCCGCCGAGGTAGAGGGCGCTTTGCTGAGCCACCCGGCTGTGATGGAAGCCGCTGTTTTCCCGGTCCCCCATGAGCGACTAGGCGCGGACGTCGCCGCCGCTATCGTGCTGCGTCAGGAGGCTCAGGTGAGCGCACAAAGTCTCCGGGACTTTGCCCGAGGACGCCTGGCCGGGTTTAAAGTTCCTGGCGTTATCCTGATTGTGCCGGAGATCCCGAAAGGCGCTGGCGGGAAGATCAAGCGCAATGAACTTGCGGCCGCCTATTCAAAGATTCGCCCCATCGGTGGCAAGGGAGTTGCCCCCAGTTCGGAATTGGAATGTCAACTGGCCGGTATCTGGAAGGATATCCTGGGCATTGATCCGATCAGCGTTGACCAGGATGTCTTCGCGCTCGGGGTGGATTCACTTGCCATGATGCAGATGATCTTGCATGTGGAAGAGCGCTTCGGCATCACGCTGTCACTCGAGGATATCTTCACTTCGTCGACCGTTGCGGCTCTTGCGCTTCGCCTTGGCTCATCAATAGAGGGCGCCGGCTCGTTAGCGCGCCCGCACGTTCCGCCAACGGAGGTCTCGCGGGCTGATGGAGATGGCCCACAGCCGGTGTCCATCGTGCAGGAGCGCATGCTACGCATCGAGCGAAAACTACCCGGATTACCCCAGTTCAATCTGCCGTTCGCTTATCGATTGCAGGGTCGGCTGGACATTCGCTTGCTCGAGCAGAGCCTCGCGGGGCTCGTGCGTCGGCACGATATTCTGCGCACGACGTTTATCTGGCAGGGTGAGGTTCCTCTCGCTCGGGTCGTGCCGGACGTCGATGTCAGATCAATCCTGACCGTGAAGGACTATGCGGCCCCGGCGCATACCGGAGATGCCGGGGCCAAGGAGCTTCTGCTGGTAAAGGCGAAGTTGGAGGTCGAGCGGGAGTCCTTGGCGCCGATCGACATGAACAATGCGCCACTGTTCCGGGCTTATATCTACCGGCTCGACGCCAGGGACCATGTTTTGCTTCTAGTCATGCACGATATCATCATTGATGGCTGGTCGATGGCAGTCTTCATGAAGGAGCTTTTGGAGATCTATGCCGCTTCGATCGCCGGCGCGAAGGCGCAACTGCCCGAACCATCGCTTCAGTTCTCCGACTTCGTTCGCTGGCAGCGTTTGTGGTCCAGCACCGAGGAAGCAAACAGACAGTTCGCTTACTGGAAGCGGCGCCTCGACAAAGTCTCACCTCCGTTTACGGCCCCGAAAAGCAGCGTCGGAGGCGAGCTGACCTCGCGCGTTCTCCAGGAACCATTTCAGATATCGAACAATTTGGTGAGGCAGCTGAGCGCCATGAGCCGCGACCGGGGCGCAACTCTGTTCATGAGTCTGCTCGCCGGGTTCAAGACCCTGCTGTTGCTCCGGAGCGAACGCAACGACATTTGTGTGGCGACTTTGATGGCCAATCGGCCTCAACTCAGGACAGAACGCGTGATCGGTCCGTTCGCGAACACAACGATCATCCGTACCCAACTAGATGCTGATCTGACCTTTAGCGAAGCGCTTAAACGCGTACGCAGGGCCGTCTTGGAGGCTTACGCCAGGCAAGAACTTCCCTTCGATATCATTGCCAGCCGACTAGCGGAAGAGACCGGCTTGTGCCCGGCATCACTCGTTCAAGTTTATTTCGTTCTACAAGTTGCGTTCCGCCGAGCGCACCAGCTGCCCGATCTGACGGTTCACCCGTTCGGCTACCAGGAAGAACGGTCTGCCATGCCGATCGATCGCGCTTGGCTCTCGATTACACTTAAGGATACCCCGTCGGGAATGACCGGCATATGCGGTCGTAAGGACGACTTGTTCCAACCACACACCGTTCGGAATTGGATTGCCGATTACACCGCAATCTTGGTCAATGCGGCCGCAAACCCCAACGAGCAGCTTGGCCGATTGATTGATCCTTGAGACGATCCGGTCAGTCGCACCAAGCCGGTGAAGAAAGTGCAACGCCTTCTGCCGGTGTCCCGCCACGCGCAAGCGTCGCCCAAAATTCGTCTGATCCGAGGATCATCCAGCTTGATTATCCACCAGAAATTGTCGACAATTCACGCGTGCATTGGACAAGGGATTGATCAAATCTAATTTTGCCACTTGGAGGCGGCGATGTGTAGATTTGCAGTGGATCTCATTGACTTTGAGGAATTGACCGCGGCGCAAAGGAAAGCACTGCTGAAGGACCTACAGAAGCGCAGGGATGCTCTGCAAGCGCAGCTGGAGGGGATCAATGAATCGCTGAAGGGCGTCAATCAAGCGCTCAAGACGGTCCAAAAAGTATCAAAGCGCCGTTAGTGCCCGGGCCGTCAGCGCCCGACAACGCTGCAGTTTGGTCTCCGCGCTTCATCCGTGCAGGGGCTCCGCCGGATGCGGAAAAGACAGCGGAGGGCCTGACCAAAGGCAACGCGAAATCGACGCTGCTCCGGACGGCAGGGTGTGAAGCCCCGGTCACGTCATGGCCGGGCCACCGTTCCGGCTGTGTCAGGGTTGAATTCCGAGCACCTTAAGTATTGGCGTCCACTGGGTGTAATCTTTCTCATGCATCGCTCGTGCCTCTGCACCGGATCGCCATACTTGCTTAAATCCGACATTCTGCAGTTTCTCCTGGGAACGTTGCGATGCCTGCCGGAAAATTTCGGAGAGTCGGGAGACTTCCTCCGCTGATGTTTCCGGCGGCGCGAAGATGCCGACCCATCCTTCCGTCTCAATCCCGCTGCCGGTTTGCGCAAGAATGCGAAGCGAATCTTGAAACGGGAGAAAGTCCGGAAAAGGAACAATCGCAACTGCGACATGCTCGCCAAGGACACTGAGGATCGCTGGCGCCGACCCTTGATAGGGTATGTGCACCATCGGCACTCCGTAGTCGTTGAAAAGCTTTGTACCTATGAGATGGGGAATGCTCCCGGCGCCCGCGGTGGCTACGGTGCGATATTTCTCCTCGCGCGAGGCCTCCTGCATGTATTCAGCAAGATGCGCGGCAGCGTCTTTTCTCGTGACGGCGACGTATGAGAAAGTTGCCAAAATTCCGATGGGCACGAGCGCGCTTTGAGGAGACGTTCTGAGCGACGACGTGGAGGACATGAACAAGAGTGTTTGAGTCCCCTTTTGCCGAAGTACCCAATCCGCCGCTATTGCTCCTCCTGCGCCAGGTCGATTTTCCACGATCGTCGAGGTTCGCGCGATCTGCTCTCCTGCTTCAGCAACGATTCTGGCTGCGGTTGAAGAGGTTCCCCCTGCCGCGAATCCCACAACCAATGTAATCTGTCCATCATTCGGCAGTGCGGGACTGGAGAGGATCACAAGTGCGGCGAGAAAAAGCGGCGTGAATCTCGTCATTCGCTGATCCCCTTTTTCAACGAGTATCGATTTTCAAGGACAGGATCACGTCCCCTTCGAGGGCGCAACCTCCGAATGAACGTCATCCGGCCGGCCTGGCTCTCCGGCACGCTGCGGGCGCGCCCATCCGTCGGTAACTCGCACGCGGTTCGCCGTCAAAGCGGGCAGAATTCGATACCGAGGTCGATCTCGCCAAGCTCGTACGCGGGCCGGCACCACCTGAACGACACCGGTGTTCGGATAGACACCTCGTGCTTCTGACAATAGACTTTGACTGAAGATCGGATCTGATCAGGGCGAGCTTTCATGGCCGCAGACCGTGTGGAACGCCGACTGAGTGCTATTTTTGTGGCCGATGTGGCTGGCTACAGCCGCCTAATGGGTGCTGATGAGGAGGGTACACACGCCCGACTGAACGAACATCTGTCTGCGCTCCTCCATCCCGAGATCGAAAAGCACGGCGGGCGGCTTATCAGGAGCGCCGGCGACGGAATGTTGGTGGAGTTTGCCAGCGTGGTCAGCGCTATGCGATGCGCCGTTGCGATACAGCGCGGCATGATCACTCGAAACACCGATGTGCGAATGGAAAAGCGGATCGAGTTCCGCATTGGCGTCAATGCTGGCGACATTATTATAGAAGGCGGCGATATCTTTGGGGACGGGGTAAATGTTGCGGCTCGGCTCGAGGCGCTTTGTGAGCCAGGCGGCATCTGTGTATCGCAACGCGTACGAGAAGATACGCAGGATAAGCTTGACGTCGAATTCGAAGATAGTGGCGAGCATCAACTGAAGAACATCGCACGGCCGGTGCGGGTCTATCGCGTGTCGTTCGGCAACGCTCCGGCGCGACCGGCGCTTGCGCTTCCCGACAAGCCGTCGGTCGCCGTCCTGGCTTTTGAGAATATGAGTCGTGACCCGGAGCAGGAGTACTTTGCGGATGGAATTTCGGAAGACATCATCACTGAGTTGTCCCGCTTCTCCGACTTGTTCGTGATCGCACGCAATTCGAGTTTTCGATACAAGGGCAGCGCGGTTGATTTGCGTCAGGTGGGTCGAGAACTCGGCGTGCGCTATGTTCTGGAGGGCAGCGTTCGTCGGGGCAATGACCGAGTTCGGATAACGGCTCAGCTGATTGATGCTGCAAGCGGCGTGCACCGCTGGGCCGAGCGCTATGACCGGAAGTTAAAGGATGTATTTGCGATCCAGGACGACGTGGCGCGGACGATCGCCGCAATTCTGGTCGCGCATGTGAACATGGCGGAAGCTGAGCGCACCTTGCTCAAGCCGCCCGCGACTTGGCAGGCCTACGATCACTACATGCGCGCAGCTGCGGCCTGGATATCGTTCCAGTCCTCGTGGCAAATGGCGGAATTATTGAGGACACGAGGGCACCTTGCAGATTCGCTGGCCATCGATCCGAAATATGCCCGTTGCTATACAATGCTGGCAAGCACTCACCGGGTGGCTTGGCTTAATCCGCTGAATGATGAATATTTGAGCCCGACTATTCTTGACCTGGCTATCAAATTGGCGCGCACGGCAATTGCCCACAATCCGAGTCTGCCTGAAGCCTATGCCGAGTTGGGCTACAATATCATCAGGAAGCGTGACTTCGACGCAGCGACTGGCGCCGCCGAAAGAGCGCTGGCGCTAAACCCCAATTTCGCGGATTACCGCCTCGCGCAAATATTTTACTCGGTGGGAGAGCCGACGAGAGCCATTGCCATCGCCAAGTTGCAAATGCGCCTTGATCCATTCCATCCGCATTTTGCGCCGTTGATGGCCGGCGTAGCTCACTACCACCTCAAAGAATACCACGATGCCCAACATTGGTTGACTGAAGCGATTGGCCGAGCGCCCAATCACCAGTATGGCCACGCTTTCCTGGCAGCGACGTACGCTCAGCTGGGACGAATGGAAGATGCTCGTGCAGAGGCAAGCGAGGTTCTACGTTTGAATCCGAGATACAGCATCAGCGGCACCCAGCAACAGGTATCCATTCTCAAACGCGCCGAAGATCTGGAGCACCTGGTTGACGGGCTGCGAAAGGCCGGCCTTCCAGCATAGTCATGGCCAATGCGCAGGGGCAAGACAGCAGCCCGCCGTCGTGCGCGGAAGTCTGCTTGTGGCCCAAATGCGAAGTCCAGCCGGACCCTGAGATGGTCCGCTTATCGGGGTAGACCGGGAGTGACGGAGCAACTTCCCAAGCGGCGCTTTTGGGTGGAGTCGAGATGTGGCGCGGTGGCTTTAGGCTACACATATCTGTTCCCGCCCCTTTCGTCTGGCGGTGCCTTAG
>NZ_JBVBEF010000088.1:0-30885 GCF_055456055.1 Bradyrhizobium sp. LeoB3
GACGGCGTCGCAGAATCGACGACGCCAGCTAACCGCGCCGCCTGATCGGCCCCATCACCCAATTTCGGCCATAGCTCTCACGACTGCGCCGGACCCGCAGTCCATGATGTGACGATGTTTGGCTCACTAAGTCGTCCCGGCGAACCGCGCGCCCGACAATCAACTCCCTGAAGGGAGTGCGTTGCACCCTCAGAGCTTCTCTGCCGCGAGCATGCGGGCGCAAGTGCATCCGAAAAATTTCGGCAGCCTCACGGGAGCGGTATCATCAGCGCCAATGATTTGACGTGCGATTTGGCAATCACAACCGTTGCTGGCAAACCCAGGCGCCGCCTACTATGCTCCGACGCTGCAAGCCCCGCCACGATTCCTCAATTCTTTTCCTTGGAGCCATGAATGTTCAGAACGCCTCTGATAATTCTGTCAGCCCTCGCCTCGATGATTGCTTCTGCCGCCGCTCAGCCTGCCTCTCTCACCTGCAGCGGCTCCCTGTTCGATCCGACTGGATCGGCACCGTCGTCAAAAAGCGTGACGCTTGCCCTCGGTCCGCCGGTTTCGATCGACACCGGGAATGGCCCGCAGCGCGCTACGGTCGTCAGCAACAACAGGATTCAACTCAGATTCAAAACCAAGGACTTCACGGGCGAGTATTTCCACTACACCAGTGATCTTTTCCTGATCTACCGATCAGGACATCTCGCGCGGTTGACGTGTCAGCGTTGAGCAAGCAGTGCGGCCTCGGGTGTCATGGAAAGGACCTCATGCCCAAGATCGATATCGCCACTGTCCCGAAACGCAAGGGCTCCGGCTACCCGCCGCCATTCGATGCCGCCTGTGCCGAACGCGTGCGGCAGCGATTGGGCAATGCCGGCGGCCTCACCGACTTCGGGGTCAATCTCATGCACCTGCCGCCGGGCAACTGGTCGAGCCAGCGCCACTGGCACTCGGACGAAGACGAATTCGTCTATGTGCTCGAAGGCGAACTGACGCTGATTGAAGATGGCGGCGACACGGTGCTGCGCGCCGGCGATTGCGCGGCGTTTCCGAAAGGCTCCGGCAACGGCCATCACCTCGTCAACAAGTCGGGCGCAATGGCGGTTTATCTCGAAGTCGGCTCGCGCTCGCCAGCCGACGTCACCATCTGCTCGGACGTCGACATGATGAGCTCCAACGCCGACGGCCGGTTCGTGCACAAGGATGGCACGCCCTACACGGGGCCGTAGAGTGAGCCGCCGAAAGGCGACGTACGCCCATTCCTCACGGAACGCGCTTCATCATAGGCCAAAACATCCAGCCTTCCATTGGTGCTTGACAGTGCAGACCAACGATCTGACCTTTGCCGACGATGGCGCGCAGCTTTTCCGGGCGGCGCTGCCGCCTGAGCGGTTGGACGTGCTTGAAGCGGTTCTCGCCCATTTGCCACGAGATCAGGCTGGTCTCAGGCTGAGAGGTGTTGAAGGTCTCGCGCCCTTCCTTGCCTCAACGGGACATATAGGCCGCTGTGCTGCGTCAGTGCTCGGCGACGATTGCCGGCCCGTCAGAGCCATATTGTTCGACAAGACAGCCGAAACGAACTGGTCCTTGGGTTGGCATCAGGACCGCACCATTGCCGTGAAAGAGCGCATCTCCGCTAATGGTTTTGGGACCTGGAGTGTCAAGACCGGCATGCTGCATGTCGAACCGCCCTTTGACGTGTTGTCCGGGATGGTGAGCGTGCGGGTTCATATTGATCCGGTACCCGCAAGCAACGCGCCGCTTTTGATCGCTCCCGGATCTCACAAGCTCGGACGGGTTCCCGAGGACAATGCAGAACGTTGTCAGGCGTTGCGGCACGGTTGCGTGTTTGGCGGAGCCTGGCGACATCTGGCTCTATGCGACGCCCATTCTCCATGCGTCGGAAGCCGCTATCGCGCCGATGCATCGCCGTGTCCTGCAAGCGGACTTTTCTGTCGTGCAGCTTCCCGGTGGCTTAGAGTGGCTGGGCATCTAGGACTTGCTGTGTCGAGCCTGAGCTTGCCGCTCTAACATATTGATTTTGAAATATTTTTGGTCGGGGCAGCTGGATTCGAACCAACGACCTGCAGTACCCAAAACTGCCGCGCTACCAGGCTGCGCTATACCCCGAGCAATCCGCAGGCGATGTCGATACACGGTTAGGCGGGCGCCAGCAAGCCGCTCGCCAGGCGCGATGGTGATCCGATCAGGCTGATCGGATCACCATCGCATCTCTTTGTTGAGCATGATCTTTCCGGAAAACCGGTGCCCACTTTTCCGGATCATGCTCTATTTGCCATTAAACAGCGGGTGGGCCACCCGGTCACCGGGCTGGATGCCGTATTTCTGCGCCGTGCCCGCGACCACCTCCAGCACGCCCTTGGCGAGCCCGCCGGACGAGATGATCTTGGTCGACAACGGCTCGGTATTCTCCGCGATCCGCAGGATGCGGCCGTCGGCGCGGATGAAGATCATGTCCAGCGAGACATAGGTGTTCTTCATCCACATCGACACCTGTTGCTCCGGCGAGAAGTCGAACAGCATGCCTTTGCCGTCGGGCAGCTCCTTCCGGTACATCAGCCCCGTCGTCTTCTCCTCCTCGGTCGTCGCGAACTCGACGGAGAAGACGTGCACTCCATTCTTGGTGACGATCTCAAGCGGCTGGACCGTCGCGGCCTTTGCGGCCGGGTTCGCGATCACACCACACAGGAGGGCAAGCGACGCAAACAGGGCAACGAGCAGGCGATGCCCGGTGACACGATCGAAAGTCATGGAAACTGCACTCACGGCAAAATCAAATCGCGCGGAACCTAACCCGAGCACCGCGCCGATGGCCAGAGGGCAAAGATATGCCACGCGCCATCCGGCTCACGTTTCCGTTAGAGCTTGCGCAGAAAATCAGTGCGACGACAGCGCCGACGGGCCGGTCTCCGGGTGGATTTCCGCGGCCATCATGCCCTTGGAGCCGGGCCCGAACCGCACCAGCACATATTGGCCGGGGCGCAGCTCGGTCATGCCGAAGCGGCGCAGCGTTTCCATGTGCACGAAGATGTCGGGCGTCCCTTCACCGCAGGTCAGGAAGCCGAAGCCGCGCAGCCGGTTGAACCACTTCACTTGCGCCCGCTCGAGTCCGCTGGTCGGGGTGACCGTGACATGGGTCCTGGGCGGCAGCATCTGCGCCGGATGGATCGCCGTCGTTTCATCCATCGAGAGGATGCGGAACGCCTGATAGCCCTTTGCGCGCTGCACGCATTCAACCACCACGCGAGCGCCCTCGTAGGCCGTCTGATAGCCGTCACGCCTGAGCACGGTGACGTGCAGAAGCACATCTGGCCAGCCATTGTCTGGGACGACGAAGCCGTAGCCTTTCGAGGCATCGAACCATTTGATGACGCCGGAAATCTCGACGAGGTTGGCGGCATCGCCCAAGCCGGAGAACGCATCCGCCGCCGGATCGCGCGGTGCTCTCTCCGAGTATTCACCCGGCACAAGCCTACCCTGCCCCGCGCCACCTGATGGTAGACCGCCGAGCTTCTTGGACTCAAATCCGTCCGACCCCATGACCCCGGACCCCGCACATCATCTGCAATCCGTCTCTCTGCGACGGTACCTCATCGGTGCGTTGTTGCACGACCGCTCATGAACAACGCACGCGAATCTCGAATCAAAAGATAACACTCCCGCTTGAATCGCATAGATAAAAAATGAATCCGGCGGGAACTATGAACAGACTTGCACGACTGCGAATCAATTGAGCGTCAATTGCCCACGAACGGCCCAAGCGTGTCGCCGATGTCGTGACGGATCACGAGATCCGCAATGTCGTCCTGATCGGTCGGCTCGTTGTTGATGATCACAAGCCTGGCACCGCAGTTCTTGGCCATCATCGGAAATCCGGCCGCGGGCCACACCACCAGCGAAGACCCGATCGCAAGGAACAAGTCGCAGTGCTGCGCAAGTTCCGTCGCCCGTCGCATCGCATCCTCCGGCATCGCCTGGCCGAACGAGATGGTTGCGGTCTTGATGGGATCGCCGCAGTCGGTGCAATCGGGCGCACTGCCGTTCTCGTCAAAGCGCTGCTTGACCCACATCAATTCGTACGCCCTGCCGCAACCGATGCAGCGGGCATAAGTCGTATTGCCGTGCAGTTCGACCACATGATCCGATTTGAAGCCGCTCATCTGATGCAGGTTGTCGATGTTCTGGGTGACGATCGACGGAATCTTCCCCGCGCGATAGAGCGAGGCGAGCGCGCGATGCCCGCGCCCGGGCTTCGCCGCCATGAAGGTCGGCTCCATCGCAAAGCGCCGGCGCCAGGCCTCGTCGCGCGCGTCGGCACTTGCAACGAATTCGTCGAATGGAATTGGCCGGTTGCGCGTCCACAGCCCGCCGGGCGAGCGGAAGTCGGGAATCCCGCTCTCGGTTGAAATGCCGGCACCAGTGAAGGGAACGATGGTGGAGGCCTCGGCGATCAAATTACCGAGCGCCTCGACGCCGCTGCGCAGATCTTTTGCAATCACGTGAGAAACCCGAGTTGACCGCACGCACTATAGCACGGCCAACCGGACCGAGGGATCTCACCTAGGATGCGGCTCTCAGGCCGCCTTTGTCACGCCGCCTGGTTTGTCACGCCGCTTTGGCGACCGGCTCCTTCGCCTCGTTCGGCTCCTTCACCTCGTCGCTCTTCTTCGCCTTCGCAACCGGCGCGGCATCGGACTTCTTCACCGGCTTGCCGTATTGGGCAAGCTTCTCCAATTCCGCTTCGAGTTCGGCGCGGCGCGCCGCGACCTTTTCGAACAGCTTGTCGGTCGCGTGCTCGCGCAAGCTTGCGAGTTCTTCGATGCTTAGTGAATCCAGATCGATCTTTGCCATGAACGGCCTCCCCAGTTTCCCTTTTTGGCTAGCGGGGCCGCGGAGAAGCGACAAGCAGCGTACGCGCCTTATCCACCGCCTTCGCTGCCCATCATCTCACCACAATCCTGCACCGGCTCCTCCCCATTGGCGCCCCATTGGGGAGGCGAATTCGCCCCCGATGACATTACGATTACAGGATGGGCCATGATCGAAGCCATGACCGAAGACGCCATGACCGAGAAGGAAGAGCTGCTTGCGCGTGAACGCGAAGAGATCGCCGCTCGCATCGCCAGCTTCAAGGCGACCCAGCAAAAGTTCGAACGCGAGCGCCAGGAGTATTATGCCAACACGCTCGGCGGCGCATGGCACGGTTACCAGCGAGAGCCAGGTTGAGACCGATTAGGAGTCCGCAACATCCGCGGAGTCGAAAAGCCCGGGGCGCGTCGCCCCGGGCTTTTTGTTACCAATAAGGATCCCAGTAGGCGCGCCGATAATAAGGGCCGCCGTAGGCGTAAGGACCACCGCCGTAGTAACGTCGATACCCGTAGCCGCCATAATAGGCCGGGTAGCTGTAGTAGCTCGGTCCGTAGTATCCGCCGTAGTAACCCGGACCGTAACCGTAGTAGTAGGGGCTTGACGCTGCAGCAGCGCCCGCGATCAGCGCGCCTGCGGCAAGACCAAATGCCAAGCCCGGACCCGCGCCGCGCCAACCCCAGCCGCCGCCGCGCCAGTACGCCTCGGCCGGCGAGCTCATTGTGGTCGCCCCCAGCGCGGCGACCGTAGCCAAAACTACGAGAGCCTTTTTCATCCTCGCCTCCTTAAGGATTCATCCGCGGCTCCAACGCAGAAATTGCCGATTGGTTGCATCGGGAACCCGCGGGCCTTCGGGGCCGCCCTGGCAGCGCTTGGACGGGCCGTCTCCCTTTGAGCTATGCAACTCGGCTGGACCACCCATGGATTGGCGCAGGAACAAACCACGACCTCCGCGCGTATTGTGCTGCAGAAGGGGTAATGGTCTCATGCCGGTTTGGCTGGAAATTCTGATCAACATCATCGGCTATGGCGGGTTCATCGCCATCGCGATGTATCATCGCTCCTCAAGCGAGAAATTGCCCGGACAGGATCCGCGCTAATTCGCCTTGTGCGGTTCACCCGCGGTGCGCACCAGGCGGTCGGCCTTCACCAGCACGCGTCCATCGTCCGCCTGCGGCCGCAGCGAAAAGCTGATCGCGACGAAGGCGAGACAAAACAATAGCCCCACCAGCATCACGCGCCGGTGAGTTCGCCTGTCTGCATTGTGGAACGAAGGGATCATCATGGCTCGGGTTCCGCAGCTGATCCCTATGCGCAACCTCCGGTTATCGCAACGCGATCCTGCCCTTAACCTAACTGAATAGCGTTATCGGCTGCCCCGAAAGAGATCGTTAGGAACACGGCGCCGCACGGGCGCCATCCGCTACCTCTCGTCCCCAGCTTATCCGCAGCAAATCCACAGGCCGCCGGACCGGCCTTTGCCAAGCAATTTCCTGATCTTGCTGCGCAGCGATCCACACACGCCCCGCCGTGCTCGCGATCGGAGTTCCCGGACGTTTGGACAACCGAATTCATCCCCATTAACCGCACCTCTTTAGAAAACGTAAATGCGGATCTGGGATTTTTGGGCAGGAGGTTGCCGTCATGGTCATCTACCCCGTCCCTGCCGCGGTGACGCAGGCGAAGGTTCAGCTCGTCATCGACGAGACTGCAAAAGCGCCGCCGCATCAGATCAATGCCGATGTCCGGAGCGTCATCGACGCCCAGACCCACGCCGAACGCGAGGCGCTGCTCGACCGCAAGGCGTGACGGCAAGCACCTCCGCGTTCTCCTGGCGTGAATGCCGAACCGCGCCAGCGCTTAGTCGTTGGATTTTGGCCCGCCATGATAGCGGTGGGCGTCGGCATCGCTCATTTGCGGTGCCATCTGCTGATCGAACACGTTGAGCGCGTCGTAGGCGCGCTGATCGGCCGCCGTTTCCTGCCGCGGCGTCGAGGCGTCCGAACGTGCGAACGCCTGTCCGGACGTTGCCGCCACCGCCACGATCGCCGTGGCCAGAATGATGCTTTTCATGGATCTGCTCCTCGCTGCGTACGTCGCCTCGGTTCCGACATGCGCGCGGCGGCATGGGAATGCGATGCAGGCTCAAACGCTTGTGTAAAAAGGTGAGATCAGAACACCAGGCCGTTGCGGCATGCCGCGCGCGGCCTTGACCCGTGACAACACTCCGCAGGAACACTTCTGATCGTCAGGAGTTGAATGAGCATCAGGAAGTGCCGGTAGGAACACTCCCCCTGCCGCCTACCGGCTAAGAAGCCCCGCGATGCCCCCGTCGCGGGGTTTTCTTTTGAACCTATTTGCACGCCGACAGACATAGTGGAACTGGGGATTTCAGGGCCCAGTAATTCGCGGCAGCGTCGCCCGGAGAACATACTCCTCTAGGCGGCGCTGTTGCTTTTTGAAAATTCAACCTTAAGTTATCGACTGAAGCTGGCGGCTCGCGCCCTGAATCCCCAGACCGTCAGCCCGAAAGCCCCGTGCCCCCACGCGCGGGGTTTTCTTTTTCGGACTTGTTCTGACTCTTGGGCAATTCACCGGCGTCGCTCACGACAGCGTGGCGATGATCGTCTGCAGCTGGTCAGACGCTGACGCGACGAGGCCATCGAATGACGTTTGGCCGTGAGCCGCCGCCCTCAGAATACGTTCGGCGACCGCCGCCTTGACGCCGAACACGGATTGATCGGCGGGAATTTTCGCCATGACCGCTTCCAACGCGGCCCGCATGGTCTCGATGAGTTCAGGACTGTATGGCATAGCGTCCTCCCCGCGCGGCAAGATAGTCGGAGCGCTGTTGCCTGCCACTCACAAGCCCGAGACTCACGACCATGTGTCGTTGCGGGTTTCAATGAATTCGGGCGGAGATCGCTTGCCCGCCTCGCTATCCAAATACCCACCAGATCAGGGGACCACCGAGTCCGACGAGAATGGCGAAACAGAGCGTGAGGCGGCCGATCTTCTGCAGCGTGGTCACCTGCGAGAAGTCCCGGTCAGGCATGCGGCCCAATCGACGCCCCGTCCAATCCAGGGCACGCCCCATCAACCCAGCGACCAGTTCGAACAGATACGGGACAACGCCATCCATGGCCTCACCTTGGCACAGCCAGTGCTTCCACTTTGTTACACGGGAGCCTGTTCGACACCCTGCCCTTCACAGCCTTTTCTGATATCTAGGGCGTGATCCGGAAAATTGGATGCCGTTTTTCCGAAAGGGTCATTCTCAAGCAAAAAGATCGAGCGGGATGATTAATCATCACACCTTGGTCTCGCGAACCGCCCAAACCAGACGCTGCAACCCCCAGAGGGAGCCAACACCATGCGTTATCTCCACACCATGCTGCGCGTGCGCAATCTCGACATCGCGATGAAATTCTACCAGGACGCGCTGGGGCTGAAGGAAGTGCGCCGGATCGACAGCGAGAAGGGTCGCTTCACGCTGGTCTTCCTGTGTGCGCCCGAGGATGTCGACCAGTTGAAGAAGCTGCCGAGCACGCGCGGCGCGCCGCTGGTCGAGCTCACCTATAACTGGGACGAGGAGAAATACGGCGAGGATCGCCATTTCGGCCATCTCGCCTACGAGGTCGACGACATCTACGCGACCTGCGATCGGCTGATGAAGCTCGGCATCACCATCAACCGCCCGCCGCGCGACGGCAACATGGCGTTCGTGCGCTCGCCGGATCTGCACTCGATCGAGCTGCTGCAGAAGGGCGATCCGAAGCCGCCGGCCGAGCCGTGGCTGTCGATGCCGAACACCGGCCACTGGTAGCCCTCGCGCAAATACTGCGCGCACGTCAGGTCACAGCATGAGCGCCGCGATCCATAACGGAACGAGCGCGTGGATCGCGCGTTTCCTCACCGATACGAAATGGAGGAGGAAACGATGGCAAGAGGACTCTTGCTGTGGCTGCTTGGCGTGCCAATCCCGGTGATCATCCTGTTGTGGCTGTTCTTCGGACACTGATCGCACGCAACCCGCCCAACCCAACAAAATCAGGTGCCGCTCAGCGGGCCTGATTTTTTGTTGGTGCGGGATGATCGGGATCGCGCTTTCTGCTATTCCGCCGTCAACGCAAGAAGGCATGGGAGAGAGACGCGTGGCGGAAAAATATCAACTCACGGTTTGGGGCCGGGCCAACTCGGTCAACGTGAAGAAGGTGCTGTGGTGCCTCAGCGAGCTCGAGCTGCCCTATCACCGCATCGATGCCGGCATGGAGTTCGGCAAGAACGACCAGCCGGACTATCTCGCAATGAACCCCAACGGCCGCGTACCGACGCTGGTCGACGGCAGCTACACGCTCTGGGAATCCAATTCGATCATGCGCTATCTCTGCCTCGCCTATGGCGAGGGCTCACCGATCTATCCGGCCGCGCCGCGCCAACGCGCCAGCGTCGATCGCTGGCTCGACTGGACGCTATCGACGCTGCAGCCGGTCGACCGTCCGGTGTTCTGGGCGCTGGTGCGCACGCCGCCGGAAAAGCGCGACATGGCCGCGATCCAGAAGGACGCCGATGCCGAAGCCGAGGTGTGGCGGATTGCCGATGCGCAGTTGGCGAGCCGGCGCTTCATCGACGGCGACGGGTTCACCATCGCCGACATCGCGATCGGCGCCTTTGCACGACGCTGGTTCGGCGTCGAGGGCATCGCCAAGCCGAGCCTGTCCAATCTGGAGCGCTGGTTTGCCGAGATTTCCGCACGCCCGGGCTTCGTCCAGTTCCTGGCGCCGCCGTTGTCGTGAGCTGATTTTCGAGCGAAGCATGCCCTCGGACTTGATCCGAGGGTGGGCACCGGTTCGCGTGAAGAAAACGCGTCAAACAAAGAATCTAGAGCTTCGTTTTCGATTCAATCAGAACCGAAGCTCTAACGCCCGCCGATCGACACGCCATCGCCAATGTCGATGGCACCGCCGATCTTGATGCAGGTGTCGGAACCCTCGATCCTGACGAAGCCGGCGCCGTACTCTGCGCACGCATTGGGCCGTGCGCCTCTCTTCAGCGGGAGCGGCTTTGCGGAAGCCGTTGCTTTGCCGGACTTGGTTCGATGAGGCTGCTCCGCGAGTGCGATTGCCGGCAGCAGCGCGAGGACGAGGATCAGCGTCTTTCGCATCGGGCCTTCTAACGCGCGAAGGCGGGAACTGCTAGCTCACGAACTTGACGCCCACCGTCCTGCCGCGGCGCCACACCACCTCGCAGGGCCGTCCGGTGCGGGTGTCGCGCGAGAACGCCAGGCGCAATTTTCCAGGCAGCGTGTTGGGATCGTCGATCGTGATCTTGGCGCCGGTGGACGACATGTCCTGCACGACGCAGGGCCGCGCGGCGAATCCGCCCTCCAGCGTGATCCAACCGGGCTGGTGCATCGATTTGCGCGCCTCGCGCTTCTTGCGACTGAACGCCATGGCCGACGCCTACGGCATCAGGCTTTACAAAGCGTTGCGAAACACCCGCGGTTTTTCGGGTATCGGCGCCTGTGCTGATCGATCCGGGGATGGCTGCAAAAAGGGCCATCCTGCGGCTTGCCCCCCCATCCAATCACCACTATACGTTCGCTCCGTCGCCGCCAGTAACCGTCGGCGGCCGATCTGGCATATCCCGCGGCTAACGCATTGATTTGCCGATTGTTTTGCTCCCTTCGTCTATCGGTCAGGACGCCACCCTTTCACGGTGGAGAGAGCGGTTCGATTCCGCTAGGGAGCGCCAAAAGCCGATGAAATCAAAGAGATAGCCGATGGTTAGCCGGACAGGTTAGCCAAGGCGGTTAGCCGCGCCCCCGGTCTCGGAAGTGCGGCTCCAGTTCCTAGTCTACTCAACACGTCACACCGCAAGGGCTACCGGCTTGCCGCCGGTAGCCGCGAAGCTCATTCAGATGATGGGCACCAAGTCACGCGAGACCATCTTCGGCGCGCCCGTGCGCGCCGCCGCCGAGCAGGCCGCCGAAGCACGCCAGCGCGCCGATCGGCTCGCCTGTGAAGCCTGGAACAAGCGCATGCTGGCGTTCCAGGGCCCGGCGCAGCCTTCGCCGGCCCTCGGCGACGCACTCAACGCCGGCTACACCTATCTCGAGGTGAAGTGTCTGGGCTGCGAGACGCACCAGACGGTCGCCCTCGATATCGTGCGCCGGCCGAAGACGGCGCCGATCCACGAGCTTGAGCGCTACATGCGCTGCAAGCTGTGCTCCGAGGAGCGAGGCTATCCCTACAAGCGCAGCCACCTCGTGGCGCTGCGGCCGACGAAGATATCCGCGCAGGATCCGCCGTCGACCTGCTGGCCGGGTGAACGCTGAACGATCGGAAAGTCCTATGGTCACCCGGTTGGCAAGAGTGGACTCTCAAGCTCCCTTTCTGTTGGCCACGTCGGTGAGAATGGCACCGCTCGGCCGAATTACTGCGAGACGAAATTGGGAACGAACGCTCGCGTCACGATTTTAGAAGGTATGAGACCGCCACTCGCCGTTAAACTACACGGCGCGTGTCGCGGATAGCCAAAGGTCACAAAGACCCGCTGTTTCAGAACCAGCGCTCGCGCAGATAGCCAAAAGCGGCGGTCTCCGGTTCCATTCGGAATTGCCAGCGGTACTCGCTAGCGGAGGCCTAGTTGCGAACGGAAAGGCTGGCGAGGTCGAGAACGTTTGGTTGGATGAGTTGCACGGGCTGCGGATTTCCATCAAAGGCCATGATGGGAAATGGCCCGTCTCAACCGTCAAATTCCCGGAAGACTAGTCTAACAACGGCACTTTGTGGGACGCGCTCGCTGACATTGTCGCCCTTCGTCATTGTCCTCGCATTGCGCTCGGCTGAGTTCTTGGGCGAGCCCGATGAGAAGCCCTTCGGGCCCGCAGGTGTAGCAGAGCCGATACGCATCTTTATACTGAACGACTTCGCCTACAGGCTGCGCGCCGCGATTGCGGAGCCTTTAAAGGTTTCGGTTCCAGACATGGAAGATGCGAGCGGCAGACCTATCGCATTTCGAGCTCTTTGATTGCCAGAGCCGAAATTTGTGCGGGGTCCTTGATGCCGGATTGCGCGATCTTGATGATGTTCCTCGCGATCATTTCCGTCAGAGGGTCATCGCGATCCTTGACGTTTAGCGTCTGCAACGCGCGCTCATAAGCCGCTGTGATGCGGCTGAACTTTTCCGGCTCCACGACGGAGCTTTGCAACAGTCGATAGATGGCCAATTCTCACCGCCCAAGCCCCGCCGGGGGAAGCACAGCAACCTTGTACACGGTCGAAGAACTACGGACGCTATTGTGTCACGACCTATCAGGAAGCGATCCGCGCATTATTCCGGGCAATCAATCGGTACATTGGACAGACTAGCGGCATGGAAAAGGAGCGGTCCCGGCTGGGGGCAATGCTGAGACCGCTCCTCTCGGGACATGACACGAGGCCGTCACACATGTCGGTGCAAGCGGCCGCAGGCACGCCCTGTCGCCGGCATGGCACTGAGCTTCAGAACTTCACGCATGCTTACGCCGCCGCTTGACCAACCAATAGACGCCATAGCCGACAGCGAGCATCGGGAGACCGGCGCCGGCGATTGGACCAGGGGCTCCGTCGACGCGGTGACCAGGCGGGTCTCGGCCGGGGGCGTTCTCGCAATTCCCGCCGCCGTTGCAGGCATTCGCAGGCGGGGCAGTCATGATCAAAGCTAGGGCAAAAATAGCAGCGGGAATCGCAGATACAGTCTTCACAGATACCTCCTGCATTCTCACCAATTCAAACTGTGAAATTAAATATGACATTTAACAATTAAATAGGTTAATTTATTAAATATGTTCGTTGCAATAAACCGAATGTTCGGAGAAATGCGCGGAAGGCGGAATATGGCCAATTTGAAACCGATCAGTTGCCCCCTTTGCGGGGCTGAGGCCCAAGACATTACCGTTGCGACGTTCGATGGACGGACGATCTGTTGCGGCTTCTGCGGCGACTATGATGTCTCCGGCACGGTGTTCGAGGCTGGGCTGCTTGACAGGTTGGATCGCAGAAGAAGGTTGGATGCACTCGAAAGAGCGAAGGGCTCCGCTCCCTCGGGCAAGCGCCCAATGATAACAAGCCACGATCTTTAGCAGACATGCCGACCGCGCCCGCCGATCTCTTCCTCCGCCCACCGTAATCGGCGGCGACCATGTGGTCATCTGGGATGGCTTCTCGATCCGGCGTATCTACAGGAACGTACCGCAGCAGCCAGACCATCGCGGTAGCTGTGCGGACCTCGAGAGGGCCAAGGCAGTTTTCAAGGCGACTTGGCTGCGAGTGCACCAGCAGCTGAGAGCGATGAGGACGTTGCGGAGGCCCGCAGGAATCTCGCAGGATCGAATTGGCACAAGAGACGAGGTGCAGGTCGAAGACTATCCACATTCGTGGAGGGTCATGGCCCTCTCGCAAGTGCCGTTTCGCGCCTTCAATGGTTGCGCTAATCTACCAACCGCGGCGGGGCTAGTTCCGCAGGTGTTCGAATGCACATGTCGCGCGCGAGCTTTTTGTTGGCAATTCTTGTCTTGACCGCGACGTATCTGCTTGGAGCGTACAGCGGTCGCCATGGCTTTTTTCCCTTTCCACTTCTTCACGCGCTGAAATCTCAGACGGCTCCCGACCGCTACACATTTGACCAGGCGGGGCGGCTGGCATCCGGCGATCAAAAGCAAGCTATTGCCTGCCCGCAGCAGACGGAACGTACGGCCGTGCTGTTGCTGGTCGGACAGTCCAACGCCGGAAATCACGCGGGGCAGCGGTTCCGCTCGGAACACGGGGAGAGGGTCGTCAATTTCTTCGATGGACAATGCTATGTGGCCGCGTCGCCCCTGCTGGGATCTGACGGCATCAGCGGAGAATATTGGACCCAGCTTGGCAACCTTCTGCTGGATCGCGGATCGTTCGACCAGGTCGTACTGGCTCCGGTGGCCGTAACCGGCTCTGAGGTCTCCCGCTGGGCGCTGGGCGGCGATCTGAACGGAATCATGATCGGCACCACGAGTCAGCTGCAGCAGCGAGGCTATGTTGTGACGCACGTCCTCTGGGTCCAAGGTGAGATCGACTACGTGGTGGGAACGAACGAGAAGGACTACCGCGATCGCTTCCTGTCGCTGGTCACCTCGTTGAGATCTCACGGCGTCGGTGCGCCGGTATACGTTGCCATTGCGACCAAGTGTTTATCGGCAAGCAACGGAGGAACACGCTTCCACTCTGCCGAAAACCCGGTGGCGCGCGCTCAGTTGGGCCTTCCCGATGGCAGCGCTGATCTGAGAAGGGGAGTTAATTTAGACGCCTTGCTTGGTGATCTGGATCGGTACGACGATTGCCATTTCGGCTCTTTGGGAGAGCAGAAGGTCGCGAGAGCCTGGGCAGACCTGCTCTCGACCGCCCGCTGAGCCGGCGCCAAGAAACTGCGATCGGTGCGGCGATGAGGAGCAGCGTGCTGTCACGGAATCGGCTTAGATTGTCGAGTGGCAATTCGGACACGAGGAACGGCCCCGCGCCACCGGGTAACCGCCTTTCAAATTGGAAACTACGGCCACAACTGCTGTGGCGCGATTTCATGACTGGGACGCTTCTATCGCTCTCGCCTCCGTCGCAGCGGCTGCCATCCGGCTCTGTTCCACCTCGCACGAATAGACCTCGGCGTGCTCGATGTTGTCGTGCCCGAGCATATCCATAAGCTGCCGAGATCATCATCGCGCATAAAGCAAAATATGCGCCGCTGCTCGATCGCCTCGAGCAGGAGCTTGCCGCGATCAAACGCCGACGACCTGGTCAGCCGCGCGCCGGCGCCTTCACTTCCTACGGTCTGTAGGTGCCGGGGTCGTCGCCGCCGACCAATCCGCCCCGGTTGTTCGGGCCGCCGCCTGCACCGCGGCTCCAACCGTAGCTGCTCCCACCGTAGTTGTTCCAACCGGGGTTGTTCCAGCCGTAGTTGCTCCCATTATAGTTCATAGAGGGCTGCGTCCGGGCGTAACTACCGTAATGCGTCCTGGTGCCTGACTTATGATGCTTCGTGTATGCAAGTGCGAACGTACTTGAGAGCGCGAACACAGAAGCCAGTGCTATCGTCGCAAGTTTCATGGTCGTTCTCCCTTGGGTTAGCAAATTCAATGCGCCCCCCGGTCTAGGACGGCGTACGCAGCGCGCGCATCCGACTCACAACAGGATGTCGGAACTGGCGTGCCTGCCTATGCATGTTCGGCAGATCGCGGCCTCGTGATCGAGGTCGCGGCTGTACCAATTCGGCCGCTCGCATGACCGCCAAACTGAGCAGCAGTCGCTCACTGTCACGGCCAGCGATGTCCGAGTTGGGGTCAACCGAGACTTGCGTCTGTGGAAGCGCGATCTGACCCGGCGCCTCAAGCAAACCTCGCTCTTACAGGCAAGTCCCTCAAACTTATGCGCCGCGCCCCTACCTTGCATGTGCGCCACCCGGCGCCGAGCGCGCCGACCGGAATCGCAGCGAGCAACAGCAGCACCGAGATCAGCCCGGCCGCCACGAACTTGAGCGCGACCCGGGGCCTCCGGTGATAGCGGCGCCCGTCGCGGGGCCGTCAAGGTCCATTGATGTGTTGTTGGCAGGCCGGAGTTCGGAACACCAAAGATGGGAGCGAGTTTAAATACGGCCGCAATCCAGGCGGAGGCCCGAGACAAAGAAGGGCCGAACCATGACAACATTCCGAACCGACCAGGTTGACGACGACAGGGTGAACATCAAGCGCGCCCCGAACACGCTGGCCGGGTCGATCGGCCGGCTCGACGATCACTGGCACGTCGAGATCATGTGGGGCGGCCCTGGCAGTGCCATTATCTGCGAGGCGCCATCACTGCCCCGCGCGTTGGCGTTCATGGATGGGTCAACCGCGGCATCGAGCGGCTGATAATGCTCGGTGAGCACTAGAGCCGTAGGCCGACAGCGCACAAGGCAGCCGATGGCCTTTGAGATGATTCGAGCATGGCTGACGCAGCTCGGCGTTCTAACCGCGCGCCCCGCGGCGTTTGCGCTTTTCGCCATGTACGGCATCGCCTGGATTATCCTGGGCAACGGTTTGGAATGGCACTCCCTAGCCACGCTCGCGACCTGGGGCATGACGTTGGTAATTCAGCGCGCCGAACACCGAGACACCGAGGCCATTCACGCCAAATTGGACGAGCTTCTTAAGGCAACCCGCCCGGCGAGCAACGAGCTAATGGACATCGACGACAAGGATGCAGAGGAAGTCGAGCGGGAACGCGAGGAGGTTCGCGCCGACAAGTCAGGATAGCTCAACCTGCGGGAGCTCCTCGCGGCGCATCGAAACCCGGATACCGCGTTCTCGAGCATGTTCTGCTGCCACCCTAAGAGGCGCGGGTGAGAAAGATCGGCAGCCCACGCTTGTTGGAATAGAGAGGACGGTAGCGCTGCGTGTTGTATGTGCTGGCGACGTCCAGTTTGCGCGGTCCGAGCCTGGCGTCAGGGATCGGCACGAGGTCATAGCGGCCCTCGACCAGCGCCGACATGAGGCCGGTCTTGCCTTCCAGGATAGCATCGTAGGCCATGTTTCCAAAAGTCAGGGCGACCAGCTTGTCGATGAAGTCAGGATCGCCCGAACGCAGGTCGTAGGTGAGATCAGAGACGATGGTCTCCTCGCCGGCGCGCCGCTTGATCTCGTCGGCAAGCGCTTCGGCCACGCTCGCCTTCTTGCGGTGACCGTAGGCGTCCGGTTCGCCGTATTCGTGCGCTTTGTAGCCCTCCCATTCCGCGCCTTCGCTCAACACGATCAGCGCATAGTTGCTTGGGTTGCCGCGCTTGTCCTCGATCAGCAACTGGATCAGCTTGTCGAGATCGACCTTGTACTCCGGTATCAGGCATCGGATCGAGGTCGCGTATGCTGTATAGAGTGCCGTAAAGCCGGCATCGCGGCCAAAGATGCGGAAAATGCCAACGCGCTCGTGCGAGCCGACTGTGGTGCGCTGCCGCTGGATCGCATCGCTGGCGCGGGTGATCGCCGTCGAGAAGCCGATGCAGTACTCCGTGTTGCGGACGTCGTTATCCATCGTCTTCGGTATGGCGATGATGTTGACGCCGAGTCCGTTCAGCTTGTCCGCATAGCTGAGCGTGTCGTCTCCGCCGATGGCGATTAAATGTTCGATGCCGAGCGCCGTCAGGTTCGCCAACACCTGGCCGCTGAGGTCCCAGGTCTTGGTTGCGATCCCGCCCTTGGTGCTCTCCGAGACCGGAGGGTTGCTGCCGACGAGATGATCGGGGAGCTTTTTCATTTTGGAGGGATTGGTGCGGCTCGAGTGCAGCACGGTGCCGCCGCGTCGGTCGATGATGCGGGTGTTCTCACGGCTGAGCGGAATGAGGTAGTGCGATTTGCTGGCGGGGTCGTCGAGGTTCAGGTGCGTCAGGGCTTCCCAACCGCGGCGGAGACCGACGACTTCGATGTCGTCCTCGCTGCCGCGATAGGTCACCGTCTTGATGATTGCGTTGAGGCCGGGAACGTCGCCGCCGCCCGTGAGAACACCGATGCGCTTTTTCGCCACGCTCGCCTCCCAAGATCAGGACTCGCAAATGCGCTCTCGCCGCAACTCGACGCTTCCACTGCTGCCGCCTGGCGCAGCCTACTCGGCCGCTTCCGGCTTGCGCTCCTCGCGCAGCCGAAAACGCTTCAGTAATCCGGACACGGTGTCGCGGAATCCGCCATACTCCAACTCGGAATAGGGCAGCATCGCAGCGCCGGACCAGCCTTGGCTGCGCATCTCGATTGCCTTGCGCTGTGCGCTCCGGCGCACCTCGTCCCACGCCGGATTGTCGAAGAAGTCGGTGTAGGACTCCGAAAAGCGGCCCTCCTTGTCGATCGAAAAGCCTGCGCAGGAAACGATCGGCAGGCAGTACATGCCGGTCACCGGCGTATTAAGCGGCACGGGCATGAGCGGCATCACGTGCGAGCCGCGCGCATCGCCACCCACGAAGTGCGCCTTGGCGAAGGGCGAGACGATTTCCTCGGGCGCCGGGAAAATTCCCTGGTTCCTGATGATCGCGACCGGATCATCCTTGCCGGTGTACTTGCCTGCGATCGCGTGAAGACGCTGCGCCGACACTGCGGCGGCGACCTCACCATGGGTTTGAGAAACGATGCGATCAATGCCAAAGCGCTCGTTGTCGCGGAGCAGCGCAGCAATGTGGTAGTTGTCCGCGGGCGCGTTGAGTTCGATCACGCTGTCGCCGGCCGTGTTGTCCATGTCGATGATATGGAAACGGAATCCCTTGATCATCGGGGGCAGCATCAGGCCCGCGCAATACATTGGATCAGCAAAGGCAAGGTAGAGCGGCAAATTGTAGGCGCCGGGGCCGCATTTGTCGGCGGCAAACACCATGAATGATTCCGCCGGTCTCGGAGCCGAGAGGCTGTGGTCGAAGCTGAGCTCGGCGACACCAGGGCCGGCACCGCGAATGTTTCCGGAAGGTGCGTCTGCGAGAAGATCCTGGCCGGCACCGTAGAGACCGGCAGTCTTGGCGACCGAAGTGGCGGCGAGAAACGCCTTCCAGGCGAGTTGATGGACCTCGGAGCTCCCCTCGCCCAGTGTGTGCGTCATGATGATCGCGATGTCATCGCCGGTGTGGCAGATGAAGGCATCGATCAAGAGCCCATCGCAGATCGCCTTGGCGACCTCGCCCTCGACAGTTGCGAGCATGCGGGAAGACGGTTTCGTGTGCCCGCCTACGGACCCAATGTCAGCCTTGATGACAGAAAGAGTAAGTCTCATGAGCATCCCTCCCAGCAGCACAGCTCAGCGCCTCGGCCACGACGCTTGCTGCGCCGGGGCGACGGCGCTGCTCATTCGCGAAAGCGAACGTCTATGCCGCAATTAGGTTCCAGCCTGGAGGGTAACAACCTCCGCACTGAGTGAGCGACCCTGCCCTTTTGGTGCAGACAGCTTGCCAACGCGGAAAGCTTTGCAGACTGGCGCCGCACTGCGGTCACACGAGGTCGTCTTTCATCTCATGCGCGGCGGAAAGAATCCGCGCCAGACGCACGTCAAGGCCGGAAGCGATCGCACCCGCTATGACGTCTCGAAAAACCGGTTCGACCTAACCGTCGGGCATCATGTTTTTCCTGAGGACCGATCAATTGCCGCGGCGTCAGTAAGCCAATTTTGGAGGGATTTTCCTGAGGACGCGATGCCAACGAAGCTGTAGCACGCTCCGCAGTAGACACCTTTTCTCGAAGTGCAAGCAGTTCAGCTCTCTGCTGTTCCAACCTGTCAACGTCGACAATCAAAGTTTGAAAATCTTTCTTCGAGCCAGCTTCGATCGAAACAGCCATAGGCGCCTCCCTTCCGGAAAAGCAGCATTGCCTCCTCTGACAATGGAGTCCACTTAACTGTGTTAGACGAACGCCAGATTTTCTCTCGCGTTCGTTCAGCTGCCATTCATCTAGCCGGTCGCAGCAGTCCGCTGCCTGACGGACGATTGCAGTGTGCTGACGGTTGGTCTCGCTGCTCGCGCAATCGACGCCATCGCCTCGGCCTTTGCTCAGATGGCCCGTGCCTGGAAGTGACCGGCTGACCCGCCGTCCGCACAGGAGTGGACGCTCGGACAGATTGTAGCTGATAGAGCCATGCTCCCTCCGCAGCGATCTCACACGTCGCCACCTCGCAAGCTCGGCACAGCAAGGCTTCGCTGGCGAACCGCCGCGTGGTCCCGGAAATCAATGAGCCTTTCGTCTGCTGCGGGAGGGGGCGTGCCGTTCGACTGAGGCGCGGACCTCGCGTGCGCGACGCGTGGCTGCCAACTCAGCATCCGCGACGCGTTTGCGAAGCGCAAACAGCGCCGTCACTTCGCGCTGAAGATCGAACAGGCTGGTTGTGTTGAGATAAAAATGTGCCTCCGACATGAGAGGCCCGCATGGTCGTCGCATTGGCTACGCCTCCGCTGCGAAATGCTGCTCGCTTTTCCCATGAGGCAGGGCCTTTGCAAATAACCCATGTGATTCCAGATTCCCGGAGATCGCACCCTCTAGGCACATATCCTACGACGTGCACAACGCCCGGTGTGTGCACTTTTGAACACAAGCGGTACGGGAGCGGGTCTCTACAGCGTTTTCGTGCGCTTCATCGTCGTGGCGGGACGGCTGCTGCGCCGGATCCGCATGTCTTCGGTCGCGAGATTGATGCGGAAAATTGTCGCGCCGTCTTCGACGACCTCCAGAGACCAGCTTTCACTCGGTTGCAGCGATCCCTCGATGTCGCGCACCAGCCGCAGCGCTTCCGCCCAGGCGGTTTCGGCATCAGGCAGTTCCATGCCATCCTCGTCGTGGAAGGGCCTGATCCCGGCAATGTGAAACTGATAGGTATGCATTTTGCGCCAACGCGAGGCACTCCCTCTCGTTCCGCAAAAGCTTCATTGCTGATGCAGATAGGTGTCGTTGAATCCTCCGATCTCCACGAGCTTCTCGATGTCGCTCAGCTTCACCATGTTCTTTTGAATGTCGAGCACGCCTTCCGCGCGAAAGGACTGGAGAACCCGGTTGACATGGACAGCGCTTAGCCCCAGCGCCTCCGCCAGCCGCGATTGGGTGATCGGAAATTCGAACTCGTCATCGGCGGCCAGCCCCATTGCGGTCAGCCGCTGGCGGAGTTCGGCAATGAGATGGGCCATGCGTCCCGCGGCCGTTCTCGTGCCCAGGCTCACGATCCACTCCCTGAAGACAGCCGCGTCCACCAGCGTTTCACGCCAGAGCGCCTGCGCGATCGATGGCCGCGCCTCGATGAGCTGATGGATGGAACGATGCTCGATGAGGCCGACCCGAGCGCGCGACAGCGTCACCAGATCATGGTCCATGCGATCAAGGAAAAGCCCCTGCAGGTCCGGCATGTCGCCTGCGGGGTGGAACGAGAGGATCTGTCGCTTGCCGTTCTCCGCCACCTTGGCACGATAGGCAAACCCGCTCAGGATCACGCAGCAATGCGTCGCGTGTTCGCCTTCGCTAATGACGACTGTCTCTTCCGGAAATTCCTTTACCTGAACACGCAAGGAGCGGAGCGCCGAGACATCATCCTCGCTCAATTTGGAATTGACCCGCAGCCTGCGGATCATCATTTCGCTGGGCATTGTCCAAACCAAAGGCAGGTGCAATTGCAACAAGGCGCGAGAGCTGTCGCCCTTTTGCCCCCTCAGCGTTAAGACCAAAAGCCTACCCCTCCTCGCCGGGGTTAGCGAGTCCTGTTCTCGACCTGCTTGGGTCGGGTTGCGCTGCCGCGAATCTGCGCGCTATGCTTCCGTTTCGAAGGCTGAGGCTGCCAGGCGGGCGATCACCTAATGATCGGCCGATTCCTCGTTGCGGACAGGCTGGTGCTCGACGGCCAGTGTTCGGTAATGCGCCGCCATCTCGCGGTAGTGCGCCCGCGAGATCGGATCCTTCGCCTCCTCGGCGCGCCGCTCGAACATTTCCGCTCGCTTCCGAAGTTCCATAGCGTCGGCCATCGATCCTCCGCCATTCGCCTCATTGGACCTGATCGGGATATGGTCGCGACGTGCGACCAACACCAGAGAAACAAGGATTACAGTGCGTTCACTTTAGCGCGGTTTGCTTACCTGAGGCTGCGGCGTGCTGCCGCGAGCTGCGTCCGGAACGGCTCGACCGGAGCGATCCGACGCCTCAGATCACCAGGTGATGCGGAAGCCGCCGGTGCCCTTGTAGCTGTGGTTCGCGGCGGCGTCTTCGAGGCTCGCGCGATAGGTGATTTCGCCGTACACGGCATAGCGGCCGCTCGCCCAGCTATAGGTGCCGCCGCCGCCGATGCTGCCCCACAGCCGGTCGTTCACATTGGCAAAGCCCGCGCCGGCGACATCGATCCTGGTGCCGTTGAGGAACTCGTAGTGCAAATTGCCGATCGCGTAGACGTCGGAGCGCACGATGCCCGCGCCGTCGTTCCAGACATTTTGATGATTGAGTGACAGCCCGACGCGGCCGAGCAGGCTGTCGGCATTGCCCAGCGAAACGAGCGCGCCAAAGCGATCGGCGAAGGCATCGAAGTCGACCTTCGCATAGGACAGCTGCGCCTGCGGCGTCAGCGAGAATCCGTTGCCGACCGCAATCCGCTTGCCGCCTTCGAGGCTGAACGTGTAGCCGAAGCCTTCATTGCCATGCGTCATGCTGCCCGCAAGCGCCGATGACAGGTCGCTGCGGTAGAACATGGTCTGCGCCTGGCCGTCGACATAGAAGCCGTCATGGCCATACCAGGTCGCGGTCGCTCCCACCCCCGTTCCTTCGGCACGGATGCGGCCGTTGCCGAAGAACGAATTGATGTAGGCCGTCGTCAGGCCATATTGCGCGGTGAGACCGACGATCAACCGGCCGCGATCGTTGTCGAACGCGACGCCGTCAAGACCGACCTGTGCCTTCATCTCGTCTGCATTGTAGGTCGAGCCTGTCGTGTTCGACGGCCGCAGCTCGCTCTGCCCGCCCTCGATGCGGCCCCAGAATGCCGATTGCGTCCACGAACCATCCGCCGTCGGCGCCTTGTTGACGCCGGCGCGCGCCATCGCCTCGCTGCCGCCCCAGTAGCGGTTGCCGACGCGCTGCTGCAGGCTCGGCGCCTGGTTCATGCTGAGCAGCACCTCGCCATAATTCTCGTAAAGGGGAATGCCGGGCTGGTAGAGCGGCCCGGCAGGTGCCGCGGGCGGCGGCGGTGGCGAACCGCCGGACGGCGATGTCGGCGGATTGATGAGGCTTGAACGCAGATACCAGTCGCCATCCGTCGGCGTGCTGACCCCGTTCTTCTGCAGCGTATAGGCGTAGGCGCCGGCGACGACGGCCTGCTGCCCCTGCAGCACGTAGTCGCCCTGCAAGGCGAAGGTGCCATTCGAGGCGCCGCCGACATCGATCACCTTGATGCCGTTGGCCGTCTGCGCGCCGGCACCGCCGCGATTCAGCACGCGCACGGTTGTCGAGCCTGCCGTGTTGCCGGTGACCACAAGGCGATCCGTTGCCGAGGCGTCGCCGCCCAGCACGGTTTCAAGCTCCAGAGCGCCACCGTTGCCGGTGTAGTTGCCGGCAACCGTCAAAGTGCCGATCGAATTGCCCGGCGCGATCACGCCGGCATTCATTGTGGTGCCGACCGTGCCGATGCCCTGCAGCCGTCCGGCGGACAAAACGTTGAGCGTGCCTCCGAGATTGCCGTTGACCGCAAGCGTACCGGCTTCGACCGAGGTCGTACCGGTAAAAGCCGAATTGTCACCGCTCAGGTTGGTCAGGCCGCTGCCGATCTGCCGGATCAGACCACTGCCGGTGACCGTCCCCGCGAAATCCAATCGGTCGGCACGGTTGAAGGCGAACGTGCCGTTGTTGGTCACGTTGCCGACGATGCTGCCCGAAGTGCCGCCGTTGCCGATCTGCAGCGTACCGCCCGTCACCGTGGTCCCGCCGCTATAGGTGTTGGCACCCGACAGCGTCTGCGTGCCGCCACTGACCGTCAGCCCGCCGGCGCCGTTGATGGCGCCGGCAAACGCATCGTTCGCGTTGGTGATGATCAGGTTCTTTGCGCCAAGGGTGACGATGCCGCTTCCTGCCAAGCTCTTGATGTGCGAGCCGGCGCCGGCGATGGCTGAAATATCGAACGTTGCGTTCGCGACCACCCGGCTCGAATTGGCGAGCGCATCATTGGCAGAGCTTGCGGGACCCGCCAGCGCTAGCGTGCCCTGCTGGATCACGGTCGCGCCGGTATAGGAGCTGCCGGCGCTTAGCGTGAAGGTCCCGGCGCCGATCTTGGTCAATCCACCAACACCCGAGAACCCCTGCGTTTTGATGTTGAACCCGTTGGTATCGACTGTCAGTCCGCCCGCGGCAATATTGTTTTGGCTGCCTGCCACCCCGCTGAAAAAGGCGGCACTATCGGCCAATGCTCGGACAGTCGCGTTGTCAAAATTTATTTGCCGCGTTCCCGAGCCCGCGACTATGCCCGTGGTCTCCAGGACGCCGCCACTTCTGACGTTGAGCGTGCCGGCCCCACCGGCGTTGTTCGCGAGTCTGATTCCGCCTTGCGCGACGACAGTCGCTCCGTTCTCTATGTTGAGTGTGCCGTTGCCCGCGTTCATGCCGACGATCAACTGGGAGCCGGATATATTCCACCGCGATCCGGCTCCGGTCACCGTGACGATGCCGGTATTTCCGGTGATCTGGCCAATTTGAAAGGTCGCCCCAGTGCTGGTGAGCGTGCTGCCGTTCTGAATTGTCAGATTGCCTGATGATCCAACACCGGAGGCAATAAGCATGTTGCCTGTCACGGCGGTCGCCGCACCGTTAACGCCGAGGACGGTCGGGTTCGCGGAAATCGAATTAATAGTGACCGCACCGCCAGCCGGCACCGTACCACCGGACCAGTTCGAGCCTACGGTCCAGTCGTTGCTCGTGGCCCCGGTCCACGTTTGTGCCGCCGCTGGTTTCGTCAACAGGGCCGACAGCGCCGCCACCGAGACGCTCATCAGCAGCAGGCGGTGCAATTCAGTTCGTTTGCGCGCGGAAGACGGTCGCGTTCCACGCGGACTCATTCTCGCCGTGCGATCCGATTGCGGTCGAACCAGCACAGCCCCAATGCATTCGCGCATGGCGTCCCAGCCCTTCAAACGATCGCCACTCCGCGAACGGCAGGTTGCAGCCCCACCAATGTTCGCGGATCGCGAAATGTTATCGACTGTTACGTTAAGTGACGCACTTTAATCCGGCAACGACATTGGTTGTTGTGGGAAGAAAGCGAGTCGCGGTGTGCTTTCGATGCAACGTGAGCGCGGTCGAATTAACGGATCGGCAACGAACCGCAACATGCACGGCGCATCAAACAGCCATCAGCGACTGGCGAGCCGCGATCCGTCAGGCCGCTCGGCGGTCTCCTGGGGCTTGATGCAGCCTTTGCAGATCACAAGCTTGCTGGCGAGCTTGCGATCGGCATCGATGTCAGAGGCCAACTCCGGCTCATCCGCGGATGGCTCGATCGCTTGAGATACGTTAACTGCGCGTCTCGGCGTTCGCCGCGGCTGGTTCGGATCCTCGCCCGCCCCATCCCAGGCAAATGTTCTCGGCCCGGTCGAAGCCATGTTCGTCACGCCATATTGCGCACAGGCGCCAAGCGTGAGCGGAAGAAGCAGGATGGCGATCCGGCAGGCCGGGTTCCGAACATGACGCATGGCGATACTCTGATACAACTGATGCTGCGAGCTAAGTGCAGAATGGCTAACAAATCGTTTTAGCTAGATGCCCGTCGATCAGAGCGAAAAGATGGCCGAAACGGCGATCGGCATCGCTGAGGGGGATGGAGATCGCTAAAGCGATAGAGATCGCTGAGAAGAAAGAATGCGCAAGCCAGTGAGGAGCAGCCTTTGAGCTCCCTGCTCTTCCTAGCGACGCCGCGCGATCTCCGCAGTTGAGACAACGTACTCGGTGAGCACACCGTCCCGGCTCATCGGCATCAAGCGCGCCTCGACATCGCGCAGCATCGGCTCGATCTTCTCGCCCAGGACGGCCGGCGAGGACGACGAGAAGGTCAATATGCGTTGCGCCAGGTCAGCCACGCTGGTGTCCTTCACGCTCTCGACCCGGATCTCTTCAGTGGCCTGAAATGTGGTGCCTTGCAGCAGCGAGGAAAGCTCACGATGCACGCGCTGCCCCGAACGCGACTCGGACCATAGTTCTTTGTCAGACCATTGACGCCGCGCAGCGGTGTATTCCTCGAGCCACACATTGCGCCCGTCCCTCACAGAGGACGATGCGCATATGGCGACGACGCCACCCGGCGTCACCAGCCGTTCGAACAATGGGCCCAAGGTGCTCTCGTCCAGCCAGTGGAGCGCTCGTCCGATGGTGACGAGATCGAAGCGCCCGATGCTCTCCGGCAGGTCCTCCGCCCTGCCCTCGACCAGCGTCACGTCCCGTCCGGCCTGCTTGGCCGCCTGCCGCGCGGCCGCCAGCATGTTCGGCTCGGGATCGACGGCAACAACGCGTCCGACATAATCCGCAAAGCCGAGCGCGAGCAGGCCGGGCCCGGTGCCGATATCGATCAGCGCATGTTGCTTGGTGAGCGCCAGGCGCTGGGCGACCTCACGGAAGAACGTGGGCTGATAAGGCGGCCGGAATTGCTCATAGAGGTCGACCGTCGTTGCAAAACGTCCCATTCCCTGGGCCCAATCATCGAGGTCATCGAACGGCGTACAGCGAAACTAACCCGCTGCAGCGGCGCGTCACCTTAAATTTGGATTACATTTCACGCGCTCACCGTTGTCAGAAAGCGCCGTCGGCAAATGGATGTATACGCGTGCGGTCCGTGAGTGAGCTGATCAGCCGCAATTCCAGATCGGCCCGATCGGCGTCCGCGTCCAGCAAGGGCCGAAGCTGCCGCCATTGTAGCGGCCGCCGTAGAATCCGGGCCGACCGAAATAATGCCAGTCGCCGTCCCACCCATAATAGCGTGGCACCGGATCGATGTACCAATGGCGCCGGTCGCGGCGCGCCATGCGCGAAGCCAAAGCTTTCTGCTTGAAAAGCGGAAGGCTGTTGTTCGGTGGCTGCTGATAACCCGGAAGGAAACCGTAGCCGTGCCAGCGTGGCGGCGCTCGTTTTTGAACCGGCGCAGCCGGCGCAACGACCGGCAGCAGTGACAGGACGATGGCAATCGACAGACACATCAGGCGCGACATGAGCACAACATAGACGTCCGGCTGCTCGGAAGCGACTCAAATCCGAGTGCATGGTTGCTTCCGACTTTCTCTCATCGATTCGATACGGTAAATCGACCCGTCACGTTGTCAGGGTTCAAATTCCGAGGACTGGTGAGCCATGGGAATACCAGCAGATAGATTACCGACTGGCGGCTTTGCTCGCCTTGTCCCGGAGCTTGACGTGCTTGACCTGGAACAGAGCAAGACATTCTGGTGCAAGATACTCGGTTTCCAGATTGCGTATCAGCGCCCCGAAAATCGCTTCATGTACCTCGAGCTGCAGGGAGCTCAGGTCATGCTGAAGCAACAAAATGGTAACTGGAAGACTGGAGCTCTCGAACGACCGCTGGGACGCGGGATCAACTTTCAGATCTTCGTCGATTCCGTGGCCCCTCTTCTCGATGCACTGAAGCGAGAGAAATGGCCTCTCTTCAGAGAGTGTCATGACGCCTGGTATCGGATCGCAGGAGAAGAGCGCGGCAACAGGCAATTCCTGGTGCAAGACCCTGACGGCTACCTCCTGCGTTTCGCACAGGATTTGGGAAGCAGGTCATCACCTCTCGAACGGCACCAGTTGGACCGGCCATGCTGAAGGAATTCGATCGCGAGATCTGGACTGCAGATGGACCCGACGTATCCGTAGCCGGATTTCATTATCCCACCCGGATGGCCGTCATCAGACTGTCAGACGGAGGTCTCTTCATCTGGTCGCCGATAGAGCTCAGCGATAGCCTGCGGGCGGATGTCGATGCCATCGGTCAGGTGCGGCGCATCGTTGCTCCCAATTCACTTCATCACCTGTTTCTTCCACAGTGGAAGCGCGCCTACCCTGACGCCAAACTCTACGCCCCGCCAGGATTGCGAAAGAAGCGCGAGGACATCGTCTTTGATGCTGACCTCGAAAGTGTGCCGAGCCCGGATTGGATCGAGGAGATCGACCAGGTCCTGATGCACGGCAACCTGATCACGACGGAGGTGGTGTTTTTTCACATCAAGAGCGGGACCGTGCTGTTTACCGATCTGCTCCAGCAGATTCCGGCCGACCGCAATTCCGGCTGGCGGGCCATGGTCGCGAAGCTGGACCTCATGGTGGGGCCCGAGCCGTCGGTGCCGCGCAAGTTTCGTGTCGCCTTCACCAACCGCCGCGCCGCGCGAAAGTCTCTGGATTACATTCTCGCGTGGCCAACCGAAAAGGTGCTGATGGCCCACGGCACACCGATAGAAGAGGATGCGCGAGCGTACCTGCGCCGTGCGTTTGGGTGGCTGACGGCGTGATTTGCAGCGTCGGAGCCACGAAGACGTTCACGTTCAATTCAGGAAGGTTCGCAAATTCAGGAAGGTTCGCGTGTTAGCTGCGCGATAGGTCGCGTCTGACGACCCCTGCCACACGATTCAAAACAGAAGAAAGGTCCCGATCAGGATGCCTGCAGCAAAGGACCAAAGTCCCAAGGTGCAGGCTGAAACAACGCGGACTAGGTTGCGGAGCTGCTCCTCGTGCTCCTCCTCTGCTGTCTTGGGGAGATGAGCCGTCATTGGCGCTGTCTTGCCCATGCTTTGCCCGGCATTCCCGGGATTTACGCCCCCAAATCATGGTGAAGGCGGGGCAATTGCGCGCCGCTGCGATGCCGTTTTTGTGATCAGGCGTGGGGCCGAGCCGCGGCGGAAGCGGCGGCGAAGTCTTGCTTCAGCGGACCGAGGAGGGCCGCTTGGGGTCATGGTAGCCGCCCAATAGATCGTCCGGCACGTTGCCGAACGCGCGCAGCACGGTCGTCGTCGATTCCGGATAGCCGACGCGGACGAACGCGACGGCTCCGGCATGGCCCAGGATCTGCCAAAACCCTTTCGCGCGCTCGATCGCCGCCGCAGGGCTCGCGCATTTGAAAGGCTCGCCGGCGACGAGACCATCGTCGGTCAGGTCGAATGGCATGGCGACAAAGAGAGTGATCTCGCCCATGGCCGTCTCCCCGATTATTTCGCTGCCCGTCTGATGGGGCTGATCGCGCATTGAAGGCAAGTTTGGGTCTTCCTGGCTTGCGCCAAATCAATATGGCCTCGCCACTCCGTCATTTATGCCGTTTGGTCCGCGCAGACCAGAGGTCGGCCCTATCGCCTGTCCGACGGGAGACACGCCCCGGCAGTGCCGGCTTTCCCTGGCGCGCGGCGTATGCGAGCCTGCGTGGAAAGAAACCATCAACGGGTGCATCCGCCATGCCCGATCCAGACCTGCCTGTCGACGGCGCCCGCGTTCTCGCCGATCTCAATGCGCTGCGCGCCATCGGCGCATACAAGACCGGCGTGCACAAGCCGACTTTTTCGGAGCCGCATATGCGCTCGATCGCGTGGCTTGCCGCAAAGCTCCCGGAAGCCGGCCTCGCTCCCACGATCGACGGCATCGGCAACGTTCTCGGTACCAGCGCAAAACCTGGCTTGAGGCTCCTGGCCGGCTCGCATCTCGAAAGCCAGAATTTCGCCGGCTGGCTCGATGGACCGCTCGGCGTCGTCTATGCGCTCGAGGCCGCCCGCGTCCTCAATCCCGACGCGAGCCTCCAAGGTGCCGTCGAGGTTGCCGCCTGGTGCGACGAGGAAGGACATTTCGGCCATTTCCTCGGTAGCCGCTCCTATGTTGGCGCCGTCACGGACGCCGAGATCGACGCCGCGTGCGACCGCAGCAATGGGCGTCCCATGCGTGATGCGCTGGCGAACGTCGGGCTTGGCGGGCGCCCGCGCGTCACCGCCGAGCGCGGACGGCACGTCGGATATCTCGAAGCCCATATCGAGCAAGGCAGGACACTCGAAGACAGCGGCCTCAAGATCGGCGTCGTCACCTCCATCGTCGGCATCTGGCAATATCGCATCACCTTCACCGGCGAGCAGAACCATGCCGGCACCACGCGGATGTCGACCCGCCGCGATGCTGGCCTTGCGCTCGCCAAATTCTGCGTCGCGATCGACGACAGCTTCCCTGCCCTGTGCGGACCGCGCACGGTATGGACCACCGGCCGCATCACGCTCGATCCCGGCGCGCCCAGCATCATTCCCGGCCGCGCCGAAATGCTGTTCCAGATGCGCGACGACGATACGAGCATGATCGAACGTCTGGAAGCGCATTTGCGCCGCATGGCCGCCGAGGTCACGGCGGCAGGCCGCTGCAGCGTCGAGGTCGAGCGCATCCGCACCGGCGCGCCGGCGACGATGGATGCCGCGTTCCAGGACGCGATCGAAGCCGCGAGCGCACGCTTTGCCGATGGCAAGTCGATCCGGATGCCGAGCGGCGCCGGCCATGACGCCCAGGTCCTCGCCACCATCATGCCATCAGCCATGCTGTTCGTGCCCTCGATCGGCGGCATCAGCCATCACTGGAGCGAGAACACCGACGACGCCGACATCGTCACGGGGGCAAAGGTGTTTGTCGATGCGTGCCGGCGCTTGCTCGTGCGGTGAGCGCGCGCCAAAGGCTTCCCACTCTCCGTCATTCCGGGGCGCGCGCAGCGTGAACTATGATGTGCAATTTCACATCAGAGAATCCATTCGTCCGTTTGCGCAAGCAGCAAAATGGATTCCGGGCTCGATGCTTCGCATCGCCCCGGAATGACAGCCCCCGTCATTGCGAGCAGAGCGAAGCAATCCATGCTTCTGCTTGCGGTGCTATGGATTGCTTCGCTCCGCTCGCAATAACGATGTGGTTGGGTTGAGTGCGACATAACACCCCCGACGGGCAAATCACCGAAAGTCTGTCCAGCCCTCGCGGAAAAAACATTCCGCTTCCGTCGTCGGGCAAATCAGTGATTTAACTCCGCGCGTCTCACCCGAAAGAGGGGCGGCTCGCGATCGTCACGAACGTTGCGGTGAGATGCGGTGGACGTGAAGTGTGCGACTGACGAGCACGCACATCACGGACGGCGAAGTCGTGTGGTCCTGGCGCCCCGACGCTGGCGCTAAGTCCTGGGGGATGGAAACATCCCTAAGGGCGACGGTGGCAAGAAAGCCCGGTCACCGAGGAGAGCACGAAGGAAACCGTAACACCACCGCGCAGGGAAAGCCGGAATGCTTCGGTTGAACCTGTGGTCCTACCCCCGTGCTTTTTGTTGCACGGGACCCATGGGTGCAGCCGGCACCCGGCTTTCCCTGCGCCCTCTGTGTTTCGAGGAGCGTAACGGTCACGCAAACCTCGGGCGCATCGCGCCGCGAGAATGCGAACTCACATCCTCACGCTATTTGAAATTTGAATCAGAACCCCACCCCACGTCGTCCCGGACTTGATCCGGGACCCATAAC